>NZ_JBFTQH010000010.1:0-171730 GCF_056398905.1 Rhizobium sp. 01T417 | reverse complement strand
TCTTGTTCATCGGCCCGCAGTTTCGATCCACGCTTCCTCCCCACGGTCGGTCGCCCTTCCGCAGTTGCGCTTCTCTTCGTTCGCCGTGACCAGCTTACGGTGGGACTTCCACCCACAAGAATGCGCCCATGCTGGGCGCACAAACAAAAGAGCCGCCGGATTGCTCCGACGGCTCTTCGAAATTCTTGTTCTGTCCGACTTAGTTCGAGTCGAACTTCCGCACTTCCATGAAGTTGACCGCAGTGCCGCTGAAGCGGCCCGGATCGATGGAGGCTGTCTTCGTGAAGCCCTCGGCATAGACCGCGGTCGGCTGGGCACGAAGCGTCTGGCTGACGAAGCGAGGCGCCTTGACCGGCTTGGTGACCATTTCCATGCGGGCATTGGTGAGCGCCCACTGCGAGATGATCTTCTGCGTCAGCTTCGGCTCGGTGCGAACCGTTGCGCGGCTGGCGTCGGCCTCTGCCGCCTCATGCTTCGTCGGGCGGCCGCCCTTGGTCGGCAGGCCCTGCGACAGTCCATTCGCATCGGTCGGCTTCGGTGCATCGAACGCATCGCCGAAGCTTGCGGACTTCGTCGCCGGCACCAGAGCGGCAAGCTGCAATTGCGGCCTTTCGCCCGGAACCTTTTGCGGCATTGCCGCGTTAATAGCCTGCTCGACGCTCGTGACCGGCGCCTGGTTGGATGCGACTTGACGATCGCCATCAACATTTTGCTGGTCGAGGGCATCGGCAACGGCCGGAGAAAGCGTATCTTCCTGGTCCACCATGTCGTCCTCAGCTTCGGCATCGGCACTCGCCGCGGCCAGAAGCTTTTCGGCAAGCGCCGGTCGTTCACCCGGCGTCGGAACCGCTGCGAGATTCCCCGTCATCGCAGATGGATCAGCCGAGGCGACTTCCGCGTCTCCTGGAGAGCGGCGCGGTCCGAGTAGGGAAGGAACCGGTACGCTGTAGGCGCTGAGATCCGCGAACTGCTGCTGACCTTGCTCGGTCACAGCGGAAAGGGCTTGCTGCGCTGCATTTCCGGATTGCGGAGCGACGAGGGCGCTGGCCATCTCGCTACCGCCTGGCTGATTGGCGAACGCCGGACGCACCTGCGGAATCGGCGCGTTTACACTTGCGACTTCAGTAGCCTGCGCGGGCGCTTGCTCGCCGGGATTGGCGGCGTTCGGCATGTTAGCCGCTGGCGGCGTCGCCTTCGCGACCGCCACTGCTGCGCTGCTATCATCATCGGAGCTGTCTTCGGCCTCGTCGGCGCCGCCTCCAAACAGGGCTGCAAACAGCGTCTTATGCTTTGGCTGATCGCCGACCGACGAGCCCGAATAGGCGCCGGAGCTTGCCATCTGCACCTGCGTCGAGCTCACGCGACGCTTGTAATCGGCCACCGCCTGCTCGTAGCCCGGCAGCGGACGGCCATCCGATGGGATGTGCATCGTGTTGCCGTTGGGGAAGAGCCGGACCAGTTCTTCGCGGCTCATGCGCGGCCAGGCGCGGACGCCGCCGACGTCCATGTGGACGAAGGGAGAGCCGGATTTCGGATAGAATCCAACGCCGCCGACCTGCATTTTCATGCCGATGCCGCGCAAAGTGGCCAGTTTGACGTCGGGAATGAAGAAATCCATCGCCTTGCCAAGCATATGCTGGCTCTTCTCGGCGACGCCGGAATTGCGCGAACGCGACTTCAGCATGGCGTTGGTGGCCGGAGAACGGAAGCCGCAGACGACGTTGATGTAGTCGCGCGAGCCGCTCTGACGGTAGACTTCCCAGATGAGGTCGAAAAGGCGCGGGTCCATGTTCGTCGGCTGGTTCTTACGCCAGTCGCGAAGGAACCGGTTCAGTTGCTGGAGACCCTTCGGGTCAAACCGGCCGTTGCGCTTGTAGGTGATGACGGCTTTTTCGCCGGTATGGACGAAATAGAGTTTGAGACTACGCGTTTCGCCTGCCGCCTCGGAAGGCGAACTGACTAGAACAGGCGACGAAACGGCGAGTGCGAGAAGGGCGGCCATAGCCGTCCTAAACACCTTTCCGCAAAGGCCCGTGGACCTTGTGCGCCAGTTCAAGCGCGAAGGTCTCGTATTCCGATTCAGATCCGGCAACTCAATCCCCGTCAGACAGCCGATGGTCCCTCTTTGACACCGTTGACTGTTAAATGCGGTCACACGATGGCAAAAATGCCACACGCGTTCAACCTTTTCTTTACATAGTGAACAGCCCACTAACAAGTGGTTTATGTTTCGTAACAAAAGATGATTGCCGGAGTGTTAATTAGAAAACCTATGCCGCGTCCTTCAGCGGATTGTCGGGGTCTATGCCGTAATCCTTGAGTTTCCGGTACAATGTGGACCTTCCGATACCCAATTTCCGAGCCACTTGACTCATCTGCCCCCGATAGAATTTAAGGGCGAATCGGATCAGTTCTTCCTCCACATCCGCGAGCTTGCGCACATCCCCGGCAGGGTTTGTGCTCGCAATTGCGTTGTCGGGCGCCTCCGTGATTCGTGCAACCGCCTCTTCGACGCTGGCCTGATGGGCCGGATAATCGGTGGCTGAAAAGTCGTTTTGTCGATCGACACGCGTGTTGTCGGCGACCAGCGCCAAATGATCAACGACCTCGTATTCGGGCAGCTGTGCCGCAATCTGCGGGAAATCCGCTTCGGTCAGCTCACCGCCTTCGGCGAGGACCACCGCGCGGAAAATCGCGTTCTCGAGCTGGCGGATATTGCCCGGCCAGTCATAGGCTGTGAGCAAAGCCAATGCACCGGAGCTAACCGACATACGACGGCCGTTCTTCTGCTCGCTCGAGAAGCGCTCGGTGAAGACGCGCACGAGATGCGGAATGTCTTCCTTTCGCTTGCGGAGCGCGGGAATGGTGATCGGGAAGACATTCAGGCGATAGTAGAGGTCCTCGCGGAAGTGGCCGTTCTTGACCTCTTCGATCAGATCCTTGTTTGTCGCCGAAATCAGCCGGACATTGACCTTGTGCGCAGTGCGCGCGCCAACGGTCTCAATTTCCCCCTGCTGGACGGCGCGCAGCAGCTTGACTTGAACCTCGAGCGGCAGGTCGCCGATCTCATCGAGGAAGATGGTGCCGCCATCGGCTTCCATGAACTTGCCGATATGCTTTTCGGTGGCACCGGTGAAGGCGCCCTTTTCGTGGCCGAAGAGAATGCTTTCGACCAGATTGTGCGGAATGGCGCCGCAATTGACCGTGACGAATGGCTTGCCGGAACGGTCGCTGCCGGACTGGATCGCACGGGCGACCAGTTCCTTGCCGACACCGGACTCGCCTTCAAGCACGACAGGAATGTTCGACTGCGCTGCGCGCTGCGCCAGATCGATGACGCGGAGCATTGCCGGGCTGGCCGAAACGATATCATCGAAGCCGACTGCGCCGGAGCGCGATCGGCGGCCGGCGCGTGCCTTGACCTCGCGCTGGTCGAGCTTCAGGGCGTTGGAGATCGAATTGGCAATCCGCTCCGGAGAGACCGGCTTGACGACGAAATCGAAGGCGCCGGCGCGCATTGCCTGCACCACGGTCTCGATACCGCCCTGCCCTGTCTGGACAATCACCGGAACATGCGTGCCGAATTCGTGCAGTGCCTCGAGGAATTCGAGGCCCGTCATCTCCGGCATCATCAGGTCGAGAACGATGACATTATAGAGGCCGCTGCCTCTCTTCACCATCTCCAGCCCGATCCGGCCGTTTTCCGCCTGATGGACGACGTGGCCGTGACGCTCTATCGCGTTCTTGAGCAGTCGACGCTGGATCGGGTCGTCCTCGACGACGAGTATCTGCGCTGCACCCTTGAGCTCATGGTAACCGGTCATTGCTGCCTCACTTCATGCGAAACCTGAGAGGCACTTTGGCAGAAAGGCTTGAACATCCAGTTTTGAGAAACAATTGCATTTTAACGTTTGTGACGAGGCCGAATCCGACCCGAAACGGAGCTTGTGGGCAGGCGAAAGCCCCTTGATGCCAAGCCTTTAGCGGCATAGACAGTCAAGCCTGTCGCAAAAGAGGAAGAGGACTCCGATGATGAAAAACACGCTCTCCGGCACCGCCATTAATTTTTCGGCAAGTTCTGCTGCCTCCGCGACCGACGCCGCTCTGGGCGAACTGCCGACCTGGAAGCTGCAGGATCTCTACCCCTCCGCAACCTCCACGGCCTTTACCGCCGACATGGAGAAGGCCGGCAGACAGGCAATCGCCTTCGAAGAGAAGTGGAAGGGCAAGCTTGCCGATGCCGCGACAAAAAAAGGCGCCGAGGGCATCGGTCAGGCACTGAAGGAATATGAGGCGCTGGACGACATTATCGGGCGCCTCGGCTCCTTTGCCGGCCTTACTTATTTCTCCGACACATCGAACCCGGTGAACGGCAAGCTCTATGGTGACGCCCAGACAAAGATCACCGAATTCTCCAGCCATCTGTTGTTTTTCGCGCTTGAACTCAATCGCATCGACGACGCCGTCATCGATGCCTGCATGGCAAACGACCCGGATGCCGGCCACTACCGACCCTGGCTCATCGACCTGCGCAAGGACAAGCCCTATCAGCTGGAAGACAAGCTCGAACAGCTGTTCCTAGAAAAATCGATGACCTCGGCGGCTGCCTTCAACCGCCTGTTCGACGAGACGATGGCGGACCTGCGCTTCGAGGTCGACGGCGAGAAGCTGCCGCTCGAAGTCACGCTGAACATGCTCCAGGAAAAGGATCCTGAGGTTCGCCATAAGGCTGCGATGGCGCTGGCGAAGACCTTCAAGGAAAACCTGCGCATCTTCGCGCTGATCACCAACACGCTCGCCAAGGATAAGGACATCTCGGACCGCTGGCGCGGCTTCGAGGACATTGCTGACAGCAGGCATCTTGCAAACCGTGTCGAGCGCGAGGTGGTCGACGCGCTGGCGGCTGCCGTCAAGGAAGCCTATCCCCGCCTCTCGCACCGATACTACAAGATGAAGGCAAAATGGCTCGGCATGGACCAAATGAACTTCTGGGACCGCAACGCACCGCTGCCGGAAACCTCCAATGCCGTGATTTCCTGGAACGAGGCAAAGGACACGGTGCTGTCGGCCTATGGCAACTTTGCGCCGGAGATGGCCGCAATCGCCAAGCGCTTCTTCGACGAGCAGTGGATCGACGCCCCCGTCCGCCCCGGCAAGGCGCCCGGCGCCTTCGCGCACCCGACCGTTCCGTCGGCGCACCCCTATGTGCTCGTCAACTATCTCGGCAAGCCGCGCGACGTGATGACGCTCGCCCACGAGCTTGGCCATGGCGTCCATCAGGTTCTGGCCGGCGCCCAGGGCGCGCTTATGTGCCAGACGCCGCTGACGCTTGCCGAAACCGCATCCGTCTTCGGCGAAATGCTGACTTTCCGCGCCCTTCTCGACAAGACCAAGGACAAGCGTGAGCGCAAGGCTATGCTTGCCCAGAAGGTCGAGGACATGATCAATACGGTCGTGCGCCAAATCGCCTTCTACGAGTTCGAGCGCAAAGTCCACACCGCCCGCAAGGCCGGCGAACTGACATCGGATGATATCGGAGAACTCTGGCTCTCAGTGCAGTCCGAAAGCCTCGGGCCCGCGATCAAGATCTCGGAAGGCTACGAGACCTACTGGGCTTATATCCCGCACTTCATCCACTCGCCCTTCTACGTCTACGCCTACGCCTTCGGAGATTGCCTGGTCAACTCGCTCTATGCCGTCTACCAGAAGGCCGACAAGGGCTTTCAGGAGAAGTATTTCGAGCTTCTGAAGGCGGGCGGCACCAAGCATCATTCGGAGCTTTTGAAGCCATTCGGCCTCGACGCCACCGATCCGTCGTTCTGGAGCAAGGGATTGTCGATGATCGAAGGGCTGATCGACGAATTGGAAGCGCTTGATAAGAGCGCATAAGCTCTCGATCCAAAGGCAGGCATGACCAAGGCTGAACGCTACGTTCTGTTCCGGGATGACACGACCGGGCAAGTGATGCTCTTTTCCGATCCGTCGGAGATCATCATTGCCCGGACGCGCGCCGAGTTCCTTGCGGGCCTTGCCCGTATGGAAGAGGCAAAAGCGGCTGGCAAATGGCTGGCGGGCTACATGGCTTATGAAGCCGGCTACCTCTTCGAGGAAAAGCTCGCCGCTTTCCTGCCTGAAGGCCGGGAGACGCCGCTGCTCGCCTTCGGCGTCTTCGATACTCCCGAAGCCGGTATCCATCCTCTCGCGCAGCAGACACACCGCAGCGAAAACGACGAATTCCTGAGCGAGCCCAAGGCCGGTTGGGACTTTGCTCGATATAAAGAGCGATTCGATCGCCTGCATTGGCACCTACGTCAGGGCGATTGCTACCAGGCAAACCTCACCATGCCGATCACCGCCCGCTGGTCCGGCGGTCCGCGCGCCGCCTTCTGGTCGCTGATTTCGAGGCAGCCTGTGAAATACGGCGCGCTGGTCGATCTCGGCGGCCCCATCCTGCTTTCACGCTCGCCCGAGCTCTTCTTCCGCACCGACGAAGAGGGCTGGATCGAAACACATCCGATGAAGGGAACGGCAAAACGCGGGGCCGATGATACCGAGGACGCGGCAATCGTCGCCGCGATGCGCGACGACATAAAGACGCAAGCCGAAAACCGCATGATCGTCGATCTGCTGCGCAACGACATCTCGCGCATCACGGAGGTCGGCACCCTGGATGTCCCGAAACTCTTCGACATCGAGACCTATCCGACCGTCCACCAGATGGTCAGCCACGTGCAGGCGAAACTCCTTCCGAATCTGACCATTCGCGATATCTTCGCTGCCCTCTTTCCCTGCGGATCGATCACCGGCGCCCCAAAACTCAGTGCCATGCAGATCCTGCACGCGCTGGAAGACACACCGCGCGACGCCTATTGCGGCGCGATCGGCATGATTGCGCCCGGCGGCGGCATGCGCTTCTCGGTGGCGATCCGCACCATTAGCCTCTTTTCCGATGGCAAGGCGGTCTTCAACGTCGGCGGCGGCATCGTCTTTGATTCCACCGCCGAAGCCGAATACGAGGAGTGCCTGCTGAAAGCGCGGTTTGCGATCGGCGATCAGGAGATCGCGCGATGAACGACTTCTCGCTGCTCGAAACACTGCGTTGGGAACCCGAAGCCGGTTTCGTCAGGCTGCGCCTGCACCTGGCGCGCCTCTCCCGCTCCGCGCGCCGCATCGGCTTTCCAGACCCCACGGATGCTACCGCGAAACTGAAAGAAGCGGTTAGCAGCGCCACAACGGCACGGCGAACGCGTCTGACGCTCGACCGGCTGGGGCAGATCGAGATCACCACGGCTCCCTTCGCGCCGATACCAGAAGGCACCACATGGAAGGTCCGGATTGCCGAAACCCGTCTCGATTCCGCCGACAAATTGCTGCGGATGAAAACGACGCGCCGTGGTGTCTACGAGACCGCACGCGCCGAATATCCGTCGTCCGAAGTTGACGAAGTTCTGCTTCTGAACGAGCGCGGCGAGGTCTGCGAAGGCACCATCACCTCAGTCTTTCTCGACGACGGATCAGGCGTGTTGCGCACGCCGCCAATCTCCTGCGGCCTGCTCGCCGGCGTCTTGCGCACCGAGTTGATCTGCCAGCGCAAGGCGCGGGTTGGACGCATCTCTGTCCACGATCTGACAGCCGGAACACTCTATATGGGTAATTCGTTGCGCGGACTGATACCGGCCCGCCTCCTCAGCTAGGCCACGATCTTCAACCGATCGCGGCCGCTTTGCTTGGCGTGATACAGGGCTTCGTCGGCGCGGGCATAGACCTCGCGCGCCGTCTCTCCTGGCCGCAACTCCGCCAACCCTGCAGAGCAGGTGTAAGAGAAGGACGGTGCGGTGGGTATCGGACGCGCGCCGCGCACCATTCCGATGAGGCGTTCTATGATCAGTTCGGCCTGCGCCAGGGTCGTATCCGGCAGGATCAACATGAATTCCTCGCCGCCGATCCGCCCGAAGCTGTCACGTCGGCGGATAACCGGCTGCACGCGGCGTGAGAAATCAATCAGCACATCGTCGCCGAACTGGTGGCCATAGATGTCATTGATGCGCTTGAAGAAATCAAGGTCGATGATGCAGATGCAGCCCACAGTGCCGGGATTGCCAGAGGCCTGCCCCGCGATCAGGCTCTCCAGCGCCGCCATCATGAAGCGACGGTTGGAAATACTGGTCAACTCATCCGTCTGCGAGGCCCGCAGCGCAAAGTCGCGGTCCTGCCGTACGTCTCGCCCGCTTTGCTTCAGAGAGGTGATGTCGCTAGCAACACAAAGCATCCAGCCGTCTTTCTGCACGGTCTCGGTCATCCAGAACCAGCGACCGTCGACGACGTCGGTTTCGAACGCCCTGAACGGCAGCTTGCCCCGGCGCGATTGCGCGGAAACGAGCCAAGTCTCGAAATCAGCAGTGCGAATGATCGTCCCCTTACCCGCCTTCGTATTGCGCCGCATGAGTTCCGACCACAAGGGAGTCTCGTCCGGTTCGATGGCGAAAGTCGAACGAAAGGCAGCATTTGCATAGCGCAACCGGTCTTCTTGATCGTAAACGGCGATCAGGACCGCGCTTTCTTCCTGCAATTCGGCAAGCCGCTCAGATATCTGGTTCATCCAATTGTTCCGGGGCACGCTGCAAACAATGGTTCGCACTTTGGCGCAGAGCTCAAAAAAGAAGATGGATGGCTCGGCGCCGATTGAATATTCACATGCATCGGAACACAACACCCCGAAAGGAAATTCTGCGATGTTCATCCTCGCCCTGACCTATGTGAAGCCGAACGAGGAAGCCGACAGGCATATGGAGCCGCATATGGCCTGGGTCAAGGAAGGCTATGCAAAAGGCTGGTTCCTCGCCTCCGGCCGCAAGGTGCCGCGAACTGGCGGCGTGGTGCTCGCGGTCGGTCAGCATGCCGAAATCGAGGCCTACGTCGCAAAAGATCCCTTCACGGTGCATGGCATCGCCGAATACGAGATCACCGAGGTCGCCATCACCACGACTATCGAGGGATTGGATATTTTAAAGGGCTGATTCACAACCGGCGCACCGCCAATTCACTGTGCTCTACTTGGAGCACGGGCCGCCCCAAACTTAGGTGTACCTCGACCGCCAAAACGCTTCACCATAGAGTCCGCATGGTCCGTTGCCCGATATGTCTCTCACGAAAGACAGGAGCGCAATATGTCACAGGCTGAAGCAAAACGCGGTACGATGGGTCAGCAGAAGTCAGGTATGACCCAGAACAACACCTCACAGCCCGGAAGATTGCGGCCCGAAGAGTTGGTCCCGTCGCGCTACGCGGTCCGGGTCGGTGAGATTGACGTGCTGGTGGTCAGCGATGGGGTACTGCCGCTTCCAACCGCGATGTTGGGACATAACGCCGACCCGACCGCCCGGGCGGCCTGGCTTAAGGACATGTTCCTGCCGCCGGACGCTTTCGACTGGGCGCTGAACGTGGTCGTGGTGCGCAGCGGCGGGCAGACCATACTCATCGACGCTGGGCTGGGATTGGACCCGGACTTGAACTTGCCGCGGGCCGGGCAGTTGACCAAGCGACTGGAGGCGGCTGGCATCGATCTTGGATCCGTCACCGACATCGTGCTCACCCACATGCACATGGACCACGTTGGCGGGCTGCTCGTCGACGGGGTGAAGGAACGGCTGCGGCCGGACCTGCGGATCCACGTGGCCGCCGCCGAGGTCAAATTCTGGGAGGCGCCCGATTTCTCCCGCGTCTCGATGCCGCCGGGGTTCCCGGACGCGCTTCGGGCGGCCGCCAAACGGTTCACCGAAGAATACCGCAGCCATCTGCGGCTGTTCGATGAGGAGCAAGAGGTGGCGCCGGGCGTGGTCGCCACACGTACCGGCGGTCACACCCCTGGGCACAGCGTGGTCCGCGTGGCGTCCGGCAACGACCGGCTGATGTTTGCCGGCGACGCCGTGTTCGCGGTCGGGTTCGAACACCCCGACTGGTATAACGGTTTCGAACACGATCCAGAAGAAGCGGCCCGCGTCCGGGTCCGACTTTTGCGGGAGCTGGCGGAGACCGGCGGACTGCTGGTGGCTACTCATCTGCCGTTCCCGTCCGTTGGCCACGTTGCAGTCGAGGGCGACGATTTTCGTTGGGTGCCGGTCTTCTGGGACTACTGAGGGCTTGTCGGGTCAGGGCATGAGCCAAATCTGGCCCCATCCGGACAGTCTGTGGCGGACGGTCTTCCATCGGGGGACATTGGCGGCATAGAGTGCGATCATGACGCCTCTGACCTATACACCCTATGGCGGCTCCGCCCGGCCTTTCACCATCGGTTTGATGCCGCTCGATCCTAGCCGCTGGATCGAGCCGGATGACGATTGGGCCCGCTATGTCGGCGAGAAACGACGCCTGATCGAGACACATCGCGACGAGATCTTCGTTGCCGAGGCGGATACCGCGGAAGCACAGCAGGAGGTCTTCGATCTCCTGCTGGCTTATCTTGCGGAATATCATCCGAAGCTTGCCGACAGCGTTGCCCATGCAACCGAGCGGGATGCACCGCCCCTGCTGCGTGCCGGCCTGCTGGTTCAGGACGATCTCGTCATCATGCGACGCAGGGAAGACGGCTGGCATCTTGTCGCCGGCTTTGTCGCCTTCCCGTCCTCATGGTCGCTGCAGGAGAAGTTCGGTCGCCCGATGCAGGCGATTCACGCCGACGTGCCCGGTTTCGGCGAAGGTACGCGTAACGCGACACTCATCACCCGCATCTTCGATAACCTGCAGGTTTCGCAACCTGTGGAACGGCTGAACTGGTCCGTGAACGTCACGGATGAACTATTTTTGCCACTCTCCAAACACCGCCGCCCGCCGTCGGCCGACCCGTTCACGCTCGCCGAGCGCTTTGCTCGCGTCGAGCGCCAGACGTTGCACAAACTGCCGAAGTCGGGCGATATTCTGTTCACCATCCGCGTCTATGTCGATTCGATAGCCGCGATCGCCGACCACCCGAATGCCGCCAAACTTGCCGGAAGCTTCGCCGCGCAGCTGGATAGTCTCGATGAGCAGCAGGCGGCCTATAAAGGTCTGATACTGCAGAAGGCCGAACTCGTCGCGAAGCTTCGAGCGCTCGCGGACACCCTCACTCCCGCCTGAGTTTTATGCTCTTGCTCTTTATTGTGACGCCGTTTTGTGGTTAGAGCCGATAATCTCGCATTCTCTGCGCAATTTCCAGATGAATTCCTAAAGGCCCATCGCCTTCGTCGCCTTCCACAGGAGAAAAGAAAGAATGACGGAACAAACCCACCCGGTATATGCCGAAATTACTGGCCCGATCGTGATGATCGGCTTTGGCTCCATCGGCCGCGGTACCCTGCCGCTGATCGAGCGCCACTTCAAATTCGACAAGAGCCGGATGGTAGTCATCGACCCGCGCGACGACGCAGATCACACCGAAATCATGGCAAAGCATGGCGTGAAGCACATCAAGGCTCATGTCACGAAGGAAAACTTCAAGGAACTGCTGAAGCCG
Source organism: Rhizobium sp. 01T417 (assembly GCF_056398905.1). Classification (NCBI taxonomy): domain Bacteria; kingdom Pseudomonadati; phylum Pseudomonadota; class Alphaproteobacteria; order Hyphomicrobiales; family Rhizobiaceae; genus Rhizobium; species Rhizobium sp. 01T417. The sequence continues at coordinate 160,242 of NZ_JBFTQH010000010.1, read as the reverse complement.
CTTCTGACCGAAGGCAGTGGCCAGGGTTTTTGCGTCAATCTCTCCGTCGACACCGGTTCGGTCGACCTGATGAAGCTCTGCCGCAAGCTCGGCGCTCTCTACATCGATACCGTCATCGAGCCCTGGCTCGGTTTCTACTTCGACAAGAGCATGAAGAATGCCGACCGCACCAACTACGCACTGCGTGAAACTCTTCGCAAGGAAAAGGCGAAGAACCCGGGCGGTCCGACTGCTGTCTCCACCTGCGGCGCAAACCCGGGTATGGTTTCGTGGTTCGTCAAGAAGGCGCTCGTCAACCTCGCCAACGATATCGGTGTGAAGTTCGAAGAGCCGGATCAGCACGACCGCGAAGGCTGGGCGAAGCTGATGAAGAAGGTCGGCGTCAAGGGCATCCACATCGCCGAGCGCGACACGCAGCGTACCAAGCATCCGAAGCCGCTTAACGTCTTCTGGAACACCTGGTCGGTTGAAGGCTTCATCTCCGAAGGCTTGCAGCCGGCCGAACTCGGCTGGGGCACCCACGAAAACTGGATGCCGAAGAACGGCAAGAAGCACAAGAAGGGTTGCAAGGCTGGTATCTACCTCGAGCAGCCGGGCGCCAACACTCGCGTCCGCACGTGGTGCCCGACCCCCGGTCCGCAGTACGGCTTCCTCGTAACGCACAACGAGGCGATCTCGATCGCCGACTTCTTCACCGTTCGCGACAAGGACGGCGAAGTCACCTTCCGTCCGACCTGCCACTACGCCTACCATCCGGCGAACGACGCGGTTCTCTCGATGCATGAGATGTTCGGCAACGGCGGCAACCCGCAGCCGGTTCACCACGTTCTCGACGAGGACGAGTTGGAGGACGGCATCGACGAACTCGGCGTCCTGCTCTACGGCCATGAGAAGAACGCTTACTGGTACGGTTCCCGCCTGTCGCTGGAGGAAACGCGCCGCATCGCGCCTTACCAGAACGCGACGGGCATGCAGGTCACCTCCGCCGTTCTCGCCGGCATGGTCTGGGCCCTTGAAAATCCGACGGCCGGTATCGTCGAAGCCGACGAAATCGACTACAAGCGCTGCCTCGAGGTGCAGAGCCGGTACCTCGGCCCGGTCGAAGGCCACTACACCGAGTGGACGCCGCTGGAAGGTCGCCCGGGGCTCTTCCCGGAAGAGATCGACACCAAGGATCCGTGGCAGTTCAAGAACATCCTCGTTCGCTGATGCCAGCCCGAACCGCATTTGAAGATGCCCGCCTTGCGGCGGGCATTTTTGTAACGCCTGCTGTATAAATGCCGTCATGAGACCTTGAAGTCTTGCCTTAACTACCGGCTCGCGCCATGTGTTTCACAACCACACGGATAGTTCTCGTTCCGAAGCCCCGGGAGAAACTCATGAGAATCAGACCCCTCCTTGTCCTCATCGGCGCGTCCGCGGCGTTGAGCGCCTGCACCACGTCGTCGCCGCGCCCGGTACCGGTCGCTGCAACCCCGGCTCAGACAGGCGTTGAGGGTTCATGGTCGGATCCGAACGGCATCATCTCCACATTCCAGGCCGGAACCTTCACCACGCGCACGACCGACAGCAACCAGCTTCTCGCGTCGGGCACTTATGTGAACACCTCCCCGTCGCTGGTCGAGATCAACATGACCTCGCTGGTGCGCAAGACGCAATCCAAGGTCAACTGCGCGCTGGTGACCCAGAGCCAGCTCAATTGCACCTCCGACGCCGGTTCCCAATTCACGCTCACGCGCCGCATGTAGAGCTGTAAGGTTCGATTTGCGTTGGACTAAATGGTTCTGGTCTGCCAAAAGGCCCCGAGGACGCGACCGCCGTTATTTATAGAACGGGGTCGGGCGACCGATTGACGTCACGTTGCTGCCGCGAGATCACGCTGGCCGTCCTCAAATTCTCAACAAGCCGGTTTCAGAGGATGACTGCGTTCGCAGCCTGAGCGGATTTTCGTCGTTCGAAAAAAGAAAGCAGCTCTAGGGTTTGTTGAAAGCAGCCTCTCGCGAGGTTTTTCGTTTACCGCCCTTGGAATGCGCCGCTTCTGTCACAGCTTTTTCTCTTGCCGCCGCTAAATGCTTGGTGGAAACATTGATCACCTAGGGACGGCGGAGCGCAGGGGATATGGCTTCGCCGAAAAATCAGGAGAGCAGGATGACGAATTTTCAGTTCGGTCTGTTGACCGCGTCGATGCTGGCGCTGTCAAGCAGCGCCGCTTTTGCCGATTACGAACTCAATATCCTTCACATCAACGATTTCCATTCGCGCATCGAGTCGATCAACAAGTTCGATTCCACCTGCTCGGCCGAGGAAGAAGGCAAGAAGGAATGCTTCGGCGGCGCCGCCCGCCTGAAGACCGCGATCGACCAGCGTCGCGCCGCCCTGAACGGCAAGAACACGCTGCTGCTGAATGCCGGCGACAATTTCCAGGGATCGCTCTTCTACACGACCTACAAGGGCGCGGTCGAAGCCGAAATGCTGAATGACATGAAGTTCGACGTCATGACCGTCGGCAACCACGAGTTCGACGACAGCGAGGATGGCCTGGCGACCTTCCTCGACAAGGTGCAATTCCCAGTCATTTCGGCCAATATCCTGGCCGGTGACGGCTCCAAGCTCGGCGATCGCATCAAGCCTTCGCTGGTGCTCGAGGTCGGCGGCCAGAAGATTGGCATCGTCGGCGCCGTGACCAACGATACCGAAGAACTGTCCTCGCCCGGCCCGAAGGTGATGATCGCCGACGACGTGCAGACCATCACCGCGGCCGTCGAAGACTTGAAGAAGCAAGGCATCAACAAGATCATCGCGCTGACCCATGTCGGCTATCCGCGCGACCTCGCAGCCATCGCCAAGATCCCCGATGTCGACGTCGTCGTCGGCGGCCATTCGCACAGCCTGCTGTCCAACACCGACCCGAAGGCGGAAGGCCCCTACCCGACGATGGTCGACAATCCCGGCGGCTACAAGGTGCCGGTGGTTCAGGCGGCATCGTACAGCAAGTATCTCGGCGACCTCGTCGTCACCTTCGATGACAACGGCGTCGTCAAGGACGCCAAGGGCGACCCGATCCTGATCGATTTCTCCTTCACTCCGGATCCGAGCCTCACCGCGCGTATCGCCGAACTCGCCAAGCCGATCGAAGAACTGCGCAAGAAGGTCATCGGTTCCAGCGAAGCCCCGATCCAAGGCGACCGCACTGTCTGCCGAGTCGAGGAATGCTCAATGGGCAACCTCGTCGCCGACGCCATGCTCGACCGCGGCAAGAGCCAGGGCATGAGCGTCGCCATCCAGAATGGCGGCGGTCTGCGCGCCTCGATCGATGCCGGCGACGTCACTCAGGGCGAAGTCATCACCGTGCTGCCGTTCCAGAACACGCTGGCGACCTTCCAGCTGACGGGTGCCGATATCCGCAAGGCTCTCGAAAATGGCCTGAGCCAGATTGAACAGGGCGCCGGCCGTTTCCCTCAGGTATCGGGCTTGAAATACACCTTCGATAAGACCAAACCTGCCGGCAGCCGCCTCGTTTCCGTCGAAGCGAAGGAAGGCGACGCCTTCGTGGTGCTCGACGATGCTAAGACCTACGGCGTCGTCACCAACAACTTCATGCGTGCAGGTGGCGATGGCTACTCGATCTTCGAGACGGCGGGCAAGAATGCCTACGACTTCGGACCGGACCTCGCCGACGTGACTGCCGAATATCTTGCAGCGCACTCGCCCTACAAGCCTTATACGGACGGTCGCGTGACCGAAGTCGCAGCCTCCGGTACCCAGGCAGCTGCCACGACGGCACCCGCACAGGCCGCGCCCGCCTCCCCGGCAGCACCGGCAGCTTCTACGGCACCCACCGCGGCAGCTCCGGCAGCGCTCGCCCCGAATACGCCGACCAACCACGTCATCGCCGCCGGCGATACGCTTTGGGATCTCTCCAAGCAGTTCTATGGCGAGGGCGCGCTCTGGAAGAAGATTTCCGACGCCAACGGCACGCCGGCGCCACGCCACCTGACGATCGGTAAGGAACTGCAGATTCCGTCGAAGTAAGACGATTTGTCTCGATTCTGAAAGCCGGTCCGGGGTTCCGCGGACCGGCTTTTGTTTCTATAGGGTGAACCACCGAAGTCCGGCTGCGTGTGAGCCGGTCAGACAAGACACCAAGGGTTTAAATGACGACCATTGAAACTGCGCACCGCCCGGCGGACCACCCGCCCGTCAAATCAGGCAAGGTCGGCGTCCTGCTCGTTAATCTGGGCACGCCCGATGGCACCGATTACACGTCCATGCGCCGTTACCTGAAGGAATTCCTGACCGACAAGCGCGTCATCGAGTGGTCACCCTGGAAGTGGTACCCGATCCTCTTCGGCATCGTCCTCAACACGCGCCCGCAAAAGGTGGGCAAGGCCTATGAGACGATCTGGAACAAGGACAGGAACGAGAGCTACCTGCGCACCTACACGCGCAACCAGTCCGATCTCATGGCCGAACGCTTGAAGGACCTGCCAAACGTGAAGGTGGAATGGGCAATGCGCTATGGCACGCCCTCGATTCCATCGCGCATCGAGGCGCTGAAGGACGAGGGTTGCGATCGCATCGTTCTTTTCCCGCTTTATCCGCAATACGCCGCCGCAACGACGGCAACCGTCAACGACAAGGCCTTCCAGCAGCTACTCAAGATGCGCTGGCAGCCGGCGCTGCGGACCGTCCCTGACTATCACGACGACGAGACCTACATCGAAGCGCTTGCCAATTCGGTGAAGAACCATTTGGCGACGCTCGACTGGCAGCCGGACATGGTACTCGCCTCCTTCCACGGCATTCCTATGTCCTATTTCAAGCTTGGCGATCCCTATTATTGCCAGTGCCAGAAGACCGGCCGCCTGCTGCGCGAACGGCTGGGACTGCCGGAAGACAAGTTCATGGTGACCTTCCAATCCCGTTTCGGGCCGGAAGAGTGGCTGCAGCCCTATACCGACAAGACGGTGGAGAAGCTGGCCCAAGACGGCGTCAAGAAGATCGCCGTTCTGAACCCCGGTTTCGTGTCCGACTGTCTGGAGACACTGGAAGAAATCGCCGAGCAGGCCGCTCATTCCTTCCATGAGAATGGCGGCGAGAAGTTCGCTCACATCCCCTGCCTCAACGACAGCGAGGATGGCATGCGGGTGCTCGAAAAGGTCGTTCGCCGCGAACTGCTCGGCTGGGCCTGATCAGACGCCGCGCTTGTTGCCCCAGAGCAGAACATGCAACTGGGGCAGCACACGGGCCTCGAACCACCGGTCCTCGGTCACCTTGTCGACCAGCCACAGCATCCTGTCCATGATACCGTCGATATCGACGCGCGCATCGTCGTCGTCAGGCGGCGGAGGCGTGTGGTTCCCCGGCTGCAGATAGACGGGCAGATCGGGATAGCGCGCCGCCGCCTCGCGGGCATAGGCATAGTCGCGGTCGTCGAAGACGACGATCTTCAGCGCGATATCGGGCCCGCAGGCCGCCATCTTGAGACAGACCTCGAACGCATCCCAATCCGTCGCCATGCCGCTCGAGGGCGGCTTCGGGCTCAGCACCAGCACATCAAGATCGGCAAACCACTCCTTGGCGACGCTCCCCTGCGTTTCCAGCGCGAATCTGTAGCCTTGCTCATGCCCATGCGCGATCAGACCGCCAAGCGGCTGGATCGCCGGGTTGCCACCCGAAAGCGAGACCATCAGAGGCTTGCCGCCGGAGAGCCGCGTCACCTCCGCCCATATGCCATCGACGGTCATCGGCAGCCATTGATCGCGATACTCGCTATCCACAGCATGCAGGCTGTCGCACCAAGAACAGCGATAATCGCAGCCGCCGGTGCGAACGAAGACGGTCGGCAGGCCGATCAGGACGCCTTCCCCCTGGATCGTCGGCCCGAAGATCTCGCTGACGCGGATCTGGGCCTCGCGAGCCCCGCTCACGGTCGGTATTCCGCCCAGGTCTTCGGTGTCTCGCTGACGCGCACGGCGGAAGTCTCCGGCAGTCGCTCCTTGCACCAGTCGTAGAAGTGCTTGGCGAGATATTCCGAGGTCACGCGATCATGGCCGAACACCTCATTCAGATGCCGATGGTCGAAGCGCTCGTCGATGTAGCGCTTCAGCGGCGAAAGCTCTTGATAGTCTCGAACGAAGCCGTTCTCGTCGAGTTCGGCGGCGGCCAGTTCCACCACGACGATATAGTTGTGACCGTGCAGGCGAGCACACTGGTGATCGGCGGGCAGATGCGTCAGCTGATGCGACGCGGAAAAGTGAAACTCCTTGGTGATGCGAAACATCACTTCACCTCCCTGGCCGAATAGCCTGCTGTGGCCGCCACCCAGAAATCCGGATCCTCGTATTCCGTGGGGTCGGCGACGCCGGCCAGATGAAAGGCCTCGCGCCGCTCGACGCAGGTGCCGCACCGTCCGCAATGGCGCGTACCGCCCTTGTAGCAGGACCATGTCTCGGCAAATGGCGTCCCGTATTTCGCACCATCGGTAACGATATCGGCTTTCGAGACGTTGACGTAGGGAGCGAGCAGCGAAACACTGGCATAGCCATCCAGCGCCTGGTTCTGCATCTCCTGGAAAGCATCGATGAAGCCCGGGCGGCAATCGGGATAGATGAAGTGGTCGCCGCCATGCACGGCAACGGCGACCGCGTCGGCTTTCTGGGCCGCTGCGAGACCGAACGCGATTGCAAGCATGATTGCGTTGCGGTTCGGCACCACGGTCGCCTTCATCGTCTCCTCGGCATAGTGGCCGTCGGGCACGTCGACATCGTCGGTCAGGGCCGAACCCGTCAGGTGCCGGCCGATGGTGCGGATGTCGATGATCTGGTGCGGTACGCCGAGCCGCTTGGCGCAGGCTGTGGCAAAGTCCAGTTCCTTGCGGTGGCGCTGTCCGTAATCGAAGGAAAGCAGGCTGATAAGCTGATGCTCCGCCGCCACGCGATGGGCGAGCGAAATGGAGTCCAATCCGCCGGAGCAGATGACGATCGTCTTCATGATGAGGATCCCTTGTTTTGACCGGGTGGGCTGCGACCGGTATTTCCTGCGCGCCTTCTAATGCAAAGCGCTCCCGTTGTGAATAGTCGACTGACATCCCATATCGAATCCATAAACCGGATAGCTTCGCCAGCCGAAGATGCTGGCGTTTCAGGCCGGCTCGTCTAAGGTTGCATCAGTCGATTCTATCGCGGGGGAGTTTCATGGTTCTGAGTGGCTTCGATATCGTCGTCATAGCACTGGTGATCTTCGTCATCCTCGTGCTGTTTGCAGGCATCAAGATCGTGCCGCAGGGCTACCGCTACACCCTCGAGCGTTTCGGCCGCTATACGCGCACGCTGGAGCCCGGCCTCAACCTCATCACCCCCTTCATCGAGCGTATCGGCGCCCGCATGAACGTCATGGAACAGGTCCTGAACGTGCCGACCCAGGAGGTTATAACCAAGGATAACGCCTCCATCTCGACCGACGCCGTCGCTTTCTACCAGGTCCTCAACGCCGCCGAGGCAGCCTATCAGGTCGCGAACCTCGAGAATGCCGTCTTGAACCTGACGATGACCAACATCCGTACCGTCATGGGGTCGATGGATCTCGACGAATTGCTCTCGAACCGTGATGCCATCAACGACCGGCTGCTGCACGTCGTCGACGATGCCGTCCGGCCTTGGGGCATCAAGGTGACGCGCATCGAGATCAAGGACATCCAGCCACCACGCGACCTGGTGGACGCCATGGCGCGGCAGATGAAGGCCGAACGCGAGAAGCGCGCGCAGGTGCTGGAGGCCGAAGGCTCCCGTAACGCTCAGATCCTGCGTGCCGAGGGCTCCAAGCAATCGGCAATCCTGCAGGCCGAGGGTCAGCGCGAAGCCGCCTTCCGCAACGCCGAGGCTCGAGAACGCCTCGCCGAAGCAGAAGCCAAGGCAACCAAGATGGTGTCGGAGGCGATTGCATCGGGCAACATTCAGGCCGTCAACTATTTCGTAGCCCAGAAATATACCGAAGCTCTCACCGCGATCGGTACCGCCGGTAGTTCGAAGGTCGTGCTGATGCCGGTCGAGGCTTCGTCCATCATCGGCTCGCTTGGCGGCATTGGAGCGATCGCCAGGGAGGTCTTCGGCGACAACCCGACGCCGCCGCCACCACCACGCCAGCAGTCAACCCCGCGAACCACCCCGGCCGTCAACCCCTTCAACCCGCCAACGGAGCGCTGAGCCATGATCGCCAGCCTCGTCGCGGATCTCGGACCCTGGAGCTGGTGGATCGCCGGCTTGGTGCTGCTGGCCGCAGAATTGATCGCGCCGGGCGTCTTCCTTGTCTGGATCGGGCTTGCCGCCCTTATCGTCGGCATGCTGTCGCTACTGTTCTGGGACAGCAGCTTCTGGCTTTGGCAGGTTCAGGCCATCCTCTTTGCGCTTCTTGCAGTCGTGGCAACGGTGGTCGGCCGCAAGCTGACCCTGCAGCACGGTGAAACCGATCAGCCTTTCCTCAATCAGCGGGCCGAAAGCCTCATCGGGCGCACCGCGACGCTGGCGGAGCCCATCCGCGAAGGGCGCGGTCGTATTCGCCTCGACGATACGTTCTGGCTCGTAAACGGCCCGGACCTGCCTGTAGGCACCAAGGTAAAGGTGGTGGCGAGCAGCGGGCGCGATCTGACGGTAGAACAGGTCTGATCAGGCCACGCCGATCCGAAGCAGATCATGGAAGTGCACGAGCCCGATCGGGCGGTTGTCGTCGTCGACCACGATCAGTGCTCCGATGCTGTGCTGGTTGAGCATTGCAAGCGCGGCCGTTGCCAGCACTGTCGGCTTCACCGTCTTTGGTGTCCGCGTCATGATATCGTCGACAACGAGCTCGGAGAGGTTGCGCGTCAGGTTGCGTGCCAGGTCGCCTTCCGTGATGATGCCGCAGAGGCGCTCATCCTCGTCCAGAATACCGACGCAGCCGAAATGCTTCCGAGACAACGTCGAGATCGCCAGCGGCACCGGCGTTCCCTTGGCCACCAACGGGACGCGATCGCCCGTATGCATGATATCGGCGACATGGCTGAGACTCGCCCCGAGTTTGCCGCCCGGATGGAACACGTGAAAGTCGCGCGCCGTAAAGCCTCGTGCCTCAAGCAGCGCGATGGCAAGCGCATCGCCCATGGCGAGCTGCATCAGCGTCGAGGTGGTCGGAGCCAGCCCATGCGGACAGGCCTCTTCCTCGTTCGGCATCAACAGGACAATGTCGGATGCCGTGGCAAGCGACGATCTTTCGGAACATGTGACGGCAATCAGCGGAATCGAGAACCGGCGCGTATAGCCGATGATGCTGCGAAGCTCGGCACTTTCGCCGCCCTTGGAAAGGGCAAGGACGATATCCGTCGTGCCGATCATCCCGAGATCGCCATGGTTTGCCTCGGCCGCATGGACAAAGAAGGCCGGCGTTCCTGTCGACGCCAGCGTCGCCGCGATCTTCACGCCGATGTGGCCGCTCTTGCCGACGCCTGTAACGATGACGCGACCGGTGACGCCGTTGATCGTCTCGACGGCCCGCATGAAAGGCCCGGCCAAGCCGTCGTCAAAAGCTCGCTCCAGGGCCTCAAGCGCCCGCCTCTCGGTGCCGATCGTCCGTTTCGCAGACTCCAGGACACCGTTTTCGATGACATTTACCGCTCTCTTGATCATGGCACTGCGTTAGCGGTTTTCATCCGCCGAGTCCATCGGCTGCCCTCACGGGCATCGCAGCGCAACGAATGGTTAACCACAAGCCTTTACGTTCGGGTAACGCTTCGACGCATGCCAGGATACACATGAGCCATTGGAAGGACACGAGCAGTCTCACGCCGCTCCGCGCGACGGGCTTTGCCGTGTCCATGGCTCTGATGGCAGGCACTTTCCTCGCGCCCCACGCCGTACTTGCGCAGTCGACGCCCGTTTCCAACAGCTCTATCCGCTCGTCCACCGCACCTGCTGCTGCGGCGGTGGAGGATGAAGGCGATATCCCTGAAACACCGGCCGGCACTATGTCAACGGCCGACAATGCGGCGCCAGCGGCCACTGCTGCGCCGATTGCGGCTGCCGATCAAAAACCGAGCGACGAGACGACCGGTGCGATCCTCGATGAGGACATGATACGCCTCAACACGCGCGAAGCGCCGCTCGACGAGCGGCTGCCGGCCCGCAAGCCGGAGCCGAATCCGGCGGCCGAGGAAACGCCGGGCATCCGCATCGGCACCTTCGTTCTGCGTCCGACCGTTACCCAGAGCATCAACACCGAGACGCAGAAGGACGCCGGCATCAAACAGACGCGTGGCTTCCTCGAAACGGATCTGCACGCCACGATGACCTCCGACTGGGCGCTGCACCAACTCACGGTGACCACCGACGGCGCCTGGCAGAAGAACGTCAGCGGCGAAGGCGAGGAACAGCCGGATTTCAGGATCGACGGCGACCTGCGGCTCGATCTTCCCGAGGATACGACCGCACATATCATCGGCGGCTACCATTTCTACCGCGAAGACACTGATGATCCGAATGCCATCCAGAACGCGGACCAGCAATCGGATGTTCAGGAATTCAGCACCGGCGCCTCGATCGAACGCGACTTCGGCATCCTGCGCGGCAGCACCGCTATCGATGTCAGCCGTACGATCTATTCCGACGCGACATTGTCCGATGGAACGACCGTTTCGCTGGCCGATCGCAACGAGACGAGCGGCACGATCCGCGGCCGCATCGGCTACGAGCTTTCCCCGGCTCTCATCCCCTTCATCGAAGGCAATGTCGGCAAGACGGTCTATGACGAGAGTATCGATTCCGCCGGCTTCCGCAGGTCGGGAGATAGCTATGGCGCCAAGGTCGGCGTCGAGCTCGATTTGGGTGAAAAACTCCGCGGCGAGGTCGGGGTTGGCTATCAGACTGCCACCTTCGACGACGACCGCCTCTCGGACATCGACGCGGCCGTGGTGGATGCTCAGCTATTCTGGTCGCCGCTCAGAGGTACGGACGTCGACATCGGCCTGCTGACAAGCATCAACCCGTCGACCACAGCTGGCGAATCGGGCTACGTTTCGCATGCTTTGACGACGGGCGTCACGCATCAACTGCGTGATAATCTGACAGGCACTGTCCTCGGCGGCATCATCTATCGCGACTATCCGTCGGATAGCCCGACCAGCGACGAGACGGTCTACACCACGAGCGCCGGGCTGACCTGGAACATCAACCGCTACCTCGATATGACCAGCACCATTGGCTACGAGCTGACGTCCCGCAAGACAAGCAGCGATTCCGAGCAATGGCGGGCCGGCGTCGGTCTGAAACTGAAGCACTGAAACGAAATCCGCCTCCAAGTGGGAGCCTTGGAGGCGGACTAATCCGTTTGACAGGCAGGCTGGTTTCAGAGGCCCTTCAGCAGCGCCTTGAAGCCTTCCTCGACGGTCGGGCGGATGTCCGCACGTTCCAGGGCGAAGGCCACGTTGGCCAGGATGAAGCCGTCCTTGGCGCCGCAGTCATAGGTCGTGCCGCGGAAGTGATAGCCCGCGAACGTCTGGTCCTTCAGCAGCTTCAGCATGCCGTCGGTCAGCTGGATTTCGTTGCCAGCGCCTCGTTCCTGGGTTTCCAGGATCTTGAAGACTTCAGGCTGCAGGATATAGCGGCCGTTGATGAAATAGTTCGACGGTGCCGTGCCCTTGGCAGGCTTCTCGACCATGCCGGTGATGCGGAAGCCATCACCGATCGCTTCGCCGACGCCGACGATGCCGTACTTGTGAGCTTGATCCGGGGCGCATTCCTCGACGGCGATGATGTTGCCGCCGCTCTGGGCATAAAGGTCGATCATGCCCTTCATGCAGCCCTTGCCTTCGCTCTTCATGATCATGTCGGGCAAGAGCAGCGCAAACGGCTCGTTGCCGACGATCTCGCGAGCACACCAGACGGCATGGCCGAGGCCAAGCGGCTCCTGCTGACGAGTGAAGCTGACCGTACCAGCCTTGGGAAGCTGGCCAGCAAGCAGCGTCATTTCCGCCTGCTTGCTGCGCTCGCGCAGCGTCTGCTCAAGCTCGAAATGGATATCGAAGTAGTCTTCGATGATGTGTTTGTTACGACCTGTGACGAAAACGAAATGCTCGATGCCCGCTTCCAAAGCTTCGTCGACCACATACTGAATGATCGGTTTGTCGACGACAGTCAGCATTTCCTTCGGCACGGCTTTGGTGGCCGGAAGAAAGCGAGTCCCGAGACCCGCGACCGGAAATACAGCTTTGCGAACTTTTTTATGCTCTGCCACACAATCCTCCTGCGATAACTACACCGCTTGAAATAAAGGCATTTTTGATTGAACTAGATGCGATTTGCTACAGTTTTGCAAATGGTGACTGCGTTCCTACGTCATGGTAAAGAATTTGTTGACTTCGTTCAGGTAGTCTCAGGCCTGAGCGGAAATTTGCGCTCCGCTGTGCCTGAAACGAAAGGACGGATGACCGCCGATGACTCAAAATCACAGAAATTCCCTTCGTGGTCTTGCTATTGCACTCATCGTGACCGCGTCCGCCGGCCTGGCCCCCATCAACGCGAAAGCAGATCAGCGGTTCCAGAAGTGGATCGCGGACTTCTATCAAACTGCCGCTCAAAATGGCATCAGCAAGGCAACCTATCGCAAAGCCTTCTCAGGCGTCAGCGATCCGGATCCGACAGTGCTGGAAAAGGCTGCCTATCAGCCTGAATTTACAACGAAAATCTGGGACTACGTTGATTCCCGTGTAAATCCGTACACGGTGCAGATCGGCCGTCAGATGGCCGCCAAACATGCCTCGACGCTGAATGCGGTCCAACGCCAGTTCGGTGTGGACAAGACGATTCTCCTGGCCATCTGGTCGATGGAATCCAATTATGGCGCAGTTCTCGACAAGGACGACCGCCTGCACTACGTGCCGCGCGCCTTGGCGACCCTCGCCTATGCCGACGAACGCCGCGCGAAGTTCGCCAAGAAGCAACTCATTGCGGCGCTGAAGATCCTGCAGAATGGCGATATCTCGCCCGATGGCATGACCGGCTCCTGGGCCGGCGCCATGGGCCACACCCAATTCATTCCGACAAGCTACCTGCTCTATGCGGTCGACGCCGACGGCAACGGACATCGCGACATCTGGAACTCCGTGCCTGATGCTCTCGCCACGTCCGCCAACCTGCTGCGGAAAAACGGGTGGGATGCCGGCAAAACCTGGGGCTATGAAGTGGTCGTACCGCCGAATGCCAGAAAACAGGTCGGTAAAACGCATACACTGGCGCAGTGGGCCTCCCTCGGCCTTAGCAGGCCGAACGGCAAGAGCTTCCGCGATGGCGGCAGCAAGGCCGTGCTCAAGATGCCGGCCGGCCCCGATGGCCCGGGGTTCCTGATGACCAGCAATTTCTTCACCATCAAGAACTACAACGCGTCGGACAGTTACGCGATTGCGGTCGGACTGCTGGCGGACGAGATCGCCGGCTACGGCGGCATGAAGCAGCCCTGGCCACGACCGAACGGTACGCTTGATATGAAGCAAAAGTTCGAACTGCAGACGCGCCTGAAGACACTCGGTTATTACGACGGCGAGGTCGACGGGAACTTCGGCAGCGGATCCAAGGCCGCGATTGCCGCGGTCCAGGCTCGCATCGGAATGCAGCAGGACGGTGAGCCATCGCTGCCGCTCCTGAACGCGCTTCGCAAGTAGACGGAATAATCGGCAACATACACTTTTGGAGTGTGGACGCGAGTTCCCGCTCCATGCGAGAATGCCGGCAGATGCGAGGCTGCTGATTATGCGTAAACGAGTACACCGGGCAACGCTCCGCTGGGGTGCGATTGGCACCGCAACGTTGGTGCTCGTCTTCAGCGCGCTGCCGGTGCACGTGGCCGATGCGCAGGAGCGGTATTACTATCGCCGCTCGATTCTCGATTTTTTCTTTGGCCGTCGCTACATCCAGGAATATCCGCCACAGGCACCGTCTCAGAACGCGCCGCAGCGACAGCCTGCGCCGAGAAGGAAAGCGCCGTCGCCGAAGGCGGCTGCGGCTCCCCGTCCCGCCGCTCCCGTCGTCGTTGAGGAAAAGGCGGTCGAGAAGCTTGCCAACGCCCAGAAGATCCTCGTCGTCGGCGATTTTCTCGCCGGCGGTCTTGGCGTCGGCATGGACGCTGCTTTCAAGGATTCTCCCGGCGTCGTGGTCGAGACACATAGCAACGTCGCCTCGGGTCTGGTCCGAGACGACTACTATGACTGGCCGCAACAGCTGACAAAATTCATGGACGAGGCGAAGCCCGCCATGGTCATCGTCATGCTCGGCGCGAATGACCGCCAGCAGATGGTGACGGATATCGGCAAGGAGAAATTCAGGACCGACGGTTGGTATGCCGAATATCAGCGCCGCGTCGTGGCCTTCGGCCAGCAGGTCACCAGCCGCAAGATTCCGCTGCTCTGGGTCGGACTACCCGCCTTCGATTCGCCTGCGATGACCGCCGATGCCGTGCAGCTTAACCAGCTGTTCCGCAAGCAGATGGAGAGCGTCGGCGGCGAGTTCGTCGACATCTGGGACGGTTTCGTCAGCGAAGGCGGCGACTTCATCGTCACCGGCTCGGATATCAACGGCCAGCAGGTCCGCCTACGCACCTCGGATGGCATCAACCTCACGGAAGCAGGCCGGCGCAAGCTTGCCTTCTATGTCGAAAAGCCCGTGCGCCGCATTCTCGGGGTACAGGCAAGCCCGGACCTCGTCCGCCTTGACGCGGGCAATGCGCCGGTGATCGACGCTGTGGCAATGCCCGGCCGCACCGAGCCGATCAGCCTCTCCGATCCCAACCTGGATGGCGGCGCGGAACTTCTTGGCGGCAGGGCACTCCCGGTCAGTGCCACCAAGTCGCCACGTGATCTTCTGGTTCAGGATGGCGAGATGGCGGCTCCCCCTGTTGGCCGCGTAGATGACTATCGCATGGCTCCTGTGAAGCCCACCGCTCAGGTCACCATCAAATAGCCCGGCTGCATGAAGCCGCGCTCCAAAAACGCGCTCTTGATCTCAGTCGAACGCGAGGCTCACCAAACGAAAAAGGGCCGCTCAGAGCGGCCCAAAATTCAATCATCAACTGTGTCGCTTACCGCGGCAGAACCGTCGAGCCCATCAGGGCTTCGTCGATGGCGCGGGCGGCCTGGCGGCCTTCGCGGATCGCCCAGACCACCAGCGACTGACCGCGGCGCACGTCGCCCGCCGTCCAGAGCTTGTCGACCGAGGTCTTGTAGTCGCGGTCGTCGGCAACGACGTTGGTCGAGCCGCGACGGTCGGTGTTGAGCGTGAGCTTGCCGTCGAGTTCCTTGAGCACGCTGTCCTTGAACGGGCCGCTGAAACCGATCGCGATGAAAGCGAGGTCGGCCTTGATGATGAACTCGGTGCCGGCGATCGGCTTGCGACGCTCGTCGACTTCGCAGCACTTCACGCCGGTCAGAACGCCATCTTCACCGACGAACTCGAGTGTTGCCACCTGGAACTCGCGAATTGCGCCTTCCGCTTGCGAGGACGACGTGCGCATCTTCGTTGCCCAGAACGGCCAGACAGCGAGCTTGTCTTCCTTCTCCGGCGGCTGCGGGCGGATGTCGAGCTGCGTGACCTTCACCGCGCCCTGGCGGAACGCCGTACCGACGCAGTCCGATGCGGTATCGCCACCGCCGACGACGACGACATGCTTGGCGCCGGCGAGGATCGGGTCAGAGGCCCAGCCGACGCTGTCGATGTTTTCACGGCCGACGCGCTTGTTCTGCTGCACGAGGTAGGGCATCGCGTCATGGACGCCCGAAAGCTCGATGCCCGGGATACCCGCTTCGCGTGGCGTTTCAGAACCGCCGCAATAGAGAACCGCATCGTGGTCTGCGAGCAGCTGCTCGACCTTCACGTCGACACCAACATTGACGCCACAGTGGAAGGTGACGCCTTCGCCCTTCATCTGCTCGACGCGGCGATCGATGAAGTTCTTTTCCATCTTGAAGTCAGGGATACCGTAGCGCAGCAGGCCGCCGGGCTTGCTTTCGCGTTCGTACACGTGAACCTCATGCCCTGCGCGGCCGAGCTGCTGTGCAGCCGCCATGCCGGCCGGGCCGGAACCGACGATCGCAACCTTCTTGCCGGTGTGAACCGTTGCCGGCTGCGGACGGATGAAGCCGAGCTCGTAGGCCTTGTCAGCGATCGCCTGTTCGACGGTCTTGATCGCAACCGGCGTGTCCTCGAGGTTCAGCGTGCAGGCTTCCTCGCAGGGCGCCGGGCAGACGCGGCCGGTGAACTCCGGGAAGTTGTTCGTCGAATGCAGGTTCTGGATCGCCGCTTCCCAGTTGTTGTTGTAGACGAGGTCGTTCCAATCCGGGATCTGGTTATGAACAGGGCAGCCGGTTGGCCCATGGCAATAGGGAATGCCACAGTCCATGCAGCGCGCTGCCTGTTTCTGCACTTCCTGGTCCGACATCGGGATCGTGAATTCGCGGAAATGCCGGATGCGATCCGAGGCAGGCTGATACTTTGCCACCTGCCGGTCGATTTCCAGAAACCCTGTGACCTTACCCATATTTTCGTCCCTTACACTCATGACCGCCTCGCCTGCGGCCAGTTGTCCATCGTCAGCCTCGACAGTGGAGGCAAGTTGCTTCTTTCGACCGTCATCCAGCATATCCCTTGAGTGCTATCCACGCGTCTGCGCTGCCTGAGGCTGCTGCCGATCCGTGGGTCATTGAGATATTTCGGTCATCCGCCGCGCCAGCCTTCGCCGGCGCAACGGAAGTAAGCGTATTTACTCGGCCGCAATTCCCATGCGGGCGCGTTCCATTTCTTCAAGCGCACGGCGGTACTCGACCGGCATGACCTTGCGGAACTTCGGACGGTAGTCGGCCCAGTTGTCCAAGATCTGCTTGGCGCGGGTGGAGCCCGTATAGTGCAGGTGGTTGGAGATCAACTGGTAGAGGCGCTCCTCATCGTGGCGCGTCATGTCACCGGAGACGTCGACGCGTCCCTTGTGCATGAGGTCGCCGCCGTGATGATGCAGCTTCTCCAGCATGTCGTCCTCCTCAGGAACCGGCTCGAGCTCGACCATCGCCATGTTGCAGCGCTTGGCGAAATCGCCGGCCTCGTCGAGTACGTAGGCAACGCCACCGGACATACCGGCCGCGAAGTTACGGCCCGTTTGGCCGAGAACGACCACCACGCCACCCGTCATGTATTCGCAGCCGTGGTCGCCCACGCCTTCGACGATGGCGATCGCACCCGAGTTGCGGACCGCGAAGCGCTCGCCCGCGACACCGCGGAAGTAGCACTCGCCTTCGGTCGCACCATAGAGAACGGTGTTGCCGACGATGATCGACTCTTCCGCGACGATCTTCGAATTCTCAGGTGGCCGGACGATGATCTTGCCGCCCGAGAGGCCTTTGCCGACATAGTCATTGCCGTCACCGACCAGATTGAATGTGATGCCGCGTGCCAGGAAGGCGCCGAACGACTGGCCGGCCGTGCCCTTGAGCGTCACGTTGATCGTGTCGTCTTTGAGGCCGCGGTGGTTGTAGCGCTTGGCGACTTCGCCGGACAGCATCGCGCCAGCCGAACGGTCGACGTTCTTGATATCGACCTCGAAGGACACAGGGGTCTTCGAAGACAGTGCCGGCTCGGCCTCCGCGATCAGCTTGCGGTCGAGAACGTCGTCGATCGGGTGCTTCTGGCGTGATGTCCAGTAGGTCGCATCCTTCGGCGCCTCGACCTTGTGGAAGATGCGGCTGAAGTCGAGGCCCTTGGACTTCCAATGCGCCAGCATCTCGTCCTTCTCGAGCAGCTCCGAAGCGCCGATGATGTCATCGAGCTTGGTGAAGCCGAGCGAGGCCAAGATTTCGCGCACTTCGTTGGCGACGAAGAAGAAGTAGTTGACGACGTGCTCAGGCGTGCCCTTGAAGCGCTTGCGCAGGACCGGATCCTGCGTGGCAACGCCGACAGGACAGGTGTTCAGGTGGCACTTGCGCATCATGATGCAGCCGGCGGCGATGAGCGGCGCGGTCGCGAAGCCGAATTCGTCGGCACCGAGAAGCGCACCGATAATGACGTCGCGGCCGGTCTTCAGACCGCCATCGACCTGCAGGGCGATACGCGAACGCAGGCCGTTCAAGACAAGCGTCTGCTGCGTCTCGGCAAGGCCGATTTCCCACGGAGAACCGGCATGCTTCAGCGAGGTCAGCGGCGATGCGCCGGTGCCACCGTCGAAGCCGGAGACGGTGATGTGGTCGGCGCGCGCCTTGGCAACGCCGGCGGCGACCGTGCCGACGCCGACTTCCGAGACGAGCTTGACCGAGACATCGGACGTCGGGTTGACGTTCTTCAGGTCGTAGATCAGCTGCGCCAGATCTTCGATCGAATAGATGTCATGGTGCGGCGGCGGCGAGATAAGGCCGACACCCGGGGTCGAGTGACGTGTCTTGGCAACGGTCGCGTCGACCTTGTGGCCGGGCAGCTGGCCACCCTCGCCGGGCTTTGCGCCCTGCGCGACCTTGATCTGCAGCATATCGGCGTTGACGAGATATTCGGTCGTGACACCGAAACGTCCCGACGCGATCTGCTTGATCGCCGAACGCTCGGGGTTCGACGAACCATCCGGCAGCGGCATGTAGCGGTCGGACTCTTCGCCACCTTCGCCGGTGTTTGACTTGCCGCCGATCTTGTTCATCGCGATCGCGAGCGTCGTGTGCGCCTCGCGGGAGATCGAGCCGAAGGACATCGCGCCCGTCGAGAAACGCTTGACGATATCGGCAGCAGGCTCGACCTCATCGACCGAAACCGGCTCGCGGCCGAGCTGTTCGGCGCTCTTGATGTTAAAGAGGCCGCGGATGGTGTTCATGCGCAAGGCCGAGGTGTTCACCATCTCGGCGAACTCGCGGTAGCGGTCCTCGGCATTGCCGCGAACGGCGTGCTGCAGTGTGGCCACCGCATCCGGAGTCCAGGCATGGCTTTCACCGCGCATGCGGTAGGCATATTCGCCACCGATATCGAGCGTGGTCGCGAGCAGCGGATCCTTGCCGAAGGCGGAGGTGTGACGCGCAACAGTCTCTTCGGCGATCGCCGTGAGATCGACGCCTTCGATCATCGTCGCGGTACCGAAGAAGTACTTGTCAACCAGTTCCTGCTGCAGGCCGATCGCATCGAAGATCTGACCGCCGCAATAGGACTGATAGGTCGAGATGCCCATCTTCGACATGACCTTGAGGATGCCCTTACCGACCGCCTTGATGTAGCGGTAGACAACTTCGGAGGCGTCCACTTCCTTCGGGAACTCGCC
Source organism: Rhizobium sp. 01T417 (assembly GCF_056398905.1). Lineage (NCBI taxonomy): Bacteria > Pseudomonadati > Pseudomonadota > Alphaproteobacteria > Hyphomicrobiales > Rhizobiaceae > Rhizobium > Rhizobium sp. 01T417. Next base: position 140,949 of record NZ_JBFTQH010000010.1, on the reverse strand, counting down.
CTTGGCATGCATGTCGAGCAGCGTGTCGAAGGCAAGATAAGGGTTGATCGCTTCGGCGCCGTAACCTGCGAGCAGGCAGAAGTGATGCACTTCGCGCGGCTCGCCGGTCTCGACGACGAGGCCGACCGAGGTGCGCAGACCCTTGCGGATCAGGTGATGGTGCACGGCAGCCGTCGCCAGCAGTGCCGGGATCGCTATACGATCAGGCCCGATCTGGCGGTCGGAGAGAACGATGATGTTGTAGCCGCCCTTGACGGCCGCTTCCGCGCGCTCGCAGAGGCGATCGAGCATCTCAGGCATGCCTTCGGCGCCACGCTCGACATCATAGGTGAAGTCGAGCGTCTTCGTGTCGAAGCGGTCTTCCGTGTGACCGATCGAACGGATCTTTTCGAGATCGCCGTTGGTAAGGATCGGCTGACGCACTTCCAGGCGCTTGGCGTTTGCCATGCCGGTATGGTCGAGAATGTTCGGACGCGGCCCGATGAACGAAACGAGGCTCATGACGAGCTCTTCGCGGATCGGGTCGATCGGCGGGTTGGTAACCTGCGCGAAGTTCTGCTTGAAGTAGGTGTAGAGCAGCTTCGACTTTTCCGACATGGCCGAGATCGGCGTGTCCGTGCCCATCGAGCCGACGGCTTCCTGGCCCGTGGTCGCCATCGGCGACATCAGGATCTTGGTGTCTTCGGTCGTGTAGCCGAAAGCCTGCTGGCGGTTGAGCAGCGACACGTCGCGGCGCAGCGCACGCGGCTCGACCGGCTTCAGGTCTTCGAGGATGAGCTGAGTGCGATCCAGCCAGTTGCGGTAAGGATGCTTGGTCGCGAGTTCGGACTTCACTTCCTCGTCGGAAACGATGCGGCCCTTCTCCATGTCGATCAGCAGCATCTTGCCCGGCTGCAGGCGCCACTTCTGCACGATATCCTCTTCAGCCACCGGCAGCGTGCCGGCTTCCGAAGCGAGGATGACGCGGTCGTCTGACGTGACGAGATAGCGGGCCGGGCGCAGACCGTTACGGTCGAGCGTCGCGCCGATCTGCTTGCCATCGGTGAAGGCGACAGCAGCCGGTCCGTCCCACGGCTCCATCAGGGCCGCATGGTATTCGTAGAATGCCTTCCGCTCGGCCGCCATCGACTGGTTGCCGGCCCAGGCTTCCGGGATCAGCATCATCACGGCATGTGCCATGGAGTAGCCGCCGCGCACGAGGAACTCGAGCGCGTTGTCAAAACAGGCAGTGTCCGACTGGCCTTCATACGAGATCGGCCAGAGCTTGGAGATATCCTCACCGAAGAGCGGCGAAGACACCGATGCCTGGCGCGCCGCCATCCAGTTGACGTTGGAGCGCAGCGTGTTGATTTCGCCGTTGTGGGCGACCATGCGGTAAGGGTGCGCCAGCTTCCAGGACGGGAAGGTGTTGGTCGAGAAGCGCTGGTGCACGAGGGCAACCGCGGACTCGAAGCGCGGGTCCGACAGGTCCTTGTAGTAGGCACCGACCTGATAGGCCAGGAACATGCCCTTGTAGACGACGGTCGCCGACGACAGCGACACCGGGTAGAAGTTGCTCTCCTCGCCGTCGAACTCGTCGTAGATGCGGTTGGAGATCACCTTGCGGAGCGTGAACAGGCGGCGCTCGAACTCGTCGTTCGTCGCCGCGTCCTTGCCAGCGCCGATGAAGACCTGAACGTGATGCGGCTCGGTGGCGGCGATGTCGGGCGCCTTCGACAGCGAGGAGTTGTCGACGGGCACGTCGCGGAATCCGATGAAGACCTGGCCTTCATCGGTGATGACGTCCTGGATCACCTTCTTGAAATGCGCGATCTGCTTTTCGTCGTGCGGCATGAAGATGTGACCCATGCCGTACTCGCCGACCTTCGGCAGGGTGATGCCCTGCTTGGCCATTTCCTCACGGAAGAAGCGGTCCGGGATCTGCACGAGAATGCCCGCGCCATCACCCATAAGGGGGTCGGCGCCGACGGCACCGCGGTGCGTCAGGTTCTCGAGAATGAAGAGACCGTCCTTGACGATCTGGTGCGACTTCTGACCCTTCATATGGGCGACAAAGCCGACGCCGCAGGCATCGTGCTCGTTGCGTGGGTCGTAAAGCCCCTGTTTTCGCGGCAGACCGGAGGCGAATTTACGCGTGTTGGCCGTCGCGCGCGTCGTTGCTGCTGCGAACTGGTCAAAACCCGTGGATGGCGTCTTCGTCATCTTTCCCTCCTGTCAGAGCCCGCGGGGCCGCGGGCGGCTTCTTGTCCCGCGCCGTCCCTGATCCTAGGTTCGGCGCGTGACAGCGCTGTTGCATTATCGAAGATCCGGTCGCCGGCGGCAGGCTCTCCAGGGAAAGCACCGTTGCGCTACCGCGCCTGCCATCCGCCTCCGCATGCGGGCTCTTACCCGCTTTTGAAGAACTATAGCGTGAAACCCCACGAGTGTAAGGTTTTTTGGCGCCTCTTCGGCCGTCGCGGCCAAAATAGGACAACAACACTGTCCTAATTCGCTTGATGTATGCCAGAAACATCCAGCCTTCGCAAGAGTGCAGATTCAAAAAATCGGCAGTTTGCGACCTAATATTGCTCAAACAGCCTATCGGCAAGACATAAAATTACACGTTTACGCATTATTTTGTTTATTGATTGCCGACGTCAATTTTTGTGATGGATTTCACGCCGCCCCTTTGACCAGCCGGAGCGTTGGCGTAATGTCGCCGCCGAACCTGATCCTCCACCACATCCCAAGCGGTCTCCTTTCATGTATTTTGCATCCGACAACTGGGCAGGCGCCCATCGATCCATCGCCGAACGTCTGCTCAGGGAATCCGACGGCTTTGCCGCGGCCTATGGCGCAAGTGATCTCGACCGGCGTGTCGAGCGCCGCTTTGCAGAAGTCTTCGAGCGTGAAGTCGCCGTTCTTTTCGTCGGCACCGGCACAGCAGCGAACTCCTTGTCGCTCGCGAGCGTCCAACGGCCGGGCGGCATCACCTTCTGCCATTCCGAAGCACATGTGATTGCGGACGAATGCGGCGCACCCGACTTCTTCAGCGGTGCCCGCCTGCTCGGCGTTCCTGGCCCGGAAGGAAAGATCGACCCGGAAAAACTCAGGGAAAGGATCGCGGAGTTCCCGCAGACGGCCGTGCAGCACGGGCGGGCAACGGCTGTAACGATCACCCAGGCAACAGAAGCCGGAACGGTCTACAGCCTGTCGGAAATCGACGAAATCGCCGCGATCGCCCGGAAGGACGGGCTGCCGCTTCATATGGACGGCGCGCGCTTTGCCAATGCCCTCGTCTCCCTTGGTGTCAGCCCGGCCGAGATGACCTGGAAGCGCGGCATCGACATGCTGTCCTTCGGCGGCACGAAGAACGGTTGCTGGTGCGCGGAAGCGATCGTCTTCCTCAATCCGGAGCAGGCCAAGGAGATGCCGTTCATCCGCAAGCGCGCCGCCCAGCTGTTCTCGAAGTCACGCTTCATCGCCGCCCAGTTCGATGCCTATTTCGAGCACGATCTCTGGCTCGATCTCGCCCGCCATGCGAACGGTATGTCCGATCGTCTGCGCGCGGGCATCACCGCGAGCAACGCGTCCCGGCTGGCGTGGCCGACCTCGGCCAACGAAGTCTTCGCCGTCATTCCGAAAGGCGCGGCGAAAACGGCACAAGAAAAGGGCGCGAAGTTCTATGAATGGCCGGTGCCACCGGCCACACCCGAGCTTGTCGGCCGGGATGAGACGCTGATCCGCCTCGTCACCAGCTTTGCGACCAGCGAGGCAGATGTCGATGGTTTCCTGGACTGCCTCGCAAACTGAGTTCTGAGCCTCAATTCTGATGGCCTGTCACGGCGGATTGCGGCTTGCCACCATCCGTCGTTTTCGCGTCGTGTCCTGCCACGACAATCAGCATCACACAGGCAACCAGCCCGGATACGAAGAGTACACCATACGTCATCGGTCCGTTCTCCTTGCCCCGAAGATCGACCATGGTGATCCGAGCCTAGGCTCCGAACCTAACCAGATGCCTAAGTGACACGGTTGAGGGCACCTTAAGATGGCAAGCAGGCCATTAACTTTTGGGCGAGGCAGCGAATGAACATTGCGCGGAAACGAAGCGTTATTGCGTGATCGGACCATGATTGATTGCCGATCTGCTGGCCACCATGCCGAGGTCGCGCTATCACGGGCCATGCCCTGATACCTGAAGACGACGAGAGAACGCCGATGGAAATCCGTCCTGAACAGCCGAGCGACATCGCGACGATCCGCCAGATTATAAAGGCGGCCTTCGCGCCGACGGAATACAGTAGCCAGACAGAGGCGGAAATCATCGACGCGCTCCGCAAGGCCAACGCGTTGAAAATTTCGCTCGTCGCCGTCGACGGTGGCGCAGTCATCGGACATGTCGCCTTCTCGCCCGTCACGATCGATGGTGGCGACTACGGCTGGTACGGGCTTGGTCCGGTTTCGGTGCGACCCGACCGCCAGAACGAGGGCATCGGTGGAAACCTCATTCGCGACGGCCTGTCGCGGCTGACCGGTATCGGCGCCAGGGGCTGCGTTGTTCTCGGCGACCCCGGCTACTACGAGCGCTTCGGCTTCGAGAATGACGTCAATCTGATTTTCGAGGGCGTGCCGGCGGAATATTTCATGCGCCAACGGTTCGATGGCCCGCTGCCTGTCGGCAAAGTCTGCTATCACAACGCCTTCACCGCCACTTAAGACGCCTTAACAGGTCTCATCCGCCGGAACCAAGACGACGTACCTTGCCGAGGATGTCCTCCGACAGCGCATGCACCAGCGCCTGGTCGGCGCCCTTGCGCGGCACAAGGACGAACTCCACCTCCTCGAGGATGGGAAGCCTATCGCGCCCGATCTCCTTCAGACCGGAAGGTGCCATGCTGCGCGGCTGCACCAGCACGCCCATGCCGGCCCGTGCGGCCGCCGTCAGTCCGCTGAGGCTGCCGCAGGTGCAGACGATCCGCCAGGCGACCTGGCTTCGGCCCAGGGCTTCGAGCGCGATGCTGCGCGTCACGCTCGGCGGCGGAAACGCGATCAGCGGCAGAGGCCCACCGCTTAAGACATGCTCCGGATCACGCGCCAGCCACACCAGCGGCTCACGGTAGACCAGCCGTCCGCGCGCATCGCCCAACCGGCGCTTCGCCAGCACGAGGTCGATCTCGCCGTTGTCCTGCATTTCGTAAAGCGTTCCTGACAGGGCTACCGTCAGCTCGAGATCGACGGAGGGGTGCGAGCGAACGAAATCCTCGAGCACCGCCGGAAGCTGGCTGGTCACGAAATCCTCGGAGACGCCGAGCCGCAGGTTGCCGCGCAGATTTTGCCCTTTGAATTGCGATTGCACTTGCGCTTCGATCGCCAGCATCGCCCGCGCGTGGCTGAGCAACGCTTCCCCGTCTGTCGTCATGACTACCTTGTGGGTGTCGCGCGCCAGCAATCGCCGCCCGACCGCGCTTTCGAGCCGCTGGATGTGCTGGCTGACGGTCGACTGCCCGAGACCGAGCCGTTCGGCAGCCAGCGTGAAGCTTCCCATCTGTTCGACGGCAACAAAGCTGCGGAGTTGGGTAAGATCGAGCATGGTGATCCAGAAATACGATAACTGTTATTCCTTGCATCCTGTATCATAATGGAAGAAAGAGAAATGATCCACCGATCCGATGAGTAAAGCCATGCGCCGCTTCTTGCCCGATACATTTACGATCCTGCTCGTCTGCACAGTCATCCTCGCCTCATTCCTGCCGGCCACGGGCACCTTTGCCGGCTATTTCGGCATAGCGACGAACCTCGCGGTGGCCCTACTCTTCTTCCTGCATGGCGCACGCCTGTCCCGCGACGTCGTTATCGCCGGCGTTCTGCACTGGCGGCTGCATCTCGTGATCCTGCTGACGACGTTTGGCCTGTTTCCCATCCTTGGCCTCGGCCTTGGCTTTGTGCCGGAGTGGATTCTGCCGAAGCCTCTTTATCTCGGCATACTCTATCTCTGCGTACTGCCTTCGACGGTGCAGTCGTCGATCGCCTTCACCTCCATGGCAGGTGGCAACGTACCGGCCGCCATCTGCTCTGCATCGGCATCGAACATCTTCGGCATGTTCCTGACGCCGCTGCTGGTCGGACTGCTGTTTTCCGTCGGCGGCCATGGCGGCTTCTCATGGGAGGTGCTCGGGCAAATCCTCATGCAACTGCTGCTGCCGTTCATCGTCGGCCAGGTGCTGCAGCCATGGATCGGGGCCTGGATCCGCGCGAAAAAGACGCTGCTGATGCCTGTTGATCGTGGCTCGATCCTGATGGTCGTCTACCTCGCCTTCAGCAAGGCAATCGTTGAAGGGCTGTGGCACGAGTTCTCGGTCACCGACATCGCGGCCGTCATCATCGCCGACACGGCGCTGCTTGCCTTCGTATTGTGTTTCACCATGTTTGGCAGCCGCCTGCTCGGTTTCAACAAGGCCGACGAGATCACCATCACCTTTTGCGGATCGAAGAAGAGCCTCGCCAGCGGCGCGCCGATGGCCAGCGTCATTTTTGCCGGGCAATCGATCGGCGCGATCGTGCTGCCGCTGATGCTGTTCCACCAGATCCAGCTGATGGTTTGCGCGGTCATCGCACAGAAGTACGCGGCAAAGACGGCACATCGCATCACCACGGAAGAAACCGAGGAAGCGGCAAGCCCGGCTTGATGGCAGACAACAAAAAGGCGGCGCTCAAACGAGCGCCGCCGGCATGCTTGGTCTTGGGAGGACCGATTGGGTTAGTTGGTGACCTGTGCCTCGATGGCCTTCGGCGCGCTGACCGGCTCAGCCGCAATCGCGATCTTACGCGGCTTCATGGCTTCCGGAATGCTGCGAAGCAGGTCGATGTGGAGAAGACCGTTCTTCAGCGAAGCGGCGGTAACCTCGACATGGTCGGCAAGCTGGAAGCGGCGCTCGAAGGCGCGCTTGGCAATGCCGCGATAGAGGAACTCGCTGCCATCAACCTTGTCTTCGCTCTTTTCACCCTTGACGGTGAGAGCGTGAGCCTGTGCCTCGATGGAGATTTCGGTCTCATCGAAACCGGCAACGGCCATGGTGATGCGGTAGGTGTTTTCACCAGTACGCTCGATGTTGTAGGGCGGATAAGTCTGGCCCTGGTCAGGTTGGCCGAGGCTGTCGAGCATGGTGAAGAGACGGTCGAAACCGACGGTCGAACGATAAAGGGGAGAGAAGTCTACGTGACGCATGATGTCCTCCTTAAGGAAGCGACGTGTTGCGATAGTTGCCCCTGAAACCCCTTGATCGGCAGCTTCGGGACGGTTTAGCAGGCCCGTTTGGCACCCGCAGGATTGAGATGGGGATGGCCTTTGCGCAGTTCAAGACCCTGGCGTTGGGAGGGAACTCACGCAGCGTGAACCCCGCATGAACAGCCGGTTCGGAAGCCATTCATGCGCAGGGGATTAGGAATCGTGCCTATCGGGTGACACTGGCCCGATGGCTGGAGTGTATCGTCCCTTCGTCTTCAGCCCGATCTCCAGCCGGCATCGCGGAACCTCAAGTTCAGCATGCCGGCTTTTTTTATGGCGTGACGGCAAAACGGCCAACTTACGTTCACCGCCTGTTACCAAGCCTCTTTTCTTTGATTTGACAGCCCAATCAGCTATCCGTTTTACTCAATAGGCGAATCCGCGAAGCACACGATCGATCGGCCATGGAACAAGTTCTTTTCTCGACCCCCGAAAATCCGGCTCCGGAGAACCGAACCGAAGGCTTCTTCGAAACGCATGACGGCCATCGGCTGCGCTATGCCGTCTTCCGCTCCGACGCGCCGGTGGCGAAGGGTACGGTCGTCCTCCTCCAGGGCCGCAACGAGTATATCGAGAAGTATTTCGAGACGATCCGCGACCTGACGGCCAAGGGCCTGTGGGTCGCGACCTTCGATCTGCGTGGCCAGGGCGGCTCGGACCGGCTTCTGAAGACGCGCACCTATGGCCATGTCCGCCGCTTCGTCGATTACGAGCACGACCTCGACACGTTCCTCGAGAAAATCGTGCTGCCGGATACCCGCCTGCCGTTCTTTCTTCTGGCGCATTCGACCGGAGCGCTGATCGCGATGTCCGCCGCCCCGTACCTATCGACACGTATCGAGCGCATGGTGCTGACGGCACCCTTTATTGGTCTTTCAGGTCAGGCAGCATCGGAAGGTACGATCCGGGCGCTTGCCGGGATCGCCTGTTCGCTCGGTCTCGGCTCGTTCCCGCTGACGCGCAAGCTCAAGGAGAAGCCGTTCAGCGACAACCCTCTGACATCGGACGAGACCCGTTTCGAGCGCAATGTCGCTGTTGCCGCCGCACATCCGGAGCTGACGCTCGGCCCCCCGACAGCGCGCTGGCTGTACGACTCGCTGCTGACGATCGACCGCGTAACCGCTCCGAGCCATTTGTTCTCGATCACCATCCCGACGGTCGTCATCGCGCCGACGCGCGACGCCATCGTGCCCTATATCGCGCAGGAGCGGATCTCGCGCTATTTCCGCGCCGCCCAGTTCGTGCCGATCAATGGTGCGCGGCATGAGGTGCTGCAGGAACGCGACGTCTACCGCAAGGCGGCGCTTGCCGCCTTTCACGCCTTCATCCCCGGCAGTGACGCCGAGGCCGTCGAGGAAGTCGAAGGGTTTGGTACCTAGCCCGGTCTCTATCCAAGCGACCGCGACAAATGCCGGTGGATGCTATCGATTGAGAACCGCCATCGCCTGCTCGTAGACGGCGCGGCTGCCGGCCGCAATGATCGAGCCGCCATTTTCCGGACGCCCGCCATCCCAGGTCGTGATGATTCCGCCGGCATTCTCAATGACGGGGATGATGCCACCGACATCGTAGGGCTTCAGGCCGTTTTCGATCACAAGATCGACATGGCCGGCGGCGAGCAGCGCGTAGGCGTAGCAGTCCGTGCCATAGCGGAAGAGCCGCACCTGGCTCTCGATCTCACGGTATTTCTCCATCTCGACACCGGCAAACAGATGCGGCGAGGTGGTGAAGAGAATGGCGTTCGCCAGTGCGCCGCAATCGCGAACCTGCAGCCGCCGCTCCCCTTCCGGGCCGTTATAGATCGAACCGTTCGCATCTGCGAAATAGCTTTCGCCAGTAAAGGGCTGGTCGATCATGCCCATGACGGCCCGGCCGTTTCGCTGCAGACCGATCAGCGTTCCCCAGACCGGTACACCGGAGATGAACGCGCGCGTACCGTCGATCGGGTCGATCACCCAGACATATTCGCGGTCCAGGCCAACATTGCCGTGCTCTTCGCCGAGAATGCCGTGATCCGGGAAATGCTCCTCGATCAGCGCCCGAATGGCGACTTCCGCCGCCCTGTCGCCTTCGGTGACGGGGTCAAAGCCGCTCGATAGCTTGTTGGTCACGTCAAGTCCGGAACGGAACCGTGGCAGCGTTTCGGCCTTGGCGGCCTCCGCCAGGCGATTGAAGAACGAGCGATCAGGCAACATGGTGGAATCCATTGGTGGCGCGCGAGTGCCGCTTTTCATAGCCGAATTGCCGCCCGTTGCAAACGAGAGCGGCAGCTTTTAGCCGGCTGCACAATATTTTTGCACTGCAAAATTTTGATTGACAATTGTGCACCGCAATAGTAGCTTTTGCCCACAGTCTTTGACTGTAAATGCCCTCCTTGGGTGTTTCCTCCCTAGACTTAGACCGCCGCGAGGCGGTCTCTTTTTGATGTCTTGAAGGCCTATTCGGCAGCGAGGGCGGTGTCGGTCGCGAACTGCGCCACATAGACCGCCATCTGGCGCATGAAGGCGGTGATCGCTGCGGCAACCAAGGCGAAGTCGGAGCGCTTCTCCAGCGTAACTTCGTCGACATAGATCGAGCGGTTCACTTCAATCTGCAGCGCATGCAGTCCACGCGACGGGCGGCCATAATGCTCCGTGATAAACCCGCCGGCATATGGCTTGTTGCGGATTGCCGTGAAGCCCATCTCCTCCAAGATGGCGACAGCCGCACGCGACAGATCGGCCGAGGCACTGGTGCCGTAGCGATCGCCGATGATGAAATCCGGCCGCGCATTGGTGCCGGCGACGCGAACGTTGCCCGGCATGGAGTGGCAATCGATCAGCACGCCGAAGCCGAACTGGACATGCGTGCGGGCGATCAGCCGCCGCAACACCGCGTGATATGGCTTATAGACGGCTTCGATTCGATCGAGCCCCTCCTGCACCGACAGCCGACGGGCATAGATCTCCATGTTCTCGGCAACGATGCGCGGAATGGTACCGAGCCCGCCTGCCACGCGCAGTGAATTGATGTTCGCGTAGGGCGGCAGCAGACCGTCGAACATGCGCGGATCGAGCTCGTAGGGCTCGCGGTTCACATCGAGATAGGCGCGCGGAAAGTTTGCAAGCAGGAGCGGCGCCCCAAGCGCGCTCGCATCGGCAAACAGCTCATCGACATAGTGATCCTCGGAGCGGCGGATGGAAATGCCCTCGAGCCTGGACTGAGCGATGAATTCGGGGGGATAGATGCGCCCGCTGTGCGGCGAGTTGTAGACGAATGGAATGGCGTGCGACGCAGGCTCCCGGACCTCGAAAAGTGCGTATTCAGGGATTTCGTGCACCCTTTTTTCCCTCTTTACCACATCAGGAGGCCATTGCTTCGACCATGTTGCCAGTTGCAGCACTCCAAGTCCATACTATCTCATGGGGATGACGGCCCGGATGGCCTCTTCCCCGGTTGTTTACTGGGCGAACTCTAGTGTAAATGGCTGGAGCCCAACGCATAAATTATTGATTAGCGGTCTGGATAATGACTCAGAAGATACTTCTTGCAGAAGACGACAATGACATGCGCCGGTTCCTTGTGAAGGCGCTTGAAAAGGCAGGCTACAAGGTCCTCTCCTACGACAACGGCGCCAGCGCCTATGACAGGCTTCGTGAAGAACCCTTCTCGCTGCTCCTGACCGATATCGTCATGCCCGAAATGGACGGAATCGAACTGGCGCGCCGCGCCACCGAACTCGATCCGGACCTGAAAGTGATGTTCATCACCGGATTCGCAGCCGTCGCCCTCAACCCTGATTCGAAGGCACCGAAGGACGCGAAGGTCCTTTCCAAGCCTTTCCACCTTCGCGACCTCGTCGAGGAAGTAAATAAAATGCTTGCCGCATAAGGCTTCCGGCAAAGCATGTCACAAAACCGAAAAAAGCCTATTGACGGCAAAAAGGGTTTGTGGTCTATGCGCCGCCATCGGATGGGCGTGTAGCTCAGCGGGAGAGCACTACGTTGACATCGTAGGGGTCACAAGTTCGATCCTTGTCACGCCCACCATTCGAATTCAAAGGCTTAGCGGGAAACCGCTAAGCCTTTTTCGTTTCTGGGCCAGCCCAAACATTGATTGCACGCAGCCGACGCGCGGCAAGAGACGGATGGCCGTCTTCGCCTTTGCGTCGGCACCTACGGGTTATTGTAAAAGGACCCACTGTCGTAAGTGCAGGCGTAGTCGAGCGCGCATTGCTTGCCGGTCTTATCCCGGAAATTCGCGGTGGTGCGCGCGTAGCCCAAGCCGCATTTGGCGGGCGGATAGCGAAAGCTGCTGCCGCCGAAACCGGAACGGACGAAAACCTTCTTGTTCTGGCGGATGATCTGGGAAATCTGGCTGCACGTGTAAGCGCGGGCATCGACGTTCAGTGCTCCGGCAGACCATGCCGCGGACGGAAGCATCAACGCAGCGGCCAAGACCCCCGCACCGAAAGCCTTATTGAATGGCGTGCCCATCTCGCCCTGCCCGTAAGTGTGATCGAAGCTTGAATATACTCGTTTTCGGCGAAGCAACAAAACGGCGCTCCATTCCTTGCCAATGCGGAACGCCCGCCAAGGGGCGGGCGCTTCGTTCGGCTTTCGTGCACAACAGCAGCCCATGCTACATGCAGGCAGACGCGGACTTCATTGCCGCCTCGGCAAGCGCCCTCGTCTTGTGCGCGCCGCCGATAGCCATGGCGGTCTTGCCATCAGGACGCTTCGACACGACGCTGCATTTACTGTTGTTCGGAGAATGTTCTACGTAGTAGTGGCTGCTTGCGGCCAGCGCCGGTGCGACGCCGAAGGCCAGGATAGTTACGCTCAGAGCGATTTTCCTGATCATCGCATTCCTCCATCTTGAATCGGCCGGCAGTCTCGCTGCCAGACCAAAGCGTAGCTATCGCGCCCGATGAATTTGACGAAGCGGCATTTCATCGCATGCTCTCATGTCCGGACCAACGACCGCGCAGGAAGGCAGTCGATTGCCAAGTCCACAGGCCAAGCCTATCGACCAATTTCGAACACAGAAGAATGGCAAGCCGCTGCCGACATACTGCACCGCCGACATAAGCACTACGAGGTATAGAGATGAGACTGGCAACTTTGGCCGCCGCTTCGCTGCTCGCCGCAACACTGACAACCGCAGCGGACGCAGCCCCGCAGAACTTCCCCGGCGCTCCGGGGGCACTGACGCTCACCGGCAAATGCGCCAAGCTCGTCGTCGGCAAGGTCGACGCGACGAAGGGCTGCGAAGGCGAACTCGCGAGCGTGACGCTCGTAAATGGACAGGTCACCTTCATCTTCACCTCGGGCGGCAAGATGCTGGGCTTCCAGGGTGACGGCACGGCCATCAAGCCTGCTGCCAACGGCAATGCCCGAATGCCGCTCAACCTGGTGGTCACGGGCGTCGGCCAGAAGATGACAGGTCAGGTCAAAGTTGCCGGCACCTGCACGATGGGTAACCCCTACGGCGGCAAGCCGGTCGCCATCGAATGCTCGGCCGAGAGCAAGGACACCGCCTTTACCGGCAGCTTTCGCACCAACGGCAAGGCGCCGAAGCAGAAGTAGGCCGGCATACGCCGCGGGCTCGCCTCAGGCGCACCACGCGCCATTTGCGCCGGGTTTGCGGGCCAATCCCTCGTTGATCATCTGCGCGCCGATCGACCGACCATCGCGAGACACGACATGCGGGACGCCGCCCTTGCCAGGCTGCCCTGCCGGGTTCATCGCGAAGGATCCGGAGTTCAGGATATTCAGGAGCCGCAGCTTCGCGGCGAAGCCTAGCCGCTTCTCGTTGTCGCAACGGGCCGTCTCAATGCCGGGGCTCACGACGTCGGCAATGGCGATCTTCTCGCCCTTGTACCAGAACGTGCCTCCATCGGCGACGCAGTTGAGGTGCTCGCCCTGGCCGCAATAGCCGAAGGCGGCCTTGCCGGTCTGCGCCTGCGCAGGGGAGAGGGAAACCGGCACCGCTTTTTCAAGGACGACAGGTGCCTTGGCCGGAATGGGCACGGCTGCAGGCGGCACCATGCGGGACACTGGCGCGATTGAAGCGGTCTGCCTCGGGCTCGGATCGCGTGCAGGTTCGCTTCGCGCGACCGGCGCTGCCCGAGAGACGATCGAGGCTGGCGCATGCGTGGCCAGCATCGGCTTCACGCTCTTCCAATTGTCGTAAGTCGCAATGCCCCCAACGGCGATGACGCCGATGATTGTCCAGGGGAGAGCGCTTCCGCCTCCCCTTGCCTTCGATCGTGCCGATGATTTGCGGCGGCGTGTCGCAGTCTTTGCCATCTATCCGATTCCCGTGAACACACGGATTATCGCCGGGCAATCCTTTCCGAAAGGTTGGCGACCACGTCATTTTGGTACAGACGTGATGATCCAACGCTCCTGCGAACGGGCGCGCAGTCGCAAAAGTACAAGATATCTAGAGCCGGGCGCCCGGGAACGTGGAGTCCGGCCTTGAGTGCGTCGGCGGGCTCCAACGAGACCTCAGTGAATTCGTGATCTCGATTCTTTCCAGATCGATCTGGATATCAGCGGCCGCGCGAAGCGCCTGCCATTCGATCTCGTGCTTCAGGCAAATGTCGTGCGGCACCAAAGTCGTCTTCATCTTTCCTCACCGGTTGTCGATAATACAGGGCAGCAGGCGTCGATAGGTCAGCGGATCGGCCTTGCGATCGTGGAATCCTCCTCGGCAGCAGGCTTCGGCCCGCCTTTCGAAAGATCGCCGCCGGTGCAGTGAGCGGGGATATGGACGTCATCGAAAACGCCATGCGGCAGCGTCAGGTCGACGTGATGCGGCGGCAGCACTTGTGCCTTTTGCATTCGGTTGGGGCGCGCACGCTTCATGCGGTCCGATTTTTCCGTGCGCGTGTCGGGAGTGTGGGTCGAGGGGTGCATCATCGGCCTCCTTTTTATTGCGCATGCCACTGGTGAACGAAGGACTAACGACCTCGGCGCCGAATAGTTCCGAGGAAAAGAACAAACCGCATCGCGCCGCCTTGACTGGCGTGGCAAGTTCACTACCTTCGACTTATCCCGAGGCCTCGGACATCGGCCGACGGGTCAACCTGGTGCCGGGCCCCTCTGGCGAGAGTTTTTACGGCGCTCTCGTGATGTCGGTACCGCCTGCAGCTTAAGCCGGCGGATTTTTCATTGATGAAAAAGCTCACCATGCCTCACGCGCATGCCCTTTGTGGTATGTCGCTTTTTTCCCGCACATCCTTGTTCGACAACCTTCGTGGCTGCGAGGTGCGGCCATGACCAACGGTTCCCCGCAAAAATCGACGCTCAGCTATTTCCGCTGGGCCTTCATCGTCACCTTCCTCGGCCTCGTCCTGGGCGCAGCCCTCGGCTGGCAGACGACGGGCACGATCGGCGGCATGGCGACCGTCTTCTTCATCTGCACGGTGCTCGCCGTGCTGGAGATTTCGCTCTCCTTCGACAACGCCATCGTCAATGCCAACAAGCTCAAGGAGATGACACCGGTCTGGCAGCATCGCTTCCTCACCTGGGGCATCGTCATCGCCGTCTTCGGCATGCGTATCGTCTTCCCGCTCGCAATCGTCGCGATCGCCGCCCAAATCGGCCCGTGGGAAGCTCTGGTGCTCGCTGCCCGCGACCCTGCGGAATACGCCCGCATCATGAACGACGCACACCTGCCGATCGCAGCCTTCGGCGGCACCTTCCTGATGATGGTTGGTCTCAACTACTTCTTCAATCATGAGAAGGACGTCCACTGGATATCAGGGCTTGAAAAGCTCATGGCCCGCTCGGCCACGATCAAGGGCATCGAGATTGCCTTCGTGCTGGCGCTGGTCCTGGTGTTCTCGTCGTTCCTCGGAGAAGAAGAGGCCACAACCTTCGTGCATTGCGCCATCTATGGTCTTCTGACCTTCCTGGCGGTCGAGGTGATCGGCGGCCTGCTCGATGCGTCGCAGCAGACGATGAGCGCCGCCGCCAAAGGCGGTCTCGGTGCCTTCATCTATCTCGAAGTGCTCGACGCCAGCTTCTCCTTCGACGGCGTCATCGGCGCCTTCGCGCTGACGCAGAACCTCTTCGTTATTGCGATTGGCCTCGGCATCGGCGCCATGTATGTGCGTTCGATGACAATCATGCTCGTCGAAAAGGGCACGCTCGCGGAGTACCGCTATCTCGAGCACGGCGCCTTCTACGCAATCCTGATCCTCTCGGTGATCATGTATGTGCAGACGATGTACCATATTCCCGAGGTCATTACCGGCCTTGGTGGTGCCGCCCTGATCGGCATCTCACTCTGGTCTTCCATCCGCCACAACAAGAAGGAACAGGCGGAAGAGCGCGCTGAGGCGCATAAGGAACTGCACGCCTGAGCTTGCAAGCCGCATTCACCGATGCGGCTTCATCAGAACAAAAATAAAGCCCGCGACCATCCGGTTGCGGGCTGTTTCGTATCCGGCGATCAGAGACCGCCAGCCGCGCCTAAGGCGCAGATAAGCTAGTGGTTGATTCTGCCGAACATGCTCGGGTCGATGCCGAGTTCGCGCAGATCGCGCGCCTTCGGGCGGCGGCCAGCTTCGATGGTGGCGCTCACAGCATTCGCAGCACCGATCATCGCAAAGGCGCGACCAAGGAAACCATCGCGAATGGACTTACGGAAGGACATTTTCTCTCTCGCTTTGCTTTATGATTGACCACTCATACATGTGAACGGAAGCGCGTCTTCACAAGCGACAGAAATTCAGCCCTGCCATGCAAGAACAAGCGATCGAGCGCAAAACGCGCCATGTGGTTGAGAACACGCGACAAAATGAATGGAGGCATCAAATTGACAGGCTCGTTCACAATCAGACGCGCGCGCCCATCGGACGCCGAAGCGCTTTGCGAATTTGCGGCCAGCAGTTTCGGGCGACCTACCGCAGCGACACGCCCGCATCGGATCTTGAGTCCTACATCCAGGCGAATTTCAGCGCCGAACAGCAGAATGCGGAGATTGGCGACCCCTCAGCCGCTGTTTTCCTCGCCATGCTTGATAATCGCGTCATCGGATATGCTCACCTCATGCTGGATACAGTCGACAGACGATCGGCCTTCCTCAATCGAATTTATGTCCACACCGATTGGAGGGGACGCGGATTGGCTATGGCCCTCCTCAAAACGGTGCTGCACGACGCGCATCAACGTGGCGCAACTCGCCTGGAGCTGACCGTCTACCAGCGAAACGCACGAGCCATTGCGTTTTATGAGAGGGCCGGCTTTGTCGTGACGGGCAATACGATCTTCGCGGTCGGTCAGGATTTGCAGAGCGACCTGGTGATGGAAATGAAGTTGGCCGAGCGGCCTAACAGCTGAACGGCGCGGCCAGCACACGTGACTGCCGAACAGCAGAAACTCCGCATTGGATGCGCCGCAGAAGCACCCGTGCCGTCCGCAGCAACCACCAATAACACCTTATCGTCACCAGACGAAAAGGCCGGCGATGTTTCCATCGCCGGCCGCAGTTGTGGGGTTCGGGCAGTCTTTTTCTTTAGTCCTCGTTCGCCGCAAGCTGCGACAGAACCTCGCCGCGTCCACGCAGGCGCAGGATCAGCGGGATGATGAAGGCGGCCGCAGCAACGATGAGCAGGCCGGCCGCAATCGGCGACATCACCAGAGTCGTCACGTCGCCCTGACTGATCGCAAGCGCGCGGCGCAACTGTTGCTCGGCCAGCGGGCCAAGGATGAGGCCGACAACAGCAGGCGCGATCGGATAGCCGAAGAGCCGCATGATGTAGCCGAGGATGCCGAAGGCGAGCAGCATGCCCAGTTCGAAGACCGACGGGTTGGCGCCGATCGTGCCGAGTGTCGCAAACAGCAGGATGCCGGCATAAAGCCACGGCTTCGGGATCGTCAGCAGGCGCACCCAGAGGCCGATCAGCGGGAGGTTGAGCACAAGCAGCATCGCGTTGGCGATCAGCAGGCTGGCGATCAGGCCCCAGACGATCTGCGGGTTGTTCGCAAACAGCAGCGGGCCGGGCTGCAGGCCGTATTGCTGGAAGCCGGCGAGCATGATCGCGGCCGTCGCCGTCGTCGGCAGGCCGAGCGTCAACAGCGGCACCAGGGTCCCTGCCGCCGACGCATTGTTCGCGGCCTCCGGACCAGCCACGCCTTCGATCGCGCCGTGACCGAACTCCTCGGGGTTCTTCGCCAAGCGCTTTTCCGTGGCATAGGAAAGGAAGGTCCCGATCTCGGCACCGCCGGCAGGCATCGCGCCGATCGGGAAGCCAATCAGCGTGCCGCGCAGCCACGCCTTCCAGGAGCGGCCCCAGTCCTGCGCCGTCATCCACAGCGAGCCTTTGACCGCCTCGACCTTCTCCTCGATGCTGTTGCCCTGGGCGGCGATATAGAGTGTCTCGCCGATCGCAAACATCGCGACCGCAAGCGTCGTCACCTCGACGCCATCGAGCAGATCGGGGACGCCGAAGGAAAGACGCGCCTGTCCCGTCTGCTGGTCGATGCCGACCATGGCAAGGGCAAAGCCGATGAACAGCGATGTAAGCCCGCGCAGCGCCGAATCCCCGAAGGCCGACGAGACGGTCACGAAGGCGAGTACCATCAGCGCAAAATATTCACGCGGCCCGAAAATCAGGGCCAGCTTGACGATGTAGGGAGCGATGAAGGCAAGGCCGAGCGTCGCGATCAGGCCGGCGACAAACGAACCAATCGCCGCTGTCGCGAGCGCCGGCCCGCCGCGGCCCGCGCGGGCCATCTTGTTGCCCTCAAGGGCCGTAACGATCGAGGCGCTTTCGCCAGGCGTATTGAGAAGAATCGACGTCGTCGAGCCGCCATACATGCCGCCATAATAGATGCCGGCAAACATGATCAGCGAGCCAGCCGGATCGAGCTTGTAGGTAACAGGAAGAAGAAGGGCGACGGTCAGGGCCGGGCCAATCCCCGGCAGCACGCCGACCGCGGTGCCGAGCGTCACGCCGACGAGCGCATAGAGCAGGTTCATCGGCTGCATGGCGACCAGGATGCCCTGGAAGAGGAATTCGAAGGTGCTCATCGCATCCAATCCTAGAAGAAGATGTGTTCGAACGGCCCGGCCGGCAGGGTCAACTGCAAGAGCTTTGCGAAGATCACCCAGACGACGAAGCTGAAAGCGATGCCCGCAGGGATCGAGATCCAGAGCTTGCGGCGTCCGAAGCCGGCAGCCGTAAAGGCAAAGAGAAGGCCGGTTGCGATCGAAAAGCCTGCCGTCTTGAGAAGCAGCATCTGCGCGGCAAGGCCGGCGACGACCCAAACTACAGGCGCGATTTCCTGATGCTCGCGCTCGGGAAACTCGCCACGCCAGGCTTCGAAGATGGTCCAGATGCCGAGGCCGATCAGGCCGAAGGCGACCACCTTGGGCGCAGTTGCCGGACCGATGCGGTCATACTGAGCGATGGCGCGCATATGCGAGGCATCCCAAAGCATGACGGCAGCGACGACGAAAAGACAGATGGCAATGACCAGCGCCGCCCAGTCAGGGCGGCGCTTCGTTGCCAAGGGTTCGTTACCCCTGCTCATTGAACAAGTCCGATCTCTTTAAGGATGCCTTCGGTAGCCGAAACGTCCTTGTCGAGCTGCGCCTTGAAGGCGTCGCCGGCGAGGTAGGTATCAGCCCAGCCCTTGCTCTTCAGGATTTCCTGCCAACCGGCGGACTTCGAGAGCTTATCGAAATCAGCGGTGATTGCAGCCGTCTGCTCGGCCGAAAGACCAGGGGCGGCGGCAACCATGCGCCAGTTCTCGACAGCGACATCGAGGCCCGATTCCTTCAGCGTCGGCGCGTCGACACCCTCGATGCGCTTGTCGCTGGAGACAGCCAGGAGCCGGAGCTGACCAGCCTTCACCTGCGATTCGAATTCGCCGTAGCCGGAAATGCCCGCGGTCACCTGTCCGCCGAGGATAGCGGCCAGCGCTTCACCGCCGCCGGAGAAGGCGACGTAGTTGATCTTCGTCGGATCGACGCCGGCAGCCTTGGCAATCAGTCCGACCGCGATGTGGTCGGTACCGCCTGCCGAGCCGCCACCCCAGGAAACCGAACCCGGATCCTGCTTCAGCTTGGCAACGAGATCGGCCATCGTCTTGATGTCGGACGCAGCCGGGACAACGATCGCCTCATACTCGCCGGTAAGGCGGGCAATCGGCGTGACGTCCTTCAGCGTGACCGGCGACTTGTTGGTCAGGATAGCGCCGACCATGACATAGCCGCCGACGATCAGTGCGTTCGGGTTGCCGTTGTTCTGGCCGGTGAACTGCGCGAGACCGATGGTGCCGCCGGCGCCCGGAACGTTTTGTACCTGAACGTTGCCTGAGATGCCTTCCTTCTGCATCACGGTCTGCAGCGAGCGGGCCGTCTGGTCCCAGCCACCGCCGGGAGCGGCCGGCGCCATGATGGTGTAGTCCGCCGCATAGGCCGGCAGGGCGACCGCAGCCGCGAAAATGGTTGCAAGAAGAGTATGCTTCACGAGTGTGTCCTCCGTGGGCGCGGCTGAGAAACCGCGCGTTGTTCTCGATGGAATCGGGAAGGACACCGCAGACGGACTCCAAGGTCCGATATGGCTGGCAAGCTCCTCCCGAAACTTCACCTCTCCGCCTCCACGGAGCTGAAGTTCTGCAAAGCGGACCACAACAAGCTGTCATTTAGCTGACATCGATCAACTATCCACCCCGCGATGACACTTTTTTGCCGCAATTACCCTGGGCGAAAACAGACGCAAAATGCCACCATCCGTGGAACCTGGAGGCGGTTTGTGCGTTATGGCGCTCAGGAGGATTGCCCCATGAGTTCTCACATCGATAACAAGCAGATCGAAAATGAGGGCTTACGCCAGGTGTGGAGTGTGCACGATTTTGCACGCCGGCACCGGTTGGACGAGCAGGAGGAGAAACGTCTTCGCTCGCTCTTTGGGTCATACGCGACGAAGCAGGAACTGCTGGCCAACGCCCAGCGGCCCTGCATCTTCCGCTAATCATCCACGGCGATTTTACTGCGTCCGCAGAACTTCGTTCCAGTGCGCGATCAATCGCGCGCGCTTCACCTGGTCCAGATAAACCATCAAGCCCGGGCTGACAGGCACCGGCCGCAACTGCGCGCCCAAGAGCTCCTGCATCGTGTTGGCGGTATTCTCGCCGGCGACCTCCGGGCTGACAGCGGGAATCTGCAACTCCCGCGCCATGATCGTCTGGCCCTCCTTCGACATGAAGAAGGATAGATAGCGCCGTCCGAGTTCCGGTTCGCCCGCCGCCTGCGGCACCAGGCCGATGCGCGACATCACGACCGTATAGTCTTTCGGCAGCACGATCCCGACATCGGGATGACGCTTGGCCCAATCGGCGGCGTAGGACCCGAGGATGTTGTAGCCGAGCACGAAGCGGCCGTCCGATACGCGCTCCAGGATGGCCGAACTGGTGGAGTATAATTTGACGCCGGCCGCCCCCATGGCGCCGATAACGGACCATATGTCACCGAACTGTTCCTGGTCGCGTGCCATGAACAGGAAGCCGACGCCGGAGCGCTCGATATCATAGGTGCCGATCCGCCCATGGATCGCGTCACCCTTGCGCTTGAGGTAATCGACGAATTCCGCCCGCGAACTCGGCGGCGGCTCCGTCGCGAAGCTCGGCTTGTGGTAGACGAACACCGCCGGCTCGAAGGTCAGCGCGTAGGCGGTATTGCGCCAGTTGGCCCATTTCGGCCAGCGCGCGCTCATCGGCAGGTTGCTCACCTGCGCATAGCCGTCGTTGGAGAGCTTGACCTGCAGATCCATGGCCGAGGAGAAGGCGAAGTCCGCAGTGCGTTGGCCGGCATCCGTCTCCCGCACGATGCGGTCATAAATTTCCCCGGTCAGCATATCCTCGTACCTGACCGCCACGTCCAGATTGGCTTCCTGGAACCCATGGATCATCGGCTGCGCCAGTGGCTCGTCGAGCGATGAATAGACAACCAGCGTCGGGGCCTCGGCATTGCCGGAACGCGCCGGGTAGAACACCTCGTCCGCAGTGGCTAAGCCGGGACAGAGCAACAGGCACGCAAGTAAAGAAAGTCTCCTCATGAGAGGACAATGCACCAGCAACCGGGATCCGGCAAGCGAGCCGCATCCACCCGCAGCGCCCCGAAGGCGGCTGGTACGACCGCAGCAGCAGCACACTCACCAGACACAAAAAATGGCTATGACATCTTCGCCGCCACCCTGTATCCTCTTCAAAAATCAAGGGAACATCCGTGCGCATTCTATTGGTGGAGGACAATATCGCGCTGGCCGACGGGCTTTCGGCCATCCTGCGAGGCACCGGCCATGCCGTCGACGTCGTGCATGATGGTGCCTCCGCCAACGCTGTCACGGCGGCCGAGAATTTCGATCTCGTCGTGCTCGACCTGAACCTGCCGGAAATGGATGGCCTCGAGGTGCTGCGCGCCATGCGCGCCAGACAGAACCAGTCGGCAGTGCTGATCCTGACGGCGCGCGGCACGCCGGAAGAGCGCGTCAAGGGTCTCGATCTTGGTGCCGACGACTACCTTATCAAGCCCTTTGATATCTCCGAATTCGAGGCCCGCGTCCGCGTGCTCCTGCGCCGCCAGGCGGGTCTGCATTCGGCGACTGTCAGTTTCGGCGGCCTTTCACTCGATCTAAATTCACGCGCCTTCTCCGCCGGCTCGACGCCGCTCGACATTCCCGCCCGCGAACTCGGCCTGCTGGAAATCCTCTTCATGCGCGCCGGCAAGGTTGTCGCCAAGGAAGCGATCATTCAGTCGCTGACCGCCTTCGACGACGACATCTCGGCCAATGCCATCGAGCAATATGTCAGCCGCCTCAGGAAGCGCCTGTCGCCCTATGGGCTGACGGTGAGGACCGCGCGCGGCATTGGCTACTATCTCGACAAACTGCCAGAGGCCTCATGACAACGGCCTATTCGCTCCGACGAAGGCTCCTGTTCTGGCTGCTGATCTCGACCGCCATCATCGGCATGGTCGCGCTCGCGGACACTTATCGCGAAGCGGTGCAGACCTCCAACATCGTTTCGGACCGCGTGCTGGCCGGCTCGGCACTCGCCATCGCCGAACGCGTGGTCGTGGCGGAAGACGGCACTCTCGAGGTCGACATCCCCTATGTGGCCCTTGAGATGCTGACATCGGCCGCGCAGGACCGTGTCTTCTATCGCGTCGACGGACCGCCCGGAAAATTCATCACCGGCTATCAGGCGCTTCCGGTCCTCGCCGAAACCGTAGGCGACACGGCAGGCTTTGCCGATGATACCTTCCGCGGCGAACCGATCCGTGTCGCAACGCTCAAGCGGTCAGCCTCAACAGGCATTCGCTCCGTCCCCTTCGCCGTGACCGTTGCCGAAACCACGATCGCCCGCCGTCAGCTCGCCCGCGCCATCCTCTTCCGCTCGGCGCTGCGTCTCTCCCTTATGATCGCCGGCGCCGCCGTCATCGTCTGGATCTCGGTCACGGTCGCGCTCCGTCCGCTGTACAAGCTGCGCGATGCGATCGGCGAACGCAGTCCCGACGACCTGCACCCGATCGAACAGGCAGTACCAAGCGAGGTCCAGCCGCTCGTCGATACCGTCAACGGCTTCATGGTCCGCTTGCAATCGGCGCTCGATGCACTTCGTAACTTCACCGGCAACGCCAGCCACCAGCTGCGCACGCCGCTTGCGATCATCCGCACGCAGCTCGCCCTCTCCGCTCGCGCGAGCACATTGGCCGAAGCGCAGGGCTCCGCCCTGAAAGGCGATCAGGCCGTCGCCCATGCCGAACGCATCCTCGCGCAATTACTGCTGATGGCGAAAATCGACGCTGCAACGGCGAAGGAGGCGCTGACCGCATCGTCGATCGACCTGACAGCCATTGCCCAGGACATCACCGGAGAACTTATCCCGACCGCCGCCGAGGCCGGCATCGACCTCGGCTTCGAAGGCGACCGCCCTGCCCTCGTCCGTGCCGAGCCGCTGCTGATCGGCGAACTCTTGCGCAACCTTGCCGGAAACGCCATCGCCTATGCCGGCAAGGGCGCTGAGGTGACCGTTCGGATATCCGAGACCGACGATGCCGTCCGCCTCGAAGTCGAGGACAACGGCCCCGGCATTCCCGCAGAGACGCTCGCGGCCGTCCGGCAGCGCTTCTCGCGCGGCAGCAACTCCGGCGCGCCGGGCGCCGGGCTTGGCCTGCCGATCGTCGAGGAAATCGCCGGCCTCTTCAACGCATCGCTGACGCTGGAGCCCGGCGCACATGGCAGGGGTCTCACGGCCTCCGTGACGTTTGCGAAGGCGACGTAAAGGCTTAGCCGGCTCGGCCTTACCGCCTTGCATTCTTTCGCTGCATTGCACACACTACCCTTCGGGAACAGCAAATGCCGTACAACGATACGGCAGCGGATAAGGCCGTCCATGTCGATCAAAGCCAGCATCTATCACCTGACGCATTACAAATACGACAAGCCGGTCCGCCTCGGACCTCAGATCATACGCCTCAAGCCAGCGTCGCATTCCAAGACGCGGGTGATCAGCCATTCGCTGAAGGTTTCGCCGTCGAACCATTTCGTGAACCTGCAGCAGGATCCCTACGGCAATTATCTGGCCCGCTACGTCTTCCCTGACCCGGTGACGGAGTTCAAGATCGAGGTCGACCTCGTCGCCGACATGACGGTCTATAACCCCTTCGATTTCTTCATCGAGGAGAGCGCCGAGATGTGGCCCTTCTCCTATCCCGAGGAGATCAGGGACGACCTGAAGATCTACATGCAACCGCAGCCGGTGGAGCCGGCGCTGGCTGCCTATCTCGCCGGCATCGACCGCACTCCCATGCGGACCACCGACTTCATCGTAGGGTTGAATGCGCGGCTGAAGAACGACGTCGAATACGTCATCCGCATGGAGCCCGGCGTCCAGACGCCGGAGGAAACGCTGAAGCTGGCGCTTGGCTCCTGCCGCGACTCGAGCTGGCTGCTGGTCGAGATCCTGCGCAATCTCGGCTTCGCCGCCCGCTTCGTCTCCGGCTATCTCATCCAGCTCACCCCCGACCTGAAGGCGCTCGACGGGCCCTCCGGCACCGAGGTCGATTTCACCGACCTGCACGCCTGGTGCGAGGTCTATCTCCCCGGCGCCGGCTGGGTCGGCCTCGAC
Organism: Rhizobium sp. 01T417; assembly: GCF_056398905.1. NCBI lineage: Bacteria > Pseudomonadati > Pseudomonadota > Alphaproteobacteria > Hyphomicrobiales > Rhizobiaceae > Rhizobium > Rhizobium sp. 01T417. The sequence continues at coordinate 116,553 of NZ_JBFTQH010000010.1, read as the reverse complement.
CCCACGTCTGGCCTGCTCACCGGCGAAAGCCACATACCGCTCGCCGCCACCCCGCACTACCGAAATGCCGCGCCGATATCAGGCGCGCTTTACGGCGAGGCCAACACCGAATTCGCCTTCGAGATGAAGGTCTCGCGGGTAGCGGAGCACCCGCGCATCACCAAGCCTTTCTCCGACGAAAGTTGGAAGGAGCTCAACGAGCTCGGTGCCAAGGTCGATAGCATCCTGCAGGCCGGGGATGTCCGCCTGACCATGGGCGGCGAGCCGACCTTCGTTTCCATCGACGACTTCGAATCCGAGGAGTGGAACACTGCCGCCGTCGGCCCGACCAAGCGCGAGAAGGCGGATGTCCTCATCCGCAAACTGCGCGAGCGCTTCGCTCCCGGCGGCTTCCTGCATTACGGTCAGGGCAAGTGGTATCCGGGCGAAAGCCTGCCGCGCTGGACCTTCTCACTCTACTGGCGCAAGGACGGCAAGCCGATCTGGCAGAACCCGGAGCTGATCGCCGGCGAGGGCAAGGACACCGGTGCAAAGGCAGATGACGCCGCCAACCTTTTGAATGCCATCGCCAGGGAACTGGCGATCGAGACCGACATGGTGCTGCCCGCCTACGAGGATCCAGCCGAATGGATCATGAAGGAAGGCAGCCTGCCCGAAAACGTCGACCCATCCAATTCCAAGCTGAAGGACCCGGAAGAGCGCAGCCGCATCGCCCGCGTCTTCGAACGCGGCCTGACCGTACCGACCGGCTACATCCTGCCGGTGCAGGCCTGGAACGCGCGCGCCTCTAGCACGCGCTGGGTCAGCGAAAAATGGAAGACCCGCCGCGGCAAGATCTTCCTCGTTCCCGGCGACAGCCCCGTCGGCTATCGCCTGCCCCTCGGCACCCTGCCCTATGTGCCGCCGGCGCGTTTCCCCTATATCCACCCCGCCGACCCGTCGATTCCGCGCAATCCGCTGCCCGAAGTCTTCGTGCCATCCGGCCGCGCCATGCCGGAAGCCTCCCGCCACAGCGACGACAGCAGCCAGAACCGCGTTGAGCAAACCGTCGGCGAGATCGGCGGCGCCGTGCGCACCGCAATCTCGGTCGAACCGCGCGACGGAAGGCTCTGCGTCTTCATGCCGCCGGTCGAGCGCATCGAGGACTATCTCGAACTGATCGCCGCCGCGGAGAATGCAGCGACCGAACTCGGCCTGCCCGTCCATATCGAAGGCTATTCGCCGCCGCAGGACGAGCGCATCAATGTCATCCGCGTCGCCCCCGATCCCGGCGTCATCGAGGTCAATATCCATCCCGCTTCCAACTGGCAGGATTGCGTCGACATTACGATGACGATCTACGAGGAAGCCCGCCAAAGCCGCCTCGGCACCGACAAGTTCATGATCGACGGGCGCCACACCGGTACCGGCGGGGGCAACCATGTGGTCGTTGGTGGCGCCAATCCGGGCGACAGCCCCTTCCTGCGCCGCCCTGACCTGTTGAAGAGCCTGGTACTGCACTGGCAGCGCCATCCCTCGCTCTCCTACATGTTCTCGGGCATGTTCATCGGCCCGACCAGCCAGGCGCCGCGCATCGACGAAGCCCGTCACGACAGCCTCTACGAACTGGAAATCGCGCTCGCCCAGGTCCCCGCGCCGGGTCGCGGCGCGCAACCCCTCCCTTGGCTGGTGGACAGGCTGTTCCGCAATCTGCTGACCGACGTCACTGGCAACACGCACCGCGCCGAGATCTGCATCGACAAGCTGTTTTCGCCGGATGGCCCAACCGGACGGCTCGGCCTCGTCGAATTCCGCGGTTTCGAAATGCCGCCGAACGCACGTATGTCGCTTGCCCAGCAACTGCTGGTCCGCGCGTTGATCGCCCGCTTCTGGCAGCACCCTGCGGACGGCAAGTTCGTGCGCTGGAGCACGTCGCTGCACGACCGCTTCATGCTGCCGCACTTCATCTGGGCCGATTTCCTCGACGTGCTCGGCGACCTCAAGCAGAATGGCTTCGACCTCAGCCCGGAATGGTTCAAGGCACAGCTTGAATTCCGCTTCCCCTTCTGTGGCGAGGTCGAATACGAAGGCTCTAAGCTCGAACTGCGGCAGGCGCTGGAACCCTGGCACGTCATGGGCGAGGAGGGCGCGATCGGCGGCACGGTCCGCTATGTCGACAGCTCCGTAGAGCGCCTGCAGGTCCGGCTGGAAACCAGCAATGCCTCCCGCTACACCGTGACCTGCAACGGCCGCACGGTTCCGTTGAGCTCGACCGGCACGGCGGGCGTCTCGGTCGCTGGCGTTCGCTTCAAGGCATGGCAGCCTGCGTCGGGATTGCACCCGGTTTTGCCGGTCAATACGCCGCTCACCTTCGACATTTATGATACATGGTCGAAGCGTTCGATCGGCGGCTGCATCTATCATGTTGCCCATCCGGGCGGGCGTAACTATGAGACCTTCCCGGTCAATGGTAACGAAGCGGAAGCGAGACGGCTGGCGCGATTCGAGCCGTGGGGGCATACGGCAGGCGCATTCATTCCGCGTGCCGAGACAGTTTCACCGGAATTCCCGCTGACGCTCGATCTTCGACGACCGGTGGGAATCTAAGCACTAGGGCGAAATGGGCAAGAAACCGACGGCAGAACTGAGGGAAGAGCCAGCGATCCGCACCGGAAACGATGCCGTGCTTGGCTATACTCCTCTGCCCGGCGTCGCCGACGAGATGGTCGACACCAACGGCGCCATCCGCCCGGTCTGGCAGCGCTTCTTTTCGCATCTGAGCGGAATGCCCGAAAAGGAGCTGACCGAACGCTTCACCCGCGCCGACCGTTACCTGCGCGACGCCGGCGTTTTCTACCGAGCCTACGGCAGCACCGGAAGCGCCGAGCGCTCCTGGCCCCTCTCGCACGTTCCGGTCCTCATTGATGCGCGCGAATGGGAGGCGGTCTCGGCTGGGCTCGTCCAGCGCGCCGACCTGCTGGAAGCGATCGTTGCCGACGTCTACGGCCAAAATCGCCTTGTCGCGGAGGGCGTGCTGCCACCGGCCCTGATCGCTGCCAACCCCGAATACCAGCGTCCGCTTGTCGGCGTCACCCCGGCCGGCGGTCACTACCTGCATTTCTGCGCCTTCGAGATCGGCCGCGGTCCTGATGGAAACTGGTGGGTCCTCGCTGACCGTACGCAGGCGCCGTCTGGCGCCGGCTTTGCGCTTGAAAACCGCGTGGCGACGACCCGCGCCTTCTCCGATATATACGCTGAGACGCCGGTTCATCGCCTCGCCTCCTTCTTTGGCGCCTTCCGCGATGCGCTGCAGGGCATGAAGCACAGCGGCGACGACCGCATCGCCGTGCTGACGCCAGGCCCCGCCAACGAAACCTATTACGAGCACGCCTATATCGCCCGCTATCTCGGCTTCATGCTGCTCGAGGGCGAAGACCTGGCTGTCGTCAACGGCAAGGTGATGGTCCGCACCGTGTCGGGCCTGAAGCCGATCACCGTGCTTTGGCGCCGCCTCGATTCGGCGTATTCGGATCCACTGGAACTGAACCAGAATTCACATATCGGCACGCCCGGCCTCGTCGAGGCTCTGCGCGCCGAAAGCGTGACCATCGTCAATGCACTCGGCAGCGGCATCATTGAAACACGCGCGCTGCTCGCCTTCATGCCGACCATCTGTCGTCGTCTGTTTGGCGAAGAGTTGAAGCTCCCCTCGATCGCGACCTGGTGGTGCGGCCAGAAGGGCGAACGCGAACATGTGGCGGCCAACATCGAAAAGATGGTGATCGGTCCGGCCTATTCGCGCGCACCGTTCTTCGATGACAGGGGCGAATCCGTGCTCGGCTCGACCTTGCGCGCCACGACCAAGGATTCGATCGGCGATTGGTTGAACTCCGACGGCGCCAAACTTGCCGGGCAGGAAGTCGTAACGCTATCGACGACCCCGGCCTGGATCGACGGCAAGCTGACGCCGCGGCCGATGTCGCTACGCGTCTTCGCCGCCCGCACGGCCAATGGCTGGCAGATCATGCCGGGCGGCTTTGCCCGCATCGGCGGCAGCGACGACGTTTCGGCCATCGCCATGCAATCGGGTGGTGCCGCCGCCGACGTCTGGATCGTCAGCGACAAGCCGGTGGAGCAGCACACATTGCTGCCGGCGGAAGGCAGCTTCACCCGCAACATGCCGGGCAGCCTGCCGAGCCGCGCGGCCGACAATCTCTTCTGGCTCGGCCGCTACATCGAGCGCGCCGAAGGGGCGCTGCGCATCCTGCGCGCCTGGCACGCCCGCTTTGCGGAAGCCGCCGATCCGAACCAGCCCCTGTTGGCCGACGTGACAGCCTATCTGGCCGCCGTCGATATCGACACCGAGGAAGCAGTCCCGGATACACTAATGCGCAACATCGACAGCGCCGTCTATTCCGCCAGCAACATTCGCGACCGTTTCTCGCCGGATGGCTGGCTGGCGCTCACTGATCTCGCCAAGACGGCGCGACGGTTCCACGAGACGATTTCTCCCGGCGACGATGCAAGCCACGCGATGACGATTCTGCTGCGCAAGCTCGCGGGCTTCGCCGGTCTGGTGCACGAAAACATGTATCGCTTCACCGGCTGGCGTTTCCTCTCGCTCGGCCGCCATATCGAGCGCGGGCTGCACATGACACGGCTGCTCGGGCACATGTCAGGGCCGGACGCCCCTGATGGCGCGCTCGACATGCTGCTGGAGATCGGCGACAGCGTCATGACCCATCGCCGCCGCTACAACGTCAACACCGCTCGCCTCACGGTCACCGATCTGCTCGCGCTCGATCCGCTCAATCCACGCTCAATTCTTTTCCAGATGAACGAGATCCACCGCGAGGTGGAGCAGCTCCCGAACGCACTCGTCAACGGCCAGATGTCGCCCTTCTATCGCGAAGCGATGCGGTTGCACTCCGGCCTTGCCGTGATGACGCCGGAGACGATGAGCGTCGATGTCTACCGCCGCCTCGAACGCGAGCTGGAGCATCTGTCCGACCTCCTTGCCCACACATATCTCGGATGACCCAGGTGCTTTACGATCTCTCGCTGCACATGGGATACATCTACGACACGCCGGCCTCTGGCGCCCGCCACATCATGCGGCTGATGCCGCTGTCGCTGCCGAACCGGCAACGGCTGGTGGCCGGCTCGATCAAGGTTTCGCCGACGCCGGATGAACAGGCGCACTTCGTCGATTTCTTCGAGCACCCCGCGACTTCCTTCATGCTGCGCGCGCCGCATGAAAAGCTGGATATCCGCATGCATGCCCGCGTGCACGTGGAGAGCCATTCCATCGCAGCGGATTTTTCCCCCTTGCTCGCAAAGCTTCCGAATGAGGTCGCAGGCGTCTGGTCGCTGAAGCCCGACGCCCCGCATCATTTCCTCGGCAATAGCCCCCGCCTTTCGGACACACGCGCGATCTCGGACTATGCGAAGGCCTGCGCCGAACCGTCATGGACCGTGCTGCAGATCGCCACTGCGCTATGCGCGAAAATCCATCTGGATTTCACCTATGATGCCGAAGCGACGACCGTCGATACGACGCCGCTTGAAGCCTTCCAAATAAAGCGCGGCGTCTGCCAGGACTTCGTCCATGTCATGATCCTTGCTCTGCGTAGCCTCGGCATTCCCGCCGGATATGTCTCCGGATTCCTGCGCACCATTCCGCCGCCCGGCAAGGAACGGCTGGAGGGGGCGGACGCCATGCATGCGTGGGTCAGGGTCTGGTGCGGCGAAACGATCGGCTGGGTCGAACTGGATCCGACGAACAACATCCCGGCCGGCACCGACCACATCGTCGTTGCCTATGGCCGCGACTACGCCGACGTCGCCCCGGTCATCGGCGTGCTGAAGAGCTACGGCGGCCAACGCGCTGTCCAGGCCGTGGATGTCATTCCGTTGGGATAATTGAATAGCCGATAGAATTCAGATCTTTACCGTGGCGTTCATGGTGCCGCAAAAGGTCAAGGACCTCCTTGCCTCCTGCGGGACCACCCCGAGCAACGCCTATCAGCCCAATAGCATGGCTCAGCTGGTTGCGGACTTGGGCCATGGCCGCCAAGGCGACGAGCTCGCGACCCGCCTGACGAACTGGTAACAGCAAAGACCCGCAAACAACAAAAGCCGCCCCGGAACAAACCGGAGCGGCTTTTCGTTTGCCTGCAAAAACGCGCATATCAAATTCGGAAAACCGATTGAAATCAAGCTCTTTCCGCAGCGGAGCGCCAAGCCTCGGCAATTTTTTCGTTTGGGTAATTCCTTTGTTGCAAGTGCGTTGTAACGATGCATAAACTGCGTGTTTAGTGCGCGGCAAACCGATTGAAATTGGCATAACGTACTGAAACCAAACAGAATTGGCGAGGACTGACGATGAACACCGTTTCGAAGCCGACAATCCCCTCCCCCGCGCCGCGCAGCTCCAAGCCAGAAATTCTCGCCGAAGAAATCATCGAACGCCTGACCTACCGCATCGGCAAGGATGCGAAGGTCGCCAAGCCGCATGACTGGCTGACGGCGACCATCCTCGTCATACGCGACCGCATCATCGACAAGTGGATGGAGTCGACCCGCAAGGTCTACGCAACAGGCGACAAGCGCGTTTACTACCTCTCCCTCGAATTCCTCATCGGCCGCCTGATGCGCGACGCCGTCTCGAACCTCGGCCTCATGGAACAGGTTCGCGACGCGCTCGCCTCGCTCGGCGTCGATGTCTCTGTCATCGCCGGCCTCGAGCCTGACGCCGCTCTTGGCAACGGCGGCCTTGGCCGTCTCGCCGCCTGCTTCATGGAAAGCATGGCGACCGTCGATGTCCCGGCCTATGGCTACGGTATCCGTTACGTCCACGGTCTTTTCCGGCAGCAGCTTGCCGATGGCTGGCAGGTGGAGTTGCCGGAAAGCTGGCTGGCGCACGGCAATCCTTGGGAATTCGAGCGTCGCGAGAGCGCTTACGAAATCGGCTTCGGCGGCACCGTCGACGTGGTCAATAGCCCCGAGGGCGAGCCGCGCTATGTGTGGAAACCCGCCGAGCGTGTCATCGCCGCCGCCTTCGACACTCCGGTGGTCGGCTGGCGCGGCAAGCGCGTCAACACGCTGCGCCTCTGGTCCGCGCAGCCGATCGACCCGATCCTGCTCGACGCCTTCAACGCCGGCGACCATATCGGCGCGCTGCGTGAGAGCAACAAGGCCGAAAGCCTGACGCGCGTTCTATATCCCGCCGACGCGACGCCGGCCGGCCAGGAACTGCGCCTGCGCCAGGAATTCTTCTTCTCCTCCGCTTCGCTGCAGGACATCCTGCGCCGTCACCTGCAGCAGTATGACGATTTCACCTCGCTGCCCGACAAGGTGGCGGTCCAACTGAACGACACGCATCCGGCGGTCTCGGTCGCGGAACTGATGCGCCTGTTGTGCGACGTGCATGGTCTCGACTTCGACCAGGCTTGGGACATCACCCGCGGCACGATCGCCTACACCAATCACACCCTCCTGCCGGAAGCGCTGGAAAGCTGGCCGATCCCACTGTTCGAGCGCCTGCTGCCGAGGCATATGCAGATCATCTACGCGATCAACGCCAAGGTGCTGCTGGAGGCGCGCAAGACCAAGACCTTCTCCGAAACGGAAATCCGCTCGATTTCCCTGATCGAGGAAAGCGGCGAGCGCCGTGTACGCATGGGCAATCTCGCCTTCGTCGGCGCTCATTCGATCAACGGCGTTTCGGCTCTGCACACCGACCTGATGAAGGTCACCGTCTTTGCCGACCTGCATAAGCTCTATCCCGACCGCATCAACAACAAGACCAACGGCATCACGCCGCGCCGCTGGCTGCAGCAGTGCAATCCCGGCCTGACCTCGCTGATCCGCGAAACGATCGGCGACGACTTCCTCGATGACGCCGAAAAGCTGAAGCCGCTCGACAAGTTCGCGAATGATGCAAGCTTCCAGGAGAAGTTCGCGGCGGTGAAGCGCGCCAACAAGGTGGCCTTGTCCAATCTCGTCGCCAGCCGCATGGGCATCAAACTCGATCCGTCGGCTATGTTCGATATCCAGATCAAGCGCATCCACGAGTACAAGCGGCAGCTGCTCAACATTATCGAAGCAGTCGCGCTCTACGACCAGATCCGCTCACATCCAGAATTGGACTGGGTGCCGCGCGTCAAGCTCTTCGCCGGCAAGGCGGCGCCGAGCTACCATAACGCCAAGCTGATCATCAAACTGATCAACGACGTCGCCCGCACGATCAACAACGACCCGGCCGTCCGCGGCCTGCTGAAGGTCGTGTTCGTGCCGAACTACAACGTTTCCCTTGCCGAGGTCATGGTGCCGGCCGCCGATCTGTCTGAGCAGATCTCGACTGCTGGGATGGAAGCATCGGGCACCGGCAACATGAAGTTCGCGCTGAACGGCGCGCTGACGATCGGGACACTCGACGGCGCCAATGTCGAGATGCGCGACCATGTCGGCGAGGACAACATCATCATTTTCGGCCTGCGTGCCGACGAAGTCGCCGCCGCCCGTGCAGATGGCCACAATCCCCGCGCCATCATCGAAGCGTCGCGTGAACTGTCTCAGGCACTCCAGGCCATCAGTTCCGGCGTCTTCTCGCACGACGATCGAAGCCGATACGCGGCGCTGATCGAAGGCATTTACGCGCATGACTGGTTCATGGTGGCGGCCGATTTCGATGCCTATGCGCAGGCGCAGCGCGATATCGACCAGCTCTGGACCGATCCGTCGGCGTGGAACAAGAAAGCGATCTGCAACACGGCTCGGATGGGCTGGTTCTCATCCGACCGCACGATACGGCAATATGCCAAGGAAATCTGGAGAGCCGGATGAAAGCGCCGAAAGCCACCCCTGAAGTCAGACTTCCCTGGGAGATTTCGGCAGACGAGATAGCGGCAATCCTCGCAGGGTCGCATTCCAATCCCTTCGCCGTTCTCGGCGTTCACAAATCGGGAAACGCCTACGTCACCCGCTGCTTCATTCCGGGCGCCGAAGAGGTGACCGCGATGGCGCTCGATGGCAGCGTCATCGGCGAATTGAAGCAGCAGCATTCTGACGGCTTTTTCGCCGGCGAGGTTTCGGTGACGAAGCAGCAGCCGGTGCGCTATCGCGCGCGACGCGGCGATGCCGAATGGGCGGTGACCGACCCTTACAGCTTCGGACCCGTCCTCGGCCCGATGGATGACTATTACGTGCGGGAAGGTTCCCATCTGCGCCTCTTCGACAAGATGGGCGCACACTGGATCAAGCACGAGGGCGCGCAGGGGATCCATTTCGCCGTCTGGGCGCCGAATGCTCAGCGTGTCTCGGTTGTCGGTGACTTCAATGGCTGGGATGGTCGCCGCCATGTAATGCGCTTCCGCTCCAGCGCCGGTATCTGGGAGATCTTCGCTCCTGACGTTCCGACCGGTGTCGCCTACAAATTCGAAATCCGCGGCCACGACGGTGTGCTGTTGCCGCTAAAGGCCGACCCTTTCGCCCGACGCAGCGAACTACGCCCACAGACGGCCTCGGTCGCGGCATCCGAGCTGCTGCAGGAATGGGACGACGCAGCGCATCTGAAGCACTGGAGCGAAACCGACAAGCGTCGTCAGCCGATCTCGATCTACGAGGTTCATGCCGGCTCCTGGCAGCGGCGCGACGATGGCTCGTTCCTCTCCTGGGACGAGCTTGCCGCCCGTCTAATCCCCTACTGCGTCGACATGGGCTTCACCCATATCGAGTTCCTGCCGATTACCGAGCATCCCTATGATCCCTCCTGGGGCTACCAGACGACCGGGCTCTATGCGCCGACCGCCCGCTTCGGCGAGCCGGAGGGTTTCGCCCGCTTCGTCAACGGCTGCCACAAGGTCGGCATCGGCGTCATCCTCGATTGGGTGCCAGCCCATTTCCCGACCGACGAACACGGTCTCGGCTGGTTCGACGGCACGGCGCTCTACGAGCATGCCGACCCGCGCCAGGGCTTCCACCCCGACTGGAATACGGCAATCTACAATTTCGGCCGCACCGAAGTCGTTTCCTATCTGGTCAACAACGCGCTTTACTGGGCCGAGAAGTTCCATCTCGATGGTCTGCGCGTCGATGCCGTGGCCTCGATGCTCTACCTCGACTATTCCCGCAAGCACGGCGAATGGATCCCGAACGAGTACGGCGGTAATGAGAACCTGGAGGCTGTGCGCTTCCTGCAGAACATGAACACCCGTATCTACGCCGAGCATCCAGGCGTCATGACCATCGCCGAAGAATCGACCTCCTGGCCGAAGGTGTCGCAGGCGGTGCATGAAGGCGGCCTCGGCTTCGGCTTCAAGTGGAACATGGGCTTCATGCACGACACACTGAGCTACATGAGCCGTGAGCCGATCCACAGAAAGCATCATCACAACGAGCTGACCTTCGGCCTGCTCTACGCCTATTCGGAAAACTTCGTGCTGCCGCTCTCCCATGACGAGGTGGTGCACGGAAAGGGCTCGCTGATCGCCAAGATGCCCGGCGACGACTGGCAGAAATTTGCGAATCTGCGGGCCTATTACGCCTTCATGTGGGGCTATCCGGGCAAGAAGCTGCTCTTCATGGGTCAGGAATTCGCGCAGTGGAGCGAGTGGAACGAGGCAACCTCGCTCGACTGGAACCTGCTGCAGTACCGCATGCACGAGGGCATGCGCCGGCTGGTGCGCGACCTCAACTTCACCTACCGCAGCAAGCCGGCCCTGCACGCCCGCGACTGCGAGGGCGATGGCTTCGAATGGCTGATCGCCGACGACCACGAGAACTCCGTTTTTTCCTGGCTGCGCAAGGCGCCAGGAGAGAAGCCGGTCGCCGTCATCTGTAATCTGACGCCTGTCTATCGCGAGAACTATTCCGTGCGCCTGCCGACCGAGGGGCGCTGGCGCGAGATACTGAATACCGATGCCGACATCTATGGTGGCAGCGGCAAGGGCAATGGTGGCCGCGTGCAGGCCGTCAACGCCGGCGGCAGCATTGCTGCATCCATCACCTTGCCGCCTCTGGCGACGATCATGCTTGAACCCGAGAACTGACGACTGGTGGGAGGATAAAAATGGTAGAAAGACGTGTTCAGCCACTTGCCCGCGACGCAATGGCCTATGTTCTCGCTGGCGGCCGGGGAAGCCGCTTGAAAGAGCTCACCGATCGCCGCGCCAAGCCGGCGGTCTATTTCGGCGGCAAGACCCGTATCATCGACTTTGCGCTGTCGAACGCGCTGAACTCGGGCATCCGCCGCATCGGCGTCGCCACCCAGTACAAGGCGCACTCGCTGATCCGCCATATGCAGCGCGGCTGGAACTTCTTCCGCCCCGAGCGGAACGAAAGCTTCGACATTTTGCCGGCCTCCCAGCGCGTCTCGGAGACGCAGTGGTATGAAGGCACCGCCGATGCGGTCTACCAGAACATCGACATCATCGAGGACTATGGCGTCGAATACATGGTCATCCTCGCCGGCGACCATGTCTACAAGATGGACTACGAATACATGCTGCAGCAGCATGTCGATTCCGGCGCCGACGTCACGATCGGCTGCCTGGAAGTCCCGCGCATGGAAGCCGTCGGCTTCGGCGTCATGCACGTCGACACGACCGACCGGATCATCGACTTCGTCGAGAAGCCCGCCGATCCGCCGGGCATTCCCGACAAGCCGGAATTCGCGCTTGCCTCGATGGGCATCTACGTGTTCCACACGAAATTCCTGATCGACGCACTGCGCCGCGACGCCGCTGACCCGAACTCCAGCAAGGATTTCGGCAAGGACATCATCCCTTACATCGTCAAGAACGGTAAGGCCGTCGCCCATCGTTTCGCCAACTCTTGCGTCCGGTCGGATTTCGAGCACGAGCCCTACTGGCGCGATGTTGGAACGATCGACGCCTATTGGCAGGCCAACATCGACCTGACCGCGATCGTTCCGGAACTGGATATCTACGACAAGTCCTGGCCGATCTGGACCTATGCAGAAATCTCGCCCCCGGCGAAGTTCGTCCATGACGACGAAGACCGCCGCGGCTCTGCCACATCCTCCGTCGTCGCGGGCGACTGCATCATTTCCGGCGCAACGCTGAACAAGAGCCTCCTCTTCACCGGCGTTCGCGCCAATTCCTACTCCAAGCTCGAAGGTGCCGTCGTTCTCCCGAGCGTCAAGATCGGAAGGCACGCCCAACTCAGAAACGTCGTGATCGACCACGGAGTCGTCATTCCTGAAGGCCTCATCGTCGGCGAGGATCCGGTTCTAGATGCCAAGCGTTTCCGCCGCAGCGAGGGCGGCATTTGCCTCATTACCCAACCGATGATCGACAAGCTGGGCCTGTAAGCCATGAAAGTTCTTTCGGTTTCGTCCGAAGTCTTCCCGCTCGTCAAGACAGGGGGCCTCGCCGATGTGGCGGGTGCCCTGCCGATCGCCCTTGAGCGTTTCGGCATCGAAACCAAGACCCTCATGCCGGGCTATCCGGCCGTCATGAGGGCTATCCGCAATCCTGTAGTCCGACTCCAATTCGACGATCTGCTCGGCGAACCGGCAACCGTGCTCGAAGTCAAGCACGACGGGCTCGATATCCTCGTGCTCGACGCCCCCGCCTATTACGACCGGTCGGGCGGCCCCTATCTCGACGCCACCGGCAAGGATTACCCCGACAATTGGCGCCGTTTCGCGGCTCTGTCCCTGGCCGGCGCCGAGATTGCCGCGGGGTTGATGCTGGACTGGCGGCCGGACCTCGTGCATACGCATGACTGGCAGTCGGCAATGACCTCGGTCTACATGCGCTACAATCCGACGCCGGAATTGCCGAGCGTCCTGACCATCCACAACATTGCTTTCCAGGGGCAGTTCGGCGCCGATATCTTTCCGGGTCTTCGTCTGCCGCCGCACGCCTTCGCAACGGAAAGCATCGAATATTACGGCAATATCGGCTTCCTGAAGGGCGGCCTGCAGACTGCACACGCCATCACCACTGTCAGCCCCTCTTATGCCGGCGAGATCCTGACCACCGAGTTCGGCATGGGCCTCCAGGGTGTCATCGCAAGCCGAATCGATTCACTGCACGGCATCGTCAACGGCATTGATACCGAAGTCTGGAACCCCTCGACCGACCCGGTTGTCCACACGCATTACAACAGCAGCATGCTGAAGAGCCGCGTCGAAAACCGCAGCTCGATCGCTGAGTTCTTCGGACTTCACCACGACAACGCGCCGATCTTCTGCATCATCAGCCGCCTGACCTGGCAGAAGGGCATGGATGTCATCGCCGCCACCGCCGACCAGATCGTCGACATGGGCGGCAAGCTGGCCATTCTGGGTTCCGGAGACGCGGCGCTCGAAGGGGCACTGCTTGCCGCCGCCGCCCGTCACCCCGGGCGGATCGGCGTTTCCATCGGCTACAACGAGCCGATGTCCCATCTCATGCAGGCCGGTTGCGACGCCATCATCATCCCGTCCAGATTCGAGCCCTGCGGCCTGACGCAGCTTTACGGATTGCGCTATGGATGCGTGCCGATCGTTGCCCGCACCGGCGGGTTGAACGACACCGTTATTGACGCCAACCATGCCGCGCTTGCGGCGAAAGCGGCAACCGGGATACAATTCTCGCCTGTAACTCCATCCGGTCTGTTGCAGGCGGTCCGCCGCGCGCTACATCTCTACGCCGATCAAAAAGTCTGGACCCAATTGCAAAAGCAGGGCATGAAATCGGATGTTTCGTGGGAGAAGAGCGCCGAGCGCTATGCCGCCCTCTATTCAAGCCTCGCCCCTAAAGGCAAGTGAGAGAAAATGATAAAATCCGTACCCACTACGCCCTACCAGGATCAGAAGCCCGGTACCTCCGGCCTGCGAAAGAAGGTTCCGGTATTCCAGCAGCCGAACTATGCCGAGAACTTCATCCAGTCGATCTTCGATTCGCTGGAAGGCTTTCATGGCAAGTGCCTCGTCATCGGCGGCGACGGACGCTACTACAACCGGGAAGTCATTCAGAAGGCGATCAAGATGGCCGCCGCCAATGGCTTCGGCAAGGTGATCGTCGGCAAGGGCGGCATCCTGTCGACCCCGGCAGCCTCCCACATCATTCGCAAATACAAAGCCTTCGGCGGCATCATCCTTTCGGCCAGCCACAATCCCGGCGGTCCAACCGAAGATTTCGGCATCAAGTACAATATCAACAATGGCGGCCCCGCGCCGGAGAAGATCACCGACGCGATCTATGCGCGCACGAAGGTGATCGACACCTACAAGATCGCCGATTTCGCGGACGTCAACCTCGACCGCATCGGCAAGGACGAACTGCCGGGCGGCATGATCCTCTCGGTGCTCGATTCGGTGGAAGACTACACGGCTCTGATGGAAGAGCTGTTCGACTTCCCCGCGATCCGCAACCTCATCAGCCTCGGATTCCGCATCGCTTTTGACGCAATGAGCGCCGTCACCGGCCCATATGCCAAGGAAATCTTCGAAAACCGTCTCGGCGCGCCGTCCGGTTCGGTCCGCAATTTCATGCCGCTGCCCGACTTCGGCGGCCACCATCCGGACCCGAACCCGGTTCACTGCAAGGAACTCTACGACGAGATGATGAGTGATGATGCGCCCGACTTCGGCGCGGCATCCGACGGCGACGGCGACCGCAACCTCATCATCGGCCGCGGCATCTTCGTCACACCCTCCGATAGCCTCGCGATCCTTGCCGCCAACGCCCACCTCGCGCCCGGCTATTCCGGTGGTCTCGCCGGCATCGCCCGCTCCATGCCGACCTCAGGTGCGGCCGATCGCGTCGCCGAGCGCCGCGGTATCGGCATGTACGAGACGCCGACCGGCTGGAAGTTCTTCGGCAACCTGCTCGACGCCGGCATGGCGACGATCTGCGGCGAGGAAAGCGCCGGCACCGGCTCCAACCACGTGCGCGAGAAGGACGGCCTCTGGGCGGTTCTGCTGTGGCTGAACATCCTTGCCGTTCGCGGCGAAAGCGTTCAGGACATCGTCACCCAGCACTGGCAGACCTACGGCCGCAACTACTATTCGCGCCACGACTATGAAGGCGTCGATACTGACGCGGCGAACGGCCTGATCGCAAACCTGCGCAGCCAGCTTGCGTCGCTGCCGGGCCAGAGCTTCGGCCCGCTGAAGGTCGAGAAGGCCGACGACTTTGCCTATCACGACCCAGTCGACAAGTCGGTCAGCGAGCATCAGGGCATTCGCGTCCTGTTCGAAGGCGGTTCGCGCGTGGTCTTCCGTCTCTCCGGTACCGGCACATCCGGCGCCACGCTGCGTGTCTATCTCGAGCGGTACGAGGCGGATTCGACCCGCCACAACATCGAGACGCAGGAAGCGCTCGCCGATCTTATTGCTGCCGCCGAGACCATCGCGGGCATTCGCAGCCGCACGGGCCGCGATGCTCCTTCCGTGATCACCTGACCGAACGGCATGGCGGCGGGTAGACCCGGGCAAGGCGGAGCAACCATCCTCGAGACCGGCGTTGATTTCGCCGTCTGGTCGCGCAAGTCAGGACAGATCGAGCTGTGTCTGTTCGGCGACGACGACAAGGAACTGGCCCGCCTGCCGATGAAACGAGGCGATGACGATGTTCATCGCCTTTTCGTCGACGGCTTGAAGGAAGGTGCGCGCTACGGCTACCGCGCCGGCGGCGTCTATGCGCCCGACGACGGCCTCTGGTTCGACCCGTCGAAGCTGCTGGTCGATCCCTACGCCAAGGAACTCGATCGCCCCTTCCACTACGATCCCCTGCTCGGCACCTCCGGCGCCGAGACGCAGCACCTCGTGCCGAAGGCGATCGTCACCCGCGATGTCCCCGTGAAGCCGGGAAAGCCGCTCTTCAAGCCGGGTGGCTTCATCTACGAGGTTGCCGTCCGACCGTTCACCATGCTGCATCCGGATGTTCCCCAAGCGCAGCGCGGCACCGTCGCGGCTTTGGCGCATCCTTCAGTGATCGCGCATCTGAAGCGCATCGGCGTGGATGCGGTCGAGTTGATGCCGATCACCGCCTGGATCGACGAGCGCCACCTGCCGCCGCTCGGCCTCAGAAACGGCTGGGGCTATAACCCCGTCGCCTTCATGGCGCTCGACCCGCGGCTCGTGCCCGGCGGCATGGCGGAGCTCCGCGACACCGTGGCGAAGCTCCACGCCGAAGGCATTGGTGTCGTCCTCGACCTCGTCTTCAACCACACCGGCGAAAGCGACCGCTTTGGCACGACGCTGTCGCTGCGCGGCCTCGACAACCTCTCCTTCTATCGGCATCTGACCGACCGGCCAGGCGAATTGGTCAACGATACCGGAACGGGCAACACCGTCGCCTGTGATAACCCCTATGTCAGGCAACTGATCATCGACAGCCTCCGCCACTTCGTGCTCGGCGCGGGCGTTGACGGTTTCCGCTTCGACCTTGCCCCCGTTCTTGGCCGAACCGCTGGTGGCTTCGAGGCCAACAGCGAAACGTTGATGGCAATGCTCGCCGATGACGTCTTGTCGGACCGCGTAATGATCGCCGAGCCTTGGGACATCGGTCCTGGCGGCTACCAGCTCGGTAACTTCCCAGCCCCCTTCCTCGAGTGGAACGACCGCGTTCGTGATGCCGTCAGGTGCTATTGGCGCGGCGACGATCACAAGACCGGACCGCTCGCAACTGCGCTGGCCGGCTCCTCGGACATATTTTCCCGCAACGGTGCGACCGGGACGCGCAGCGTCAACTTTCTTGCCGCCCATGACGGCTTCACGCTCCGCGATCTCGTCTCCTATAGCGGCAAGCACAACGAGGCGAACGGCGAGCAGAACCGCGACGGCCACAACGAGAACCACTCCTGGAACAATGGTGCCGAGGGCGAAACGCACTACCCCGATATCATTCGCAGACGCCGCGATGACCTGAAGGCGCTGCTCTCCACGCTCTTTGCTACGCGCGGCAGCATCATGCTGACGGCAGGCGACGAAGCAGGCCGCACCCAGCGCGGCAACAACAATGCCTACTGCCAGGACAATGAGATCACCTGGATGGACTGGGCGGCGCTCGACGATGAGCTCATCGCCCATACCGCTTTGATCTCAAGCCTGCGCAAGCGCTTCTCCGTGTTCTCGGAAACGGGTTTCTTCGATGGCCATGGCGACGTCGAATGGATATCGCCTTCGGGCCAGCCGATGAGCGTGCAGGAGTGGGAGACCCCGAACTTTTCCACGCTTGGAATGGTGCTGTCGACGCGCGATGGGCAGGGCGGAAAGCCCGCACGGCTGGCCGTGCTTTTCAATCGCTCGGGCGGCGAGGAAATTTTTGCATTGCCCGGGCCGTCCTCATGGCGGCTGCTCGCCCCCAATGGTCAGGAAAAATCCGCGACATCGGCCATCGTGCCGCGCCGCTCGGTCGCTTTCTATCTCGGATAGTTAACCGGCCAGGCCCCTGCCTGCAATTCCTTGTCGCAATTGTCACAATCCCATTGTAAGGCTTGCGCAGCCGCTTTCTCATGAGGAATCAATGGTCAAGGAAATTTCGCTCGCGGATGTGCGCGGGCTCATCGGCACTGAAACCGGCCTCTCGGACTGGATTGTCGTCGATCAGGCAATGATCGATGCCTTTGCGCATGCAACCGACGATCATCAGTTCATCCACGTCGACCCAGAGCGCGCCGCCACGAGCCCATTCGGCGGCACCATCGCCCACGGATTCCTCACCCTCTCGCTGCTTTCAGCGATGAACTACAACAGCCTGCCCAAAGTCCGTGAGCAGACGATGGGCATCAACTACGGCTTCGAGAACGTCCGCTTCCTCTCGCCCGTCAAATCGGGGGCACGCATCCGCGGCCACTTTATCCTTGCCGAAGCCCGCTTTCGCGGCGCCGGCATGTTGATGACGACCTACGACGTCTCGATCGAGATCGAGAACGAGAAGAAGCCGGCGCTCACCGCGCGGTGGATCACCATCATCCAATTCGACCCAAAAGACCGGCCCGAAGAAGCCTAGTGCGCTTCGAAATCGATGACGTGCCGGATCACCTCCCCGGCATGCAGCCGGTCGAAGGCTTCGTTGATCCCCTCCAGCGGACCTGTTGAAGACAACAAGCGATCCACCGGCAGCTTTCCACGCCTGAAGAGCCCGACAAAGCGCGGAATATCCCGGCTTGGCACGCAGCTGCCGAGATAGCTCCCGAGCACGCGCCGCTCCTCGGCGACCAGGCTGACTGCGGGGATTGCGAACTGACTGGATGGACTAGCCAACCCTGCGGTAACCGTCGTTCCGCCGCGCCGCGTGATGCGGTACGCGAGATCAAAGGCCTTGACGGCTCCGGCCATCTCGAGCGCGTGGTCGACGCCGCCCTTTGTCGCCTCGCGGATTTGCTCCACAACGTCAGGGTCACTGGCGCGAAAGACGTCTGTCGCCCCAAGCGAACGCGCGATCTCGAGCTTGTCAGGAGCAAGGTCTACCGCGACAACGCGTTCGGCCCCGGCCGCCACGGCGCCAAGCACCGCGGCCAAGCCGACACCACCCAAACCGACAACAGCGACTGTCTGCCCCGGCTGCACATGACAGGTATTCACCACGGCGCCAACGCCCGTCAGCACGGCGCAGCCAAACAACGCGGCGTGAGCGAACGGGATATCGCGGTCAATGCGAATCGCCGAATGGCGCGAGACCACGGCATGGGTGGCAAAGCCCGAGACGCCGAGATGATGATGGATCGGCACCTCATCGCAGCTCAGTCGCCACTCGCCCGACAGCAGCGTGCCCTTTCCGTTGGCATCGGCGCCGGGAATGCACAGCGCCGGGCGTCCCTCGGCGCAGGGCAGACAATGGCCGCAGCTCGGCATGAAACTCATCACCACATGATCGCCGGGCGTCAGGTCATGGACATCGGGCCCGACCGCTTCCACGGTGCCGGCCGCCTCATGTCCAATCGCCATCGGCACCGGACGCGGCCTGTCGCCGTTGATGACGGAGAGATCGGAATGGCAGAGCCCGGCCGCGCCAATTCGAACAAGGATCTCGTCCCGCCCCGGCGGCGCGAGCTCGAGTTCTTCGATCGTGAGCGGCCGGCTCACCGCAAATGGCGGCGCGACCGGCGATCGGCGCAAAACCGCGGCACGTATTTTCATGAACTCCTCCCGCGAACGGTTCCGGCAGACTAACCGCTCGCAAAAGCCAACCGCAACAGGACTTTAGGCTGCGGCGATTGCGCTATGGTGCACCGTTGATTTCAACGATGTTGCGATCAGGATCGAGCAGGTAGGCCTGCGGAAAACCGGCCGGCCCGGTACGCCTCACACGCAGCCGCCGGGGATCTCCCTCGGGCGCATCCTCGCGAAAACCCTTTGCGATCAGTCCCCGGATACATCCCTCGAAGTCATCGGTATGGAAGGCGAAATGTCCGTCGGCGGTATCGATGGTCGCCACCCGCCGGAACGTCCCAACCGGATTGACGATGATGTGGACCTGCAGCGCTCCGCAGGCAAACCAGGCTCCGTCGGTACTGAAAGGAGGCCTCTCGATCCGCTCGAGACCGAAGATATCGCGATAGAAGGCAACCGATCGGTCGAGATCCGTCGTGACGATGGAAACGTGATGCAGCATCATTGAGGACACCCCGCAACGTTGCGGCTACGCTCCGACAAAGCCGCACGCGATGGCGAATGATGGCATGAATGACACCGGTCTTGCAACTTGAAGCCGAATGGGGACGGCACAAGAGCACCGTCCCCCAATCGGGAATTCCAGTTCCGTGGCGCTTAATGCGCGGCGTCTTCGGCACCCTCGGCCAGCAGGCCGAATACGAAATCGGCGAACGAACGCCAGCACTCGACACGGAACGTATCGTCCTCGGTGCGGAAGAGCACGATCTCGGCCTTGCCGAAAATCGTGCGCGAGCAGGCGCCGACCGGGAAGGCATCAAGCGACAGATCCTGCGGGCAACCCGCGGAGATCGTCGCCTCGGCCCCGGGACCGGAGACGATGATCGCGACGTTGCGGTGCGAGACATCAGTTGCCGAATGCAGCACGTCCGCCTTCGTGAGCGCGCCCATCAGGTCTGCACCGGACTCATCGATAACGAGCCATTCATCCGGCCCGAGCCAGAGGGCGGCACGGCCACCCTTGCGGCCGGAGGTCTTCGGCGAAGACGGAACCGTGACCCCAAGAGCGGAGGACAGAGCCTTGAGGGATCCGGCGGGCGCACGGAGCGCGATGCGGGTGGCGGCCGGCGCTGCCGTCAGCCGTACCGTCGCCGAGCCGCCATGACGACCTGAGAGCACCGACTTGCGAACTGCCGTATCAGCCATTGATGCGGCCTCCTTCCTTGTCAAAGAACACCATGTCAGTCACCTCGACGGCGATCGTCTTGTCGGGCATAGGCACATAAAGTGTCTCGCCCATCCGCTTGCGGCCATCGGCGACCAGCGCGAAGGCGATCGACCTGCCGAGATTTTCCGACCAGTAGGACGAGGTCACATGGCCAAGCATCGTCATCGGCTTCGGCTCGTTCGGATTGGCGACGATCTGCGCGCCTTCTTCCAGCACCAGCTTCGGATCCTTGGTGACGAGGCCGACCAACTGCTTGCGGCCTGCCTTCACCAGATCCGGGCGCTTCAGCCCACGAATGCCGACGAAGTCAGTCTTCTTCTTCGAGACCGCCCAGGAAAGACCAGCATCGTCAGGCGTGACGGTGCCATCCGTGTCCTGGCCGACGATGATGTAACCCTTCTCGGCGCGAAGAACGTGCATCGTCTCGGTGCCGTAGACGCAGGCGCCGAGCGGCTCTGCATTGGCCCACACGGCTTCCAGAACGGACTGGCCATAGTCGGCCGGCACGTTGATTTCGAAGCCGGTTTCACCGGTGAACGACACGCGGAACAGCCGCGCCGGCACGCCCATGACCGTGCACTCGGCAACGCTCATATGCGGGAAGGCCTCGTTGGAGATATCGATGCCTTCGACCAGCGGGGCGATGATCTCGCGCGCCTTCGGACCCTGTACAGCGATGACGGCCCACTGTTCCGTCACCGAGGTCAGCCACACCTTCAGATGCGGGAACTCTGTCTGCAGATAGTCTTCCATGTGGTGGAGAACGCGCGGCGCGCCGCCCGTCGTCGTCGTCACGTGGAAGCGATCGTCGGCCAGACGCCCGACAACGCCGTCGTCATAAACGAACCCGTCCTCGCGCGTCATGATGCCGTAGCGGCACTTGCCTGGCTTCAGCGTGTCCCAGGCGTTGGTGTACATGAGGTTCATGAAATCGGCGGCATCGGGGCCGACGATCTCGATCTTGCCGAGCGTCGAGGCATCGAACACACCGGCGACATCGCGCGCCGTCTTGCATTCGCGGGCGACCGCCTGGTGCATCGTCTCGCCGGCGCGCGGATAGAACCACGCACGCTTCCAGTTGCCGACATCCTCGAACACCGCGCCATGGGCCTCTTCCCACTGGTGCAGCGGCGTCTTGCGCGCCGGATCGAACAGATCGCCGCGCGAATGCGCGATCAGCGTGCCGTAGGTGACAGGCGTGTACGGCGCGCGGAAGGTGGTGAGACCGACCTGCGGGATTTCCTTGCCCAGCATCTCGGCGGCGATCGCCAGGCCGTGCATGTTGGAGAGCTTGCCCTGGTCGGAGGCCATGCCGTTCGTCGTGAAGCGCTTGATATGCTCGATCGAGTGCATCCCCTCGCGCACGGCAAGGCGAATGTCCTTGGCGCAGACGTCGTGCTGGAAATCGATGAACGCCTTGGCGCTGGTCTCGGGACCTGCGCCTTCAGCAGCGCCAATCATGCCGCCCGTCCACTGATGGGCTTGCTCAGCCGTGATGCTGATCTTGCCGCCGGAGGGCTTCCCAACTGCCTGCGCCATCAGCTCGCCGGCCGCCAGCGATTCCTCGATCGTCTGCTGCAGATCGTCCGTGCCGTTGCAGGCGCCGACAGAAAGGCAATCCTGCGCGTACGTGCCGGGCAGGAAGCGCTGCGTCTCGGGCTCGAACGCCACCTTGCCGCGCGACTGCGAGAACAGGTGCACCGAAGGCGTCCAACCGGCCGAGACCAGCAGCGCGTCGACCGCGATCTTGCGCGGCGAGCCGCCGCCATTGCGGGCAACGGTCATCGACGAGATGCGGAGCTTGCCTGACGTATTGACCACGGACTGACCGGTGAGAACATCGATGCCGAGCGAACGGGCTTCCGCCAGAACGGCCGCACCCGGCGTCTGCCTGCAATCGACGATCGCGGCGATCTCGACGCCTGATCGTTTCAGGTCGAAGGCGGCCTCATAGGCCGAGTCGTGCGCCGTATAAACGCCGACCTTCTGGCCGACGGCGACGCCATACTGGTTGAGATACATGCGCGCAGCCGATGCCAGCATGATGCCCGGACGATCGTTGTTCGGGAACACCATGTGGCGCTCGATCGCGCCGTTGGCGAGGATGACGCGCTTGGCGCGCAGCTGCCACAGACGCTCGCGCGGCAGGTGGCGGCCAGGGTTCGCGACATGGTCGGTCACGCGCTCGGCGAGACCGACGAAATTGTGGTTGTAGTAACCGAAAGCAGTGGTGCGGGTCAGAACCTGCACATTGTCCATTGCCTTCAGCGTGGCGACCGTCTTCTGCGCCCACTCATAACCGGAAAGGCCGTCGATCTTGACGCCGCTGTCGTAGCGCAGCGCGCCGCCGACATCCGCCTGCTCGTCGCAGAGGATCACCTTGGCACCGGATTGCGCCGCCGCCAGTGCCGCCGAAAGACCGGCGATCCCGGCACCGACGACGAGCACGTCGCAATGCGCATAACGGCCGGCATAGTGATCGGGATCGGCTTCCTTCGGCGCAACGCCGAGGCCCGCCGCACGACGGATCATCGGCTCGTAGAGGTGCTTCCAGGCCGCCTTCGGCCACATGAATGTCTTGTAGTAGAAGCCCGCCGCGAAAAACGGGGACATCAGATTGTTGATGCCACCGATATCGAAGGAGAGCGATGGGAAACGGTTCTGCGATTCGACGATCATACCGTCGAAGACTTCCTGCACGGTGGCACGCACGTTCGGCTGTTTGCGGGCGCTGTCGCGCGCAACGTCGATCAGCGCATTCGGCTCCTCGGCGCCGGCCGAAAGGATGCCCCGCGGACGGTGATACTTGAACGAGCGGCCGACCAGATGGATGTTGTTGGCGATCAGCGCCGAGGCGACGGTATCGCCTTCGAGCGCCGTGTAGCTCTTGCCATCGAAGGTGAAGCGCGCGGTTCTGGCCGGCGTCAGGCGACCCTTGCCTGCAATACGGTTCGTGCCGCTCATTGTGCCTCTCCTTCGAGCTGTTCGTAGGTCTCGACGGGAGCATGCGGAACGGCTGCTTCGCCGATCGTGGGCTTCGGCTCGCCTGCCTTGTAGGTCTTGATGAACTTGTCGCTGATGGTATCGCGCGCCGCATTGAAGAAACGGCCGCATCCGTGCTGGTGGCGCCAGCGCTCGAAGATCAGCCCCTTCGGGTTGTCGCGCAGGAAGAAATATTCCTCGAACGCCTCGTCGGAGATGTCGGCGATATTGGTGGGACGGGCGATATGGGCATCGCCGGCACCGCGGAATTCGAGCTCGGAACGCTCTTCCTGACAGTATGGGCAGTAGATAAGAAGCATGATGTCCTCGTGTCAGTGCGCGACGGCGGCGGCGGCGGCTTCGTCGATCAGACGGCCGGTGCGGAAGCGGTCCAGCGTCAGGCCGGCATTGAACTTGTGTTCCTCATCGCGGGCGATGAGGTGCGCGAAGAGATTGGCCGAGCCCGGCGTCGCCTTGAAGCCGCCGGTGCCCCAGCCGCAGTTGACGTAGAGACCCGGAACCGGCGTCTTCGACTGAATCGCCGAACGGTCCGGCGTGTTGTCGACGATGCCGCCCCACTGGCGCATCATCTTGACGCGGCGGAACATCGGGAAGAGCTCGCAGATGGCATCGAGCGTGTGCGTGATGATCTGCAGGCCGCCGGTCTGGCTGTAGGAATTGTACTGGTCGGTGCCGGCGCCGATGACGAGCTCACCCTTGTCGGACTGCGAGATATAGGCGTGCACGGTGTTGGACATGACCACGCAGGGGAAGATCGGCTTCAGCGGTTCGGACACCAGCGCCTGCAGCGGGCTCGATTGCAGCGGCACGCGCACATCGGCCATCTTCATGACCGTGGTCGTGTGACCTGCGGCCGAAACGCCGACCTTCTTGGCGCCGATGAAGCCACGTGATGTCTCGACACCGGTAACGCGACCATCAGGGCCGCGTCGGATGCCGGTGACTTCGCAGTTCTGGATGATGTGGACGCCGCGATCGGACGCCGCACGCGCGTAGCCCCAGGCCACAGCATCGTGACGCGCCGTGCCGCCGCGACGTTGGAGGGCGGCACCGTTGATCGGGTAGCGGGCGCTGGCTGAGATATCGAGCGGCGGACAATAAGCCTTCGCCTGCTCCGGCGTCAGCCATTCATTGTCGATGCCGTAGAGGCGGTTGGCATGAATGTGGCGCTTGAAAGACTGCTGGTCGTGCACATTGTGCGATAGCATCATCACGCCGCGCGGCGAGTACATAACATTGTAGTTGAGATCCTGCGAGAGGTTCTCCCAGAGCTTCATCGAATGCTCGTAGATGTGCATGCTCTCTTCATAGAGATAGTTCGAGCGGATGATGGTCGTATTGCGACCCGTGTTCCCGCCGCCGAGCCAGCCCTTTTCGAGCACCGCAACATTTGTGATGCCATGCTCCTTGGCGAGATAATAGGCCGCACCCAGACCATGCCCGCCGCCACCGATGATGATGACGTCGTATTCGGCGCGCGGTTCCGGTGAAGTCCACTGCTTCTCCCAGCCCTTGTGACCCCTCAGGGCCTCCCTCGCCACGGCAAAAACCGAGTATCTGCGCATCCGCCTTCATCTCCTTCAGGGGAAAGGTCCCTTCTCGTCGGCCATACAAATCGCAAATCCAAAAGCGGCACAACGTTTCTTTTGCGACGCGGACCGGCTTTTGTTTTGACACGACGGGAGAATGCAGCAGGAGACGTCGGGTCGTTCTCACCCCGACTTGAAAAACGTTGAGTCACTTTCCGACCCGCGCAAACCGACCCGTGCAAACAGTGGTCAACCCTCAATGCATTTTAGAACACTTGAATTTACAATTCCTGAGCGCATATTTTCAGTCAGCGCGAGACCGCCCTCGCGCACCAGAAAATCACGTCTTTCGCATGAGTCGAACCGGTGCAGCCTCGGGAATAATCTACAACACGCGCCACCACCCCAGGTTTGCATCAATTGGAACGGACCGCCTCAACAAGGAGGATTGTTGCGCCGGTCGTTGGGAGGGTTGCAATGACATTGCGTGCTATCAATTTCGCTGCCGGTCTATTTTTAACCGGAGCGTGCATTGCCGGGCCTGGTATGGCCGCCGACCCCATAACCGAGGCGGAAGCCGCGGCCATCGGGGTTGATGCCTACGTCTATCTTTATCCGCTAGTCACCATGGATGTGACCCGTGCGCAGGCGACAAATATCGAAGCGGGCAAGAAGATGGGCCGTGGACCGGCCAATGCGTTCACCAATGTACCGGAATTCCCAACTGCTGAATTTCGAGATGTCGTCCGACCGAACTTTGACACGCTCTATTCCGTTGCGTGGCTCGACATGACCAAGGAACCAGTCATCGTGTCGGCGCCTGATACCGACGGTCGCTACTTCCTGCTGCCGATGCTCGACATGTGGAGTGACGTATTCGCCTCGCCCGGATGGCGGACGACCGGAACCGCGAAGGCGGATTTCGCGATTGTGCCGCCTGGATGGAGCGGCAAGGACCTGCCGGCCGGCGTACAGCGCATTGACGCACCGACGCCCTTCGTCTGGGTCATTGGGCGCACGAAAACGGATGGGCCGGCCGACTATGACACGGTCCACAAGATCCAGGCAGGCTACAAGGTCACGCCGCTGTCGCAATGGGGGAAGGCGGCAGAACCGGTGAAGGTCACGATCGATCCCAAGATCGATATGACGACGCCTCCCAAGAAGACTGTCGACGGCATGACCGCGGCGGATTTCTTCGCCTATGCGTCCGAGGTCATGAAACATAATCCGCCTCACATCACCGACCAACCGATCATCGCGCTAATGAAACGGATCGGCATAGAGCCGGGAAAAAGCTTCGATAAGACCAAGATCGATCCAACCGTCGCCAAGGCATTGGAAGCGGTTCCCGCCAAAGCCCAGAAGCTGATGGACTGGAAAGTTCCGACGCTTGCCCGCGTCGCCAACAATTGGTCGATGAACACCGACACCATGGGCGTCTACGGCAATTACTACTTGAAGCGGGCGATCGTCGCGCAGCTCGGGCTGGGCGCAAACCTGCCAGAGGACGCGATCTATCCGCTCAACCTCGGCGACGAGAAGGGAAACCCGCTAAACGGAGCGAACAGCTACAAAATCCACTTCGACAAGGCGAACCTGCCACCGGTCAAAGCGTTCTGGTCCGTCACGCTCTACGATCCCGAGGGATTTCAAGTCGCCAACAGCCTGAACCGATTTGCCGTCAGCAGCTGGATGCCCTTCGCCTACAATGCGGACGGTTCTCTTGATCTCTACTTCCAGAACAAGAGCCCGGGCGAGGACAAGGAAGCGAACTGGCTACCGGCACCTGCCGGGCCGTTCAACCTGACAATGCGCCTCTACGGACCGGAGAGCGAAGCCTTGACAGGAAAGTGGAACCCGCCGGTCGTCGAACTGGTGCCCGCGCTCCAACAGGTGACAGCACAGTAGCGATTTCGCGCGTGCCTCGAGCGATCCACATGGGTATCCCCATTGGGTTGAGAGGGCCCTCGCGCGCTGGCGCGAGGCTGCTGGGAGGATCAAACCGACTTGGGCGCAGTCCGCCGCTTCTTGGCAGGGGCGGCGGCTGTTGGTGCTTCGGCTTCTTGCTGCAAGCGTAGCGCCCTGAGCTTCTCGGTCTTCTTTTCGCGAGCCGCGGCTTCTGCCGTGATGATTGCTTTCGCTGTCGTATCAGTGGCAGCCGCCTTGTCGCGCGGGGAGAGCTTGGCCGGATTGAAGAGTTCGTCTTTTGAAGTCATCTGGTCTCTCTATCTAGACGGAGCTCGCCTCATGGCAGCTCAGCGAGCCGGACGGACTGCCTTCTTCGGAGCCGGAAGGAGACCTTCGCGCTGCAGCTTCTTGCGCGCCAGCTTGCGCTGACGGCGAACCGCTTCCGCCTTTTCGCGAACACGCTTCTCGGACGGCTTTTCATAAGCGCTACGCGCCTTGAACTCGCGGAACAGACCTTCGCGCTGCATCTTCTTCTTCAGGACGCGGAGTGCCTGGTCGACATTGTTATCTCGAACGAGAACCTGCAAATTCTTTCCTTTCGTGCGGCAAATCTGTTTGCCGGTTGGTCAGAGTGGAAGCTACTTCCGTACCCTGATGCTTGAAGTTTTCAACCAGGATCCGCCCTGGATATCCGCGTCGGCGTCAACTCTCGGCGTAGGGGATACCGACTGGTTCATGTCGATATCGCTCTCAAGAATCCGCCGATCGAAGTTTTCCGTCTCGAACCGGACCCGATACTGCGGGCGACTCCCGTCTGACGGTAGAACTACCGCGATCTTGCAGGTCCTGCGCGCCTCTTCGGTGCGAACGAGACCGTCTTTCAGAACGATAGTGTCGCCGACAGCGTATCTTGGCATTCGTGCCATTTGGTTCCACCGAACTGTCTTGAGCGTCAAAAACATAAAAGGCCGGGTTTGACCCCGACCTCCGCCATCAGGCTCTCAGCTGCCAGTACATCCGTGGTCAGCCGGGCCGAATGAGAATTAGGCTGCGCGCAGGTTGTCGGCAGAATTCTTGCCAGACTTCTTGTCGCGAACGAGATCATAGGTGATCTTCTGTCCATCGGACAGGCTTCCCAAGCCAGCGCGCTCAACAGCGGAAATGTGGACGAAAACGTCCGTGCTGCCGTCATCCGGCTGAATGAAGCCGAAGCCCTTGGTGCTGTTGAACCACTTAACGGTACCTGAATTCATAACGATCTCCTTTCATAGTCGTTACTGCCATGCGTTCATTCACAAGGCTAAGATCGATTTTGAGAGGAAATCTGACGGAGCTTGACGCTCTTTCACAAAGGTCACAACCAATAGTCGATTAGCTACATATAGCGCAAACTACGAAATAAACAAGGCAAGGAAGCGTGCTATCGGGGTTTTGGGCAGTTCGCGCAACGCGGATCGACAGCACTCCGAAACACCCAGCTACGCTGAATGGCCCCATTGCGCTCCCATAAAAGCGCCTTCCCTGGGATAAGAAACCGTTTTTTGCGGCAAGAACCGCCGGAACATATGGACTTCGCCCCACCGTTCTGCTATCCGCATCCTCAATCGCAAGGCTGCTGCCGCGCGAACTGTATATTTTTTGCCTCTGGCGCCGTGCTGACGCCGGCATCAACCAAACCAAAGGAACGTGATTCTCGTGCAGGTACTTGTCCGCGATAACAATGTCGATCAGGCTCTCCGCGCTCTCAAGAAGAAGATGCAGCGCGAAGGTATTTTCCGCGAAATGAAGATGCGCGACTACTACGAAAAGCCGTCGCAGAAGCGCGCTCGCGAAAAGGCCGAAGCCGTTCGCCGTGTTCGCAAGCTGGCTCGCAAGCGGGCACAGCGCGAAGGTCTCGTCGCACGCTAAGCGTAGCTGTCGTTATTTCGACGTTTTCAGATGCATGTTGGCGGGGGCGAACTATTCGCCACCGCCTTTTTATTGCTGCTGAAGCTTGCCCGTCCTTGAAGCGGACCGGCTGCACTGGGGGAAAACGAGCCCGCATGGCTGACATCACCAAGACCCGCTCTCTGCGTTCGCCGAAAATCGCCGTTCTACCGGTTTTCGCAATCGTCACCGCGCTAGGCCTTGCCGGCTGCACGACAGGCAGCACCTCGGATGCCGTCATCCGCATCGACAAGGCGCAGGGTTCGCAGGAAAACATCGCCTCGCTGACCTCAGTCATCAATGCCAATCCTCAGGATCCGGAAGGCTACAACGTCCGGGGCTCGGCCTACGGTCGCGGCGGCGACTTCCGCGCGGCGCTGAACGACTTCAACAAGGCCCTGCAGATCAACCCACGCTTCTATCAGGCCTACGCCAACCGCGCGCTGGTCTACCGCAACATGGGTCAGCAGCAGCAGGCGATCCAGGACTACAACAGCGCCCTGCAGATCAACCCGAACTACGACGTGGCGCTGATCGGCCGTGGCAATGTCTACCGCTCCGCCGGCCAGGACGATGCCGCCTACAACGACTTCAACAAGGCGATCCAGAACGGCACGACCGACGGCCGCGCCTATCACAATCGCGGTCTGATCTATCAGAAGCGCAATCAGCAGGATAAGGCGATCGACGACTTCTCGAAGGCGATCTCGCTCTCGCCGAATGCGCCTGAACCCTATAACGGCCGCGGCATTTCCTACATCGCGCTGAACGACGACGACAACGCATTTGCCGACTTCAATCACGCGATTGAGCTCAACGGCAACGTCGCCGAATCCTGGGCCAACCAGGCGCTGGTCTACGAGCGTCGTGGCGAAAAGGACAAGGCCGCCCGCTCCTACCGCCATGCAATCGGGCTCGACCCGAAGTACCAGCCGGCGAAGGACGGTCTTGCCCGCGTCGGCGCGGCCACCGGCTAAGGCACTACAGGCGACCTGCCAAACGGGCCGACGGTAACATCATCGCCGCTCAGCGGCACCTGGTGCCGGCAGCACGCGGCTCGGCGTGGATCTTTCGCCGCCCCGGCCCTTTCCTCCCCCCTCATCGCGATCGGGCCCGAACGGCCTTGCGGTGCCTGGCGCGCTCCCGAGTGAGCTTGGCGCCGTTTGTCAACCACTCGCCTCTTACGAGATTTTTATGAGCGATGCGGCCTCCGTTTTTCGTTCCCTTCCGCCTCGGAAGCTTCGATTGACGCCACGGTTGAACAAAAATTTGCGAATTGCCGGACGACATGTTTTAGTGTGTTGCAAGCACCATTACCTGTCCCTAACATTGCCGTGGGTTTCGATAGCAGGCTATCAGGAGAGCCGGGGGCGCGTTGAAGGCAATTGCGGTGGTCCAGATTTTTGCTTTCATGCCTGTAAACGGTTGGCGAACCGGTGATTTCGGCTGCATAAGTCAGCGGGGTACCGGCTCATGAAAGGCCGTTTCCGCTTCTTTCCGAAGGCATCGATCGGGACCTACCTGATCGCGATGGCACTTGCGACGGCCTTGCCGATTTTCGCACTGGTGGCACTTCTGCTCGCGCAGCTGGAAGACAACCAGCGCTCAACTCTGAGGCGTGAAACGGCCCAGGATGCGACCGCTCTCGCCCGCTCCATCGATCGCCAGCTTCAGGACATGGCCACAACTTTAAGGTTGCTATCGAACTCGCCGGAACTGGAGAATAACGACTTCGCCTCCTTCCACGCTCGCACCGAGACGTCCCTGCGTACAGACAATCTCTACGTCATCGCAGTTGATGAAACAGGGCAACAGCTCTTGAACACCCGTCGGGACTATGGCGAACCGCTGGGCAAGGCCGGCAATCTCCCGTCCGTCGAGGCCGCGATCAAATCCGGCCGAATCGAAGCGTCCGATGTGTTCATGGGACGAACTAGCGGCGAGTTCGTCTACAACGTCACCATGCCGATGCAGGCCGGCAAGGTCAGGGCGCTGATCATAACACAGAACGCCGGGGACCTTGCGAAGCTGGTCACCACCGAAGGCCTGCCGAACGATTGGTCTGCGGCGGTCATTGATCAGAGTGGGCATGTGGTGGCTTCCGCCGGCGCCACGAATATTGGCTTCGGCCAACCTTTCAATCCAGACATCCTGCCTTCCCTGGTCAATTTCAGCGGCGTCTACGAGAACAAGCAGGTATTGCCGAACGCGATGCTCGGCTATGCGCAGATTCCGGGTTGGTCCTGGAAGACCGTGATATGGGGCCCCGTCGCCACGGCGCAGTCTTCTATCCTGACGACATGGCGCTTTCTGATCATCGGCGGCCTGGCGCTGATGCTTGTCGCGATCCTGGCCGCCTATATCGTTGCGCGTCAGGTGCGCACGACGATCCGCTCAATCGCCGACATGGCCATTCGGATGGGCGAAGGCCACATCGTGGCCCCCATCGAGACCAGCGTCATCGAAGCGAACCAAGTTGCGGTCGCGCTCTCCAACGCTTCTTTCGACCGGAGTCAGACGGAAGACCGCCTGCACTTCGTGATGAACGAACTCGTGCACCGCACCAAGAACCTGCTGACCCTGGTGCAGGCGATGATGCGCCAAGTCGCCAAGCGCGCGGACAGCGTGGAGGCATACCAGGCAGCGGTTGTCGATCGCCTCGAAGGCCTGTCCCGGTCGATCGACCTGCTCACCAGCGAGCAATGGGCCGGCGCATCGCTGCGCCGCGTGATCGACATCCACTTCAAGGGCTTTCCGCAGGCTGCCGAGCAGACCGAGATATCTGGCAAGGATTTTGTCCTCAAACCCGACGTGGTGCAAAATCTCGGTCTCGTCCTGCATGAACTTGCCACGAACTCGGTAAAGTACGGTGCCCTTTCCGTGCCGCATGGCCGCGTTCGGCTGAGCTGGCGGGATGCCCAGAACGAAGAGCGCAACGAACCTCTTGTTGTCTTCACGTGGGAGGAGCGTGACGGTCCGGTAGCGCGCGCTCCCGAGAATTCCGGCTTTGGGACGACCATCATCAAGAATCACGCCGCCGCCGCTTTTGGTGGGACCGTGGAAATCGACTTCCCGCCAGAAGGCTTTTACTGGGCGTTGACGGCTCCTCGTCGCAACCTCGAGCGTGCATAACGCACGGAACAATTAACACTGGACCTTCGTTTCCGACAGGCTACTCGAAAGGAGAAGTCCATGTTCAGGGAAACGATGATTGCCGCGGCGGCTGCCGCAGTAGCCGCCATCGCAAACCCGGCAAGTGCCGCAAACTACATCACCCTCGGCCAGCTCGTCTGCGGATCGCAGGGTGGTCAGGGACTGATCGTCACCTCGCAGAAGAACCTGCTCTGCACCTTTACGCCGGCGGAGGGTGGCCCGAAGGTCGTCTATGCCGGAACGATCCAGAAATTCGGATTGGATGTCGGCCAGACCGGCAAGACTGTGATGATCTGGCAGGTTCTGGCCAAGACCGGAACCGACATTCCCGATTACGCGCTGGCCGGTGAGTATTACGGCGTAGGGGTCGATGCAAGCTTCGGCGCCGGCGCTGGTGCCAAGGTCATTGCCGGCGGCACCAACCAATCCTTCATGCTCCAGCCGTTGAACGTTCAGGCTCAGGAAGGCCTGAATCTCGCGCTCGGCGTGGAGAAACTGACGCTGGCGCCGGCCGCCACCTGATCTCAGGTCGCGCCGAAGAGGAGAGAGGCACCCGCCTCTCTCCTTTCCGTGTCAAGCGGAACGATGCGTCAGCGCAAGAGCGCCGCCGAACAACATCATCATCGAGCCGCTGATCCGATTGACAAGGCGAACCGCCCAGGCATTGCGCATGACGCCACGCAGTCGCGAGCCGACGAAGGCATAAATGCTGATCGCCCCGACCTCCAAGACCAGGAAGATTGCTCCGAGCGTGAAGAAACTCTGCCAGTAGGCATTGCGTTCGACGAACTGCGGCAAGAAAGCCGTGAAGATCAGGATCGCCTTGGGGTTGCTCGACGCAACAAGAAACTCCTGCCGCACATACGCCCTGAACGTTGAAGGGTGATGGGCAGCCGCCAGTTCCGACACATCCACCTTCGCGCGGAACAGCTTGAAACCAATCCAGAGCAGATAAGCGACACCCAGCCACTTCACGATCGAGAAGGCCACGCCTGAAGCCATCAGGAGGGCGCCGAGACCGAAGGCCGTGATGGCGATCATGATCGCAAAGGCGACGATGCGCCCGGCGGAGGCTGCAATTGCCATGCCCATTCCTGCGCGCGCACCGATCGTCACCGAGAGCAGGTTGTTCGGACCAAACGCCATGTTCAGCGCAAAACAGGCGGGAACGTAGAGGAGCAGCGTTTCGAGGGACATGACATCACCGTGCAAAACAATGGGCGCGGTCCAAGTCCGCGCCCTTGTAGTTTAATCGAGATCAAGCATGCTGGCGACGCTTCAGTGGCCGATCGCCTTGTTGATTTCTTCGGTGACCTTCTTGGCATCTCCGAGCAGCATCATCGTACCGTCCTTGTAGAACAGCGTATTGTCGATACCGGCGTAACCGGAGCCGAGCGAGCGCTTGACGAAGAGGCAGGTCTTGGCCTTGTCGACATCGAGGATCGGCATCCCGTAGATCGGCGAGGTCTTGTCATCGCGCGCCGCCGGATTGGTGACGTCGTTGGCGCCGATGACATAGGCGACGTCAGCCTGCGCGAACTCCGAGTTGATGTCCTCAAGCTCGAAGACCTCGTCATAGGGCACGTTCGCTTCAGCAAGCAGCACGTTCATGTGACCCGGCATACGGCCCGCGACCGGATGGATCGCGTATTTCACCTCGACGCCGTTCTTCTTGAGATTGTCGGCCATTTCGCGCAGCGCATGCTGCGCCTGCGCCACCGCCATGCCGTAACCCGGCACGATGATGACCTTCGAGGCATTTGCCATCAGGTAGGCGGCATCCTCGGCCGAACCGAGCTTGACCGTCTTGTCGGAATTATCCGCGCCGCCCGCGACCGTCTCGCCGCCGAAGCCGCCGAGGATGACGGAAACGAAGGAGCGGTTCATGCCCTTGCACATGATGTAGGAGAGGATCGCACCGGACGAACCGACCAGCGCGCCGGTGATGATCAGCGCCAGATTGCCAAGCGTGAAGCCGATGCCGGCGGCCGCCCATCCCGAATAGGAATTGAGCATCGACACGACGACAGGCATGTCGGCGCCGCCGATGGGCACGATCAGCAGTACGCCGAGTGCCAGTGACAGCGCGACGACCGCCCAGAAATCGAAATGGCTTTCCGTTGCGGCGAGGCCGATGATGAAGAGCACGATCAACACCAGCAGGGCGATGTTGATCAGGTGACGGAAGGGCAGCAGGATCGGCTTGCCGGACATGCGCCCGTCGAGCTTCAGGAAAGCGATGATCGAGCCGGTGAAGGTCAGCGCGCCGATCGCAACGCCGAGCGCCATTTCGATCCGCGCCTCGGTGTGAATGCCGCCGATATTGCCGATGCCGAAGGATGACGGCGTATAGAGCGCCGAGGCCGCCACAAGCACGGCGGCAAGGCCGACCAGCGAGTGGAACCCTGCAACCAGCTGCGGCATCGAGGTCATCGGGATCACGCGGGCGA
This sequence comes from Rhizobium sp. 01T417, assembly GCF_056398905.1. Classification (NCBI taxonomy): domain Bacteria; kingdom Pseudomonadati; phylum Pseudomonadota; class Alphaproteobacteria; order Hyphomicrobiales; family Rhizobiaceae; genus Rhizobium; species Rhizobium sp. 01T417. The sequence continues at coordinate 82,302 of NZ_JBFTQH010000010.1, read as the reverse complement.
TATAGGCGCCCGCGCCGCCACCGATGGCGAGACCTAAGACGATCAGCACCAGCCCGCCGAACGAGGGTGTCGCCAGCGTCAACGTGGTGAGGATCGCGATCCCCATGCCGGTCATGCCGTAAAGATTGCCCTTGCGGCTGGTGGCCGGATGGGAAAGACCGCGCAATGCCAGGATGAAAAGCACGCCGGAAACAAGATAGAGAAAGGCTGCGATACTGTTCATGCGGTCCTCACTTGTCCTTCTTCTTGTACATCGCCAGCATGCGCTGGGTGACAAGGAAGCCGCCAAAGATGTTCACGGAGACGAGGACCAGGGCGATGAAGCCAAAGCCGGTCGCAAGCCCGCTGGTCGAAATGCCGACCGCCAAAAGCGCACCGACAACGATTACTGACGAGATCGCATTGGTCACCGCCATCAGCGGCGTATGCAGCGCCGGCGTCACCGACCAGACGACGTAATAGCCGACGAAGATCGCCAGCACAAAGATCGCGAACTGAAACACGAAGGGATCGATCGCACCGCCGGTTGCAGCACTTGCCGCCTCTGGAGCATGGGCGGCCGCGGCCGCCACGGCATTCACGGCCTGGTTCAACTGCTCCAGCGCCTTGTCCATTGCTTCACTGGCCATCAGTTATCCCCCTTCTTTGCGCCGAACGCCGGGTGCACGACATTGCCTGCATGTGTCAGCATCGTCGCCTTGATCAGTTCGTCCTCGAGATTGAGCGTGACCGACTTCGTTTCCTTGTTGACCATGGTCTCAAGGAAGGTGACGAGGTTCTTGGCGTAGAGCTGGGAGGCGCTGGCAGCGATCCTGCCGGCCATATTCGAAAAGCCGATGACGCGCACGCCGTCGACGTCGGCGACCTTGTTCGGCTTGACGCCTTCGATATTGCCGCCGCGCTCGACGGCAAGGTCGACCGCAACCGCACCCGGCTTCATCGATTTCAGCATCTCACGCGAGACCAGCTTCGGAGCCGGACGCCCCGGGATCAGGGCCGTGGTGATGACGATGTCCTGCTTGGCGATATGATCGGCCACAAGGGCGGCCTGCTTCGCCTGGTATTCCTTGGACATTTCCTTGGCATAGCCGCCGGCCGTTTCGGCCGCCTTGAACTCTTCGTCTTCGACGGCGATGAACTTGGCGCCCAGAGAGGCAACCTGCTCCTTGGCCGCGGGGCGAACGTCGGTCGCCGACACCGCGGCGCCGAGACGGCGCGCCGTGGCGATAGCCTGCAAGCCGGCAACACCAGCGCCCATGACAAAGACCTTGGCCGCGGGAACGGTGCCGGCCGCCGTCATCATCATCGGCATGGCACGGTCATAAACCGCAGCCGCTTCGATGACCGCCTGATAGCCTGCGAGGTTTGCCTGCGAGGAAAGAACGTCCATGGACTGCGCTCGGGTGATGCGCGGCATCAACTCCATAGCGAAACTGGAGAGCCCGGCCTTGGCCATGGCGGCGATCGCTTCGTCATTGCCGTAGGGATCCATGACCGCGATGACGACCGCGCCCCCCTTGTAGCCGCCGATCTCCTCGTCCGTCGGACGACGGACCTTCAATACCACATCCGCGGTCGCCGCCGCACCGATCGAGCCAATCCGCGCGCCGACCGCTTCGAATTCCGCATCCGGAACTTTCGACTTGGTGCCCGCTCCGGACTCGACGACGACGTCGAGACCGAGCCCAATCATCTTCTTTACGGTCTCGACGGACGCAGCGACGCGCGTCTCATCCCCCGTGGTTTCCTTCGCCACAAAAACAATATTGCCCAACCGCCCCTCCTCCGGGTCAGCCAGCCTGCCGCAGGTCCCCCTGCTCAGCCCGAACATTCAGTCAAAGCTTGGAAAAGCGCCCTCCCCGCGCCGCGCTTAACGCAGCAGAACGAGGCCGGCGATGAAGACGATTAGCAGGACAACGAGGCCGCCGAGGAAGCCAGCACCGGTGAAGAAGCCAGCCGTCATGCCAAGCAGGAGAGCGACGAGAAACAGCGTGCCGTACTTAGCAGCGGCAAGGAACATGAGGTAGGTCTGCTCGTGTTCCTTATAGTCCATCGGCGCGCCGACTTCTGCAGGTCCGGTGTGATGCTCAGCCATGAATATCGTCTCCCTCAAAATGCCTGGCCGGTTTGAGACGCGGCCACGAATGCCATTATTTCCCAAGGCTTGCGCCTGGAAATTCCCTTGTCAGGCATTACACAAAGCCTGGGAAAAGCGCAATGCAGGAGAATGCCGCAGTTGGTGCGACACTCTCCATTTCGCGATGCATCGCAGATCAGAGGGGGAGATCCGTCCCAAGCTGACCGTTCGGCACGAAGCGAGCTGTGGGGATGATCGTGAGGGGCGGCAGCGTGTCCTCCGGAATGCGCGAGAACATCATGCGCTGTTCGCTGGCGCTGGAGATAAAGAACGGATAGCGCGTCAGCAGCTTGCGCCCCACTTCAATCACGTTCGTTGCCATCAACGTCATGTCGATTCCGTAGTTCTTTGCCAGCTGACCGGGCACGATCGTATCGGCATAGAAGACCCGCTTGTAGAATGCGGCATGCGGAGGCCGGCAGAACTGAAGGACGCGGTCCGCGCGGAAGTATGCGGCCGCGACGATACTGGGTCTCAACGTCAGATAGGGAATCCAAGGCAGATCGGCCGTCAGATCAGGATCGGCGGCAAACCGCGCCGGATCGATCAGTGTCAGCCCGGCATCGAGCAGCGCGTCCATCGCCCACGGAAAGGCACCCGCGGACTGGCTGACGCGATGCTCAGGTGTAACATAATGGAGCCGTATCGTGCTGACCAACTCGCCGTAATAATAAATACCGAAGACATGCGCGTGACTGTCGAAATCGGTCGCGTCCAACAGTCCCTTCGGAGCCAGTGCCAGCACGTCATGGGCCTTGTAAGCCTTGTAGCGCAGGCGCTCCACCTCGATCATGTCCTCGCTGCTTTCCATGCGGCGGTATTCAATATGATCTAGAATTTCAAGAAGCTTATTACTGAAATCGCTCGTTGTTACAGGAGTATCCACCATGGTTCCTCGGCTGATCGGTTAATAATTCATTAATCATCCGAAAAAACAGCCGACGGCAAGGAACCAACGATAATTTGCGTTATATTTGAATTGTTAAGGTTAACGGCGTTCGCCAGGGAACGGAGCGGCATGGGCCGCTTCCACAAGCTGAAAATTTGAGATTCAGGCTACCTTAGGGCGGCGGCGCGGGGTGGGGCCGCCCGCAAGGCTCTGCGAAAGGATCGCGATATTTTGCGCCGGAACGGCCGGCGAGAAAACATAGCCCTGCACGAGATCGGTCGCACGATACTTGTTGAGAAGGGCCAACTGCTCGGTCGTCTCTACACCTTCGGTGACGATCTTGAGGCCAAGTTCACGCGCCAGATTGACGGTACCGCGCAGCAGTTTGAGGCGGCGGTCGTCCTCGACGATGTTTCGCAGGAAGGACCGGTCGATCTTGACGATATCAAGCGGAAGCGTGTCGAGGTAACTGAGGCTCGAGAAACCCGTGCCGAAATCATCGATGGCGATCGTGATGCCGCGCGCCCGCAGGTCCGCCAGGATGGCGCGCACAGCGGCCGGCTCGTCGATCAAGCAACTCTCGGTGATTTCGAGATGCAGTCGCTCGGGCCCCAGACCCGAGGCGCTCAGTGCTTCGGAAACCGCGGAAAGAATGTCTGCATCCCGCAGATCTCTGGCGGAAAGGTTCACCGAGACCGCGATATGCTCGGGCCAAGTCATACAATCTGCGCAGGCCTTCATCAGGATGAAGCGTGTGATGTCCGAGATGATGCCCATCTCTTCCGCCAGGCGGATGAACACGTCGGGCGGAATGGCACCCTTTTCCGGATGCACCCAGCGAGCAAGCGCTTCGGCGCATTCAATACGCGAGCCGTCGGCCTTGAACATCGGCTGGTAGGCAATGCTGAGCCCCTGCATCCCGACCGCTTCGCGCAGATCGGCCTTGAGCTTCTGCTGCTCGATGTAGCGGCCATCCATCTCGCGCTCGAAGCTTGCAATACCGCCGCGCTGTTTCGACTTGCTTTCGAACAATGCCAGGTCGGCTTTGATGCTCCACTCTTCCATCGCGAAGGCATCGCTTTCAAGAAGCGCAAAGCCACCGCTCAGCGAAACCAAGAAGGTCACGTCATCGGCTTCGTAGTTGCCTTGGATGGCAGCATGCAAACGACGAACTTCTGCGTCCAGCGCTTCCATATCCTTCGCATGCGGGAAGAACAGGATGAACTGGTCACCCATCAGACGGCCGACGATGGCCTTGCGCGCCTGCTCCTCGATGCGGTTGGCGATAGCGCAGAGAAGATGGTCGCCGGTGATATGGCCGCGCATGTCGTTGACGTGTTTGAACTCGTCGATATCAAGCACCATGAACGCAACAGGCCCGCGTTTTTTCGGGTGCTTGTTCAGATAGTCCTGCACGAGATGGCTGAAATACTCGCGGTTCGGCAACCCGGTCAGAGCATCGAATCGAACCATGTGCAAGATCTTCTGCTCTGCCTTCACGCGGCTGGACACGTCTTCGAAGATCAGCACCGCGCCGCCATCAGGCCGGCGGCTTGCGGAGAATTCAAGCGACAGATCCTCGGGAAAATGGATGAGCATGCGTGACAGCTTGCCATCGGCGACCTGGGTCATCTGGCGGAGGATGAGCTCCGGCTGCGTGGAATCCATAAAGCTGTAGCGGGCGCCGTAACGCAGGACCGCGCTGAGGTCGCGCTCCTTCAAGCGCTCGGGGTCGCCGATCTTCAGAAGTTCGCAGGCCTTGCGGTTGATCACCTGGATACGGTTTTCGGGATCGACCATGACGAGGCCATGCGGCATGTTATTGAGCGCTGTATCGAAACGGTCGGCGATCACGGTGATTTCCCGGCGCGCAATGACATTCTCGTAGAGAAACTCGCGCACCCCGTTGGCCATCGCCCGTGTCGTCAGCCAGAATGGGATGAGAAAAATCGACAGGATTCCACGATAGAAGTCCAGCGCCATCAGGCTGCAGATGATCATCGGCAGGCAACAAGAGAAGGTCTGCAGGTCGATCGCCATGCGCGAACCGTAGTTGCGGCCGACGACGGAAACCATGGTGGCCATGGTCACGGCAATGCAGGCGAGCTCCGCAAAACCATCGCCCAAGAAGAATATGGCATAACCGCTGGCAATGCCCAGGAGTGTCGTGGTGCCGGCAGCGCCGGCCACGAGAATTCGCTCCCAATGCTGGATTCCGGCGTACGAGAGTCTTTCTTTGTCGACGCGATCGAACTGCCAGAAGATCGCCATGCGTCCGCCGAACACAAGGACGAAGGCAGCGGCGAGGATGAGATACAGGAAAGACTGCGTCTTGGCGGCGATTGCGAGGCAAGTCGCCGCGTGAACGATAACACCGACGAGCAACGTCATGCGGTTCCCAGAAAGGGAACTCACAAACGACAGATACACATCCGTTGGAACCCTGCCCGGGTTATGTGGCTTCATCCATGCTTTTCCTGTGCGGCGAGACCTTACTGCGAACCCTTTAAAAATTGATTTCGTCCAAACCATAGATTTGGTTGAATTTTTTAAAACCATAACGCGAAAATCCTGGTTTCATAAAGGTTTACGCAGCTACAAGGAGATCTTTGATTCCGGGCCTGCCATGCTCGATTGTCGGCAGTGCCAGGGAGTCGTCGGCAGTGCCTGCGGCGTGCGCTTCGCATAAGACTATATTCCAACACGCCCCCTTTAATCTTCCAATTTGAAACACCCTAGTCTACCAATCCAGAGAGGAGAACGTGTCGAAACAGGCACGATAAAAAGGGGGAAAGGCATGCCGGCTTTGCTGACGGTCAGCCGGCTGATCGATGCGGTCAGCCAATTCATGGGCAAACTGTCCGAATACATGGTGCTGCTCTGCTGCCTGATCAGCGCCGCCAATGCACTCATCCGTTACTCGTTCAACTATAGCTCCAACGGCTGGCTCGAGATCCAATGGTATCTCTTTGCCTTCATCGTTGTGCTCGGTGCAGCACACACGCTGCGTATGAACGAACATGTACGCGTCGACCTCATCTACGGCTCCGTTTCCGACAAAGCGAGGATCTGGATCGATATCATCGGCCTCATCGTCTTCCTGATCCCGGCCTGCATCTTCCTGACCTGGCTCTGCTGGCCCTTTTTCCTGTCCTCTTACCAACAGCATGAGATCTCTGCCAATGCCGGCGGCCTGATCCGCTGGCCGGTCAAGTTCATCCTCGTTCTCGGCTTCGGGCTGCTGTCGCTTCAGGGGATCTCCGAGTTGATCAAGCGGATCGCCGCCCTGACCGGCTACATCCTGATCGATACGAAATACGAAAAACCGCTGCAGTAAGCCGGACCGGAGGAACACCATTGTTTGATTTCGGCATTATTCCGCCGGCGATGTTCGTGGGCATGGTTCTATTCATGCTCTACGGCTTTCCGGTCGCCTTTTCGCTGGCTGCCGTCGGCCTGTTCTTCGGCATCATCGGCATCGCCACGGGACATTTCGCCGAGGCCTTCCTGCAGGCCCTGCCGCTGCGCTTCTTCGGGATCGTTTCCAACGACCTGCTGCTCGCCATCCCCTTCTTCACCTTCATGGGCGCCATACTGGAGCGCTGCGGACTGGCTGAAGATCTGCTCGAGGGAACAGGCAAGCTGTTCGGCCGCGTTCCCGGCGGCCTTGCCTACGCGGTAATCCTCGTCGGCGCCGTGCTTGGCGCCATCACCGGCACCGTTGCGGCATCCGTCATCACCATGGGCGTAATCTCGCTGCCGATCATGCTGCGTTACGGCTACAGCCCGAGGCTGGCCACCGGCGTCATTGCCGCCTCCGGCACCATTACCCAGGTCATTCCGCCGTCCCTGGTGCTGGTCGTCCTTGCCGACCAGCTCGGCAAATCGGTCGGCGACATGTATCTCGGCGCCATCGGCCCCTCGATCCTGCAGGTCGCGATCTTCATGGGCTATATCCTGATCCTGTCGATCCTGAAGCCGGCCTCTATGCCGCCGCTGCCGAAAGAAGTGCGGGGCGACTTCAACTGGGCGCTGCTCCTGCGGGTATTGTCCGGGATGATCCCGTCGATCGTGCTGATCTTCCTGGTTCTCGGCACGATCTTCATGGGGCTCGCAACCCCCACCGAAGCCGGTGCGCTCGGTGTTGTCGGCGCAATGGTGCTTGCCGCCATGCACCGCCGCCTCACCTGGCCGCTGATGCAGGAGGCCATGCGCTCCACCATGCACATCACCTCGATGGTGGTGATGATCCTGATCGGCTCGACCTGTTTCAGCCTGGTCTTCCAAGGCATGGACGGCTCGCGCTGGATCGAACACATGCTGTCGGGCATCCCCGGCGGCCCGGTCGGCTTCCTGATCTTCGTCAACATCTTCATCTTCGTGCTGGCCTTCTTCCTCGATTTCTTCGAGATCGCCTTCATCGTCATTCCGATGCTGGCGCCGGTCGCCTCAGCCCTCGGCATCGACCTGATCTGGTTCGGCGTGCTGATCTGCGTCAACATGCAGACGAGCTTCATGCACCCGCCCTTCGGCTTCGCGCTTTTCTACCTGCGCTCCATTGCCGATCGCAGCGTCAAGACGTCGGACATCTACATGGGCGCCCTGCCCTGGGTCTGCATGCAGCTGGTCCTCGTCGCGATCGTGATCTTCTGGCCACAATCGGTAACGTATTGGCTGGACAAGGGACCGAAAGTCGATCCGAACTCGATCAAGATCGAAGTGCCGGGCTTCGGCGGCAACGGCTTGTCGCTGCCCCCGCTGGGAGCCCCGGGCGGCGGCCCACCGCAAATGCCCGGACTGAGCTTGCCGCCGATGAACGGCCTGCCCGGCCAGCCGCCCGCGCCGGCACCCGCAACGCCCGCGCCGCCTGCAACGGACCTCAGCCAGCCCCCGAAGATAAACTGACAACAAAAAGCCCCGGACCAAAATCCGGGGCTTTTTCTTTGTCCGAACCGGACTGTCGGTCAAATCTTGCCGGCGCGCTGCTGGATCATCATGAACGTGTCGAAGGTGTACTCCGACAGCTGCGCCCAGAGATACGCATCGCGCTTGAACGCGGTCTGATCCTCGTAGATCTTCTTGAAATACGGGTTCGAGGCCGAAATCTCGGCGTAGATCCCGAGGGCAGCCTGGAAGCAGGCTTCCATGATTTCCTGGCTGAAGGGACGAAGCGTGGCGCCCTCCGCCACCAACTGCTTGAGTGCCGTGGGGTTCTTCACATCGTACTTTGCCATCATGTTTGTGTTGGCAAAGGCGCAGGCATCGGTCAGTGCCGCCTGATAGTGCTTAGGCAGGCTGTTCCACTTTTCGAGGTTGAAGAAGGCGTGGACCGTCGGGCCGCCTTCCCACCAGCCGGGGTAATAGTAGTACTTCGCGACCTTGTGCAGGCCGAGCTTCAGGTCGTCATAGGGACCGACGAATTCTGAAGCGTCGATCGTGCCCTTTTCAAGGGCCGGATAAATATCGCCGCCGGCGATCTGCTGCGGAATGACGCCAACCTTGCTGATGACCTGGCCGGCAAGACCGGCAATACGCATCTTGACGCCCTTCAAGTCGTCAAGCGTATTGATCTCCTTCCGGAACCAGCCGCCCATCTGGGCGCCCGTGTTGCCGGCCGGCAGGCCATAGATGCCCTGCGTGGCGTAAAACTCATTCATCAGCGTGTTGCCGTTGCCTTCGTAGAACCAGGCATTGGTCAGGCGTCCGTTCAGACCGAATGGAATGGCAGTGCCGATCGCGTAAGTCGGATCCTTGCCAACAAAGTAATAGGAGCACGTGTGCGCGGCCTCGACCGTGCCGGCGCTGACGGCATCGGCGGCCTGCAGGCCCGGAATGATTTCGCCGGCCGCAAAAGGCTGAATGGTGAAGTTGCCGTCGGTTGCCGCGGCAAGGTGCTTGGCAATGTCATCCGCAGCGCCATAGATCGTATCGAGGCTCTTCGGGAACGACGACGTCATGCGCCACGAAATTTTAGGGTTCTCTTGTGCAATGGCGGGTGCTGCCAGTGCACCCGCAGCAGCAACGGCGCCGGCGCCGGCGGTTCCTGCCTTCTTCATGAATGAACGACGATCCATCAAAAACCTCCCGTATAGATGGCACTGCGAGGCGAACCCTCGTCTCTACCCGCAGCAATGGCGGGAAGCTAAGCACGGTGGCGACCGTGTTTCAAGCACTGTGCCATTAGTCTTTGGCATCACAACGGCAATATGGCGGCGAAGTGCATTTCCATGAGAATCAGCAGGTTAGCGGTAATTTGCCGGAGCCGGCGGCCACGACTGCCGTAATTCCGCCCGCGATTGCGCCGAGACGTTGACTTCCGGGCCGTTCTCGGCTCTCTCAATACACCAATTCCATCTTCCGACCGGGGTTAAAATGACGAAGCCGATCGTCGCCGTTCCTGCCGATATCCGCACCTTCGACGGTGCCACATGGCACGCCGTCCAGCATCAGTATGTGCGCGCGGCACTCAATGCCGCCGGTGTCATGGCCTTCATCATTCCGGCCTTCGAGGAAGGATACGGAACCGACGCGATTCTCGACCGCGTCGATGGCGTTCTCGTCTCCGGTTCGGCCAGCAACGTCCACCCGTCTTACTATGGGGCAACGGCGACCGATGCCGACGGCCCCTTCGATATCGCCCGTGACGCCACCGCTCTGCCGTTGATCCGCCGTGCCATCGACCGCGCCATTCCCTTGCTCGCAATCTGCCGCGGCATTCAGGAACTCAACGTCGCAATGGGCGGCACGCTTGCCAGCGAAATCCAGGACCAGCCAGGCATATGGGATCATCGCACCCCGGCCGAGGTAGACCGTGACGGCAAGTACGCGATCCGCCAAAGCGTCTTCGTCAAGGAAGGCTCCTGCATCGCAGGTATCGTCGGCCCCGGCGAGATCAGGGTGAACTCACTGCATCGCCAGGCGATCGCCAAGACCGCGCCGCGCCTGCAGGTCGAGGCCGTCGCCGAGGACGGCACGATCGAGGCCGTGTCCGTGATCGATGCCCCGGCCTTTGCGGTCGGCGTCCAGTGGCACCCGGAGTACTGGGCCGAGACCGACAAGCCGTCCAACCAGATCTTCTCTGCTTTCGGCGATGCGGTCAGGGATTACGCGGCAGGCAAGCTCGCCAAGGCGGCGGAAAAAACCCCCGCCTGATTGGCCTGCCAGTTGCGCGGCCCTTTATGGCTGCACGGTGAAAACCTACGATGACAGCGGCTTGCCCGCCTGTTCGCGAACCATGTATTCCGCATACCAGGTCGGCCAGTCTTCATCGCGCTTGCCGATGCGCTTCTCATGTTCTCCATGAGCGGCTTCCGCACGGCGCAAGGCCGCGGCGAGATCGCTGGCAGACGAATACATCGTTTCATCAGCATCTATGCGCCGAGGCAGTCGGGTCGTGATCTCCTGAAACAGCCAGCCGTTTCCATCCGGATCGCTGAATGAAGCAAACGAGCCGTAGCTCTTGCGCTGGGGATGCGGACCTCTCACGCGTGCATTTTCGCCGGCATGATGGAAGACGCCACCGGCATCGTGGAAGACATCACTCAGCGCGACGCCGCGTTCGGCGAGCTCGGCACGAGCGGCTTCGACATCGGAAACGATCAGATGGAGGCCCTGCGCCGTGCCGGGCACGGCCGCCGTCACGTTCTTGCCGAAGATGACGGAGCAGGGCGAGCCCGGAGGCGTGAATTGAATGACCCTGAAGTCGTCGCCCGTGACGAAATCGGCATCCAACCGCCAACCGAGATTGCTGTAAAACTGCTTGGCACGGTCGACGTCCGAGACCGGGATGACGATGACCTCGAGCTTCATGGCGGCCGTCCGCATTGCCGCGGTCCTGGCCGCAGTCTCGCTGTGCACAGAGGTATTGCCCATGTTCAGCTCCCTGGTTTGGATACTTCGAGATTGGCAATAAAACTTGGCGAGTGGATCACAGCGACCGCAGGCAGTCGAATCAATTTGTCCCATCCGAGCACGGCGGATAGGAGCTCCTGCGTTTACCTTCGCATCGCCCACCGCAGGCCGACGGCGACCGCCAGGCCCAGCAGCGGCCACATCGCCCAGAACACCCCGTGCCATGTCAGCAAGTTGATGATAACGATACCAATGCCGATAGCGGCCAAGCCGGCAAGACGCTGGTCGAAGCGGCTCTGATTCCGGTTCCAGGCCATCGCAGCGACGAAGGCAAGGCCGAGGAGCGGCCAGACGGCCCAGAACTCGCCCTGCCACGTCAAAAGATTGATCACGACCAACGCGATCGCGACAACCGCGAACACCCCGCCAATCTTCCGCACCCTCGGTGCAAGGGGGCGCCCCGGCGCAGGCGCCGCAGCCGCCGGCAACGGGCGAGCGGGTGGTGCGGGCGTCGTGGACACGTCGTCTCCGATCCGCACAGCATAGCTCGGCACGGCCTCGCTAACGTTCTTCACCGTCAGTGGCCCGAGAAAATCGAAGCCGACGGCGACCTTGTTGCGGACCTGGTCGTAGACTGTGTTGGAGATCACGATGCCGCCCGCTGCTGCGGAAGCCTGAAGCCTGGCGGCGATATTGACGCCGTCGCCGTAGAGGTCGTCACCCTCGGCGATGACATCGCCGAGATTGATGCCGATCCGATAGAGCATGCGTCCTTCCGCCGGCCGGGCGGCGTTTATTCCGACGAGTTCGTTCTGGACATCGATGGCAGCGCGCACCGCTTCGACGACGCTCGGAAATTCCGCGATTAGGCCGTCGCCCCAGGTATTGATCACCCGACCGCCATGCGCGCCGATCAGCCGCGACATCGCATCGCGCGACCACTTCAGCATGGCAAGGGTACCCTCCTCGTCGGCGCCCATCAGCCGCGTATAGTCCTGGACATCGGCCGAGAAGATGGTCGTCAGCTTGCGTCGCATTTCATTCATCGGATTGCGATCCACCCTGGGTTTGGCAAGACAGTTTGCAGCAGCAGCCATCTGATAGGGAGATTTCCCCATTCGAAAGTTCTGCAATAGCTGACCACACTTTTCAACGCATACGCGAACAATGCCCTGGGCGCTTCCAGCAGAAAGATGCGCGTTGCGTGCGATCGAGTAAAACAAATCCGAATGCGCACCGCTGTCAGCGAGACCATGGAACCGCCAAGTCGCAGGAACGTTTCTTGCTCACATCGGGCGCTACCAGCATCCCGCTGGCACTCCTGAACAGGAGGTAACCATGAAAACGCTGATCGTCTCTGCCGGCCTGTTGGCTGCAACCGCCTTTGCGGCGTTTGCGGCGGAACCGGCCAAAATGGTCGATACGAAGATGGGCAAGATCCTGGCAAACGCCAAAGGCATGACGCTCTACACGTTCGACAAGGACGCCATGGGCGAATCGAACTGCGACGAGGCTTGCCTGAAGAAGTGGCCAGCCTTCCACGCCGCCGCCAAGGCCAAGGCCGAAGGCGAATGGACACTCGTCAAGGCGGCCGACGGCAAGGAAATGTGGGCATACGAAGGTAAGCCACTTTACACGTTCGCCGGAGACAAGAAGCCCGGCGATATGACAGGCGATGGCGTCGGCGGCGTCTGGCACGTCGCCAAGTAGCCAGCACAGTAGACTGGGGTGAGGCCGACGGTCTGTCCGCGTGCGCGCCTCATCCCGGCCCGAGATTGAGATAATCAGCCCTTCGCTGGTGTTTCCGGAACTGGCGTCAGCGGCCGGCCCTTCCCGAACCACTCAACGAGATTGTCAACCACCAGATCCGCCATCGCATTGCGCGTCGGCACCGAGCCTGAGGCGAGGTGCGGCAGGAGCACGGCGTTCGGAAGATCGAGCAGCGAAGCCGGCACGTTCGGTTCGTTGTAGAAGACGTCGAGGCCGGCCGCGCCGATCGTTCCCGCCTTCAGTGCCGCTGCAAGCGCTTCTTCGTCAACAGTCCACCCGCGCCCGACATTGATGAACACGCCGTCGGGGCCGAGCGCCGAAAGAATGTCGGCATTGATCGTCTTGTGCGTCTGCTGCGTCTTCGGGACGATGGAGATCAGCGTGTCGACGGCTTCCGCAAGGTCCTTCAGCGACGGGTAGTAGCCATAGGGCGCGGTGGCATGGCGCGTGCGAGTATGATAACTGATCTTCACCTTGAACGGTTCCAGGCGCTTGGCGATCTCCTGGCCGATGCGGCCAAGGCCATAGATCCCGACATGCCGCCCCTTCAGGGAGAAGCGCGACAGCGGATAGTTCTGCCCGGGCTTCCAGTTGCCGGCCCGCAGCCAGTTCTCGGCACGAGGAAGCTCTCGCACCGCGTTGAGGAGCAGTCCGATCGCCGTATCGGCGACCTCGTCGTTCAGCACATCGGGCGTGTTCGTGACGATGATACCCTTGGTTGCCGCATGCTTGGCATCGACGCCGTCATAGCCGACACCGAAGCTGGAGATCAGTTCGACCTTCGGAAGACTGTCGATTGCTGCCGAATCAAATGTGCCGGAAACGGCGACACCGCGAATCTTTCCAGCGGCCTCCGCGTCAAGCGTCGAGGGATTGGCTTCGACAACGTCGAAGCTCTCCTTCAGGCGCGTCAGGACGCGTTCGTGTATCTTCCCGGGAACGAGAACGGCGATGCGGGACATGGCACTTCCTCTTGGCTTGCTACGGGCGCGGTCGGTAGGGGCTGGTCGACTGGCGGATGCGCATCTCGGGCTTGATCAGATGGATGCCGTCGGGCTCGTGGCTGCCCGCCAGGCGATCGAGAAGCGCGCGGGCAGCAAGGCGTCCGACTTCCGCCTGGCCATTCCAGACGGTGGTCAGCGCCGGCATCGATATTGACGCTTCCTCGAGGTCGTCATAGCCGGTGACGGAAATGTCCTTGCCGGGAACGAGACCGGCGCGGGAAATGCCGTTCATCAGGCCGATCGCGACGAGATCGTTCCAGCAGACCGCCGCCGTCGGCTTTTGCGGCAGCGACAGGAAATGCACTGCCGCTTCGAAACCACCCTGCATCGAGCGCGGACCGGGAATGCGTAGACCCGGATCAACGTCGATGCCGGCCTTGCGCAGCGCATTGACGTAGCCCTGATAGCGATCGCGTCCCGTCGACGTCTGGTCGGTACCGCCGATCATGGCGATCGAGCGATGGCCAAGGCCGATCAAATGGTTGGTGGCGAGCGAAATGCCGTAGCTGTCGTCGCCGCGATAGGTCGGAAGGTCCAATCCGTCCAGCGAGCGGGCCACCAGGATCGCCGGCATGCCGTTGTCTTCCGCAAGCTGCATATCCTCCGGCGGCGTACCGATCGCCGGGGACATTATGACACCGTCCCCACCGAGCTGCAGCAGCGTTTCGATGAAGGTGCGCTGCTTTTCGACGGAGTCGTAATGGTTCGACAGAATGAAGGTGTGCCGACTGCGATCGAGCTCGCTTTCGATCGCCTTCAGGATTTCGCCATAGAACGGGTTCATGATGTCGTGGACGACGACACCGATGATGCCAGAGCGGGACGTACGCAGGCTGGCGGCGCGGCGGTTATAGATATAGCCAAGTGCGCGGGCCTGTTCCTTGATTTTGTCCCGGGTGGCACCAGCCACGAGCGGGCTGTCACGTAAGGCAAGAGATACGGTTGCTGTGGAAATGCCGAGCGTTTCGGCGATCGTCGAAAGCTTTATCTTTTGAGCCACGTGTCCTCCCCAGGCAACGCGCGGTTGTCCTTGCGCCCAACCATTTCAAGAATCGAGCACTATTAAAATGTTTAATTAAAAGATTAAACGCAACGAAGCAATTCGTAATTTCACAAATCTGTCAGATTTCCTCAGGCTCATCGAGAGGGATGGCGGCGGACTGCAAGTTGCCGTCGATTGCCTTCAACAGACGGACAAGATTGCGAATTTCCTTCTCGGAGAACTCCTGGGTGGCCATGCTGTCGCACGCCGAGGACGCCATTTCGATTGCCTGGACGCTGCCGCGACCGAGTTCAGTCAGATAGACCTTGGTCAGGCGGGCATCGTCGGCATCCGGCTTGCGTTCGAGGAAGCCTTGGGCTTCCATGCGCCCGATCGTGCGCGTCATGGTTGGCGCCTTGACGCCGAGCTTCTGTGCCAACCCGCCTGCCGTCATCCCGTCGGTTTCCGCGAGCAGCAAAATCACGCCGTCCTGGCCGGCATAGAGACCGCTTTCAAGCAGGTTGCGAGACAGCACGGTGCGCATCGAGCGGGCCGCCTGTGTCAAAGCCGGCGAAAGATCTACAACCGTATATTCGGTCTGGTCCTTCTTCTTGGATTTCTGCTTCTTACCGTCCTTGTGCTTCTTCCCCATCGCGATTCCTTTGACTTTGCCGTGTTGCGCATCCCTCGCCTTGCAAGGGAGCCGGAACATTCATAATCATCTCCCCTAAATCGATTTTGGTTTAAGGGCTTATGCGATAAGCATTGAGAACGCTGCGCTATCACATTGCGCATCATCTCGTCATAAACAAGAGGGCTTAGCCGGATGAATGTGCCTTCTCGCGACTTCGAACACAACGATCCGAATCTCTCCCCCTCGGACCGCAGTCGGTGGATCGCAATCCTGCCGCTTGGCGCCCACGAGCAACACGGACCTCACCTGCCCTTCGACACCGACGCATTGATTGCAGCCGGCATCGTTGCCCGGCTCAAGGCTGCAATTCCCGCCGCCTCGCCGGTCACGTTTCTGCCGACAGAAACAGTCGGCTATTCGATCGAGCACATGGACGTGAAGGGTACGCAAACGCTGACATATGGAGAGGCCATCCAACGCTGGCTCGGCATTGCCCGGAGGCTCTCGGACATGGGCATTCGCAAGTTGGTGATGTTGAATGCCCATGGCGGCAACTCACCGCTGATGACGATCGTTGCGACGGAGGCCCGCGTCCGGTTCAACATGCTCGCCGTCGCCACGAGTTGGACGCGCTTCGGCGTTCCCGCCGATGTCATCTCGCCCGAGGCAAAGGCGATCGACATCCACGGCGGCGACATCGAGACGTCGGTGATGCTGGCACTTCACCCGGATAAGGTCGACATGACCAAGGCTGCAGACTTCCCGTCCCGACAGTCGGATTTCGCTGCCCGCTTCAAGCATCTGCGTGCCTATGGCCCGCATGCCTTCGGATGGAAAATGTCTGACCTTAGCCCATCGGGCGTGGCGGGCAACGCGTCGCTGGCGACGGCGGAGAAGGGCGAGGCGCTGATTGCGCAGTCCGTGAGGGGGCTGGCCGAACTGCTGCAGGACGTCGATGCATTCGACGCGGCGGAGCTCGATTGAAACCATCGCCGGTGCGATGTGATCTTATAACATACAAAACCCTTTGAACTGCCGCCCGCAACTCCTTATATGAGACCGACGAATTTTCAGCCCCGCCCCCGGGCGTGCCATCTCTCGAGGTTCTTATGACCGACGCGATCCCCACCCAGCAGAAGCCTATCCCCGTTACCGTTCTCACCGGCTACCTCGGCGCCGGCAAGACGACCTTACTCAACCGCATCCTGTCGGAGAACCACGGCAAGAAATATGCGGTCATCGTCAACGAGTTCGGCGAGATCGGCATCGACAATGACCTCATTGTCGAATCCGACGAAGAGATCTACGAGATGAACAATGGCTGCGTCTGTTGCACCGTGCGCGGCGACCTGATCCGCGTTGTCGAAGGCCTGATGCGCCGCCCCGGCCGTTTCGACGGCATCATCGTTGAAACGACGGGCCTTGCAGATCCTGTGCCGGTCGCCCAGACCTTCTTCATGGATGACGACGTGCGCGCCAAGACGGAACTCGACGCGGTTGTCGCTCTCGTCGACGCCAAGCATCTGCCGCTGCGCCTGAAGGACAGCCGCGAGGCCGAAGACCAGATCGCCTTTGCCGACGTCGTCCTGATTAACAAGACCGACCTCGTCACGCCGGAAGAGCTGGCGCAGATCGAGGATATCGTTCACGCCATCAATCCCTCGGCCCGCGTCTACAAGACCAGCCGCTCGGGCGTCGATCTGGCCCGCGTTCTCGATCAGGGGGCTTTCAACCTGGAGCGCGCGCTGGAGAACGATCCGCACTTTCTTGATCATGACCATGACGATCACGTCTGCGGTCCGGATTGCGACCACGACCACCATCATCATCATGCGCATGATCACGACCACGATCATGACCATCACCACCATGATCATGATCATGACCACCATCATCATGGCGCCATGTCGCCGATCCATGACGTGACGGTGCAGTCGGTCTCGCTGCGTGGCGGCGAAATGAACCCGGAACGCTTCTTCCCCTGGATCCAGAAGATCACGCAGACTCAGGGGCCGAATATCCTGCGCCTCAAGGGCATCATCGCCTTTAAGGACGATCCCGAACGCTACGTCGTTCAGGGTGTCCACATGATCATCGAAGGTGACCACCAGCGCCCTTGGAAGGACGGCGAGAAGCATGAGACCCGTCTCGTCTTCATCGGCCGCGAACTTGATCACGAAAAGCTCGAAGCTTCCTTCAAGGCGTGCGAGGCGGCGGCCTGATGCCCACAGTTGCCCCGTTTGATCTCGACGGCCATATCCTGGCCGTCGAATTTTTAGGTGACACCCCCTTCTTCGCCAATGCCGCCGGCACCATCCACCGCCTCGACGGCGGCGAGAAGGTGACCGAGGCCCATCAGGGCATGCTGAGCTGCATCCGCGACCCGTATAGCGAAAGCCTGATTTCCGGCGGTGAGGACGGCAAGGTGCTGCGCATCGGAGCCGATGCCGGGGTGACCGAGCTTGCAAACGCGCCGCGCAAATGGATTTCCCAGCTTGCCGCCGGCCCGCAGGGCGCCGTCGCCTACTCCTACGGCAAGAGCGCTCTCGTGCGCCTCGCCGACGGCACGACCAAGGAATTTACCGAAGAGCGGACCGTCGAAGGCCTCGCCTTCGCGCCCAAGGGCATGCGCATTGCCGCCGCGCGCTACAACGGCGTGTCGCTGCATTGGGTCGGCACCGCTGCCAAGCCGGTCGACCTCGAATGGAAGGGCGCCCATACCGGCGTCACCTTCTCGCCTGACGGCAACTTCCTCGTCACGACGATGCAGGAGAACGCACTGCACGGATGGAAGCTCGACAGCAAGGCCGGCGCTGAAGCCCGGCACATGCGCATGACCGGCTACCCCGCCAAGGTGAAGTCTCTCTCGTGGTCCGCGAAGGGCAAGTGGCTTGCCTCGTCAGGTGCGCCGGCTGCGATCGTCTGGCCATTCCAGGGCAAAGACGGCCCGATGGGCAAAGCGCCGCTCGAGCTCGGCACCCGCGCCAACATCATGGCGACCTCAGTGAAGTTCCACCCTGTCGAAGACATCCTGGCGATCGGCTTCATCGACGGCATGATCCTCGCCGTCCGCATTGCCGACAGCAAGGAAGCGCTGCTGCGCCGACCCGGCAAAGGCGCGATCACGTCGATGAGCTGGAGCAAGAACGGCAAGCTGCTGGCCTTCGCTTCCGAAGCCGGCGATTGCGGTGTCGTCGATATCGCAGCCTAAGCTTTTGCGCGGCTGTGTTATCAGGACAGCCGCGCCGCCTCGATAATCTCCGCAAGAACACCATGCAGCGCATCGCGGTAGCCGGTGCGCGCCGATGGGCCGCTCTCGTCCGATGTCATGACAACAGTCAAGCCGAGCGAGGGGACGATGTAGAGCATCTGGCCGCCATATCCCCAGGCGAAATGGACCTCCTCGCCGCCAATCTGTCGCGAGAACCAGCCGTAGCCATAATCGTCGCCGGAGAAGCGCGAATTGGTGCGGTGCTGCCACGATTGCGCGATCCAGTCCGCAGGCACGACCTGCGTACCATCCGCAGCCTTGCCGCCGTTGCGATAGAGTTCGCCGAAAGCCAGCAGCGAGCGGGCCGTCATCGCCATCTGGTTCCCGCCGAGATAGATGCCCTGCGGGTCGCGCTCCCAGGCGCCGATCCTAAAGCCGCTAACGGGTGCCAGCCATTCGCGGGCGAGCGCCAGCGTCGACCTCCCGCTGACCTTCGTCAGGATCGCCGAGAGAAGGTGCGTGGAGGCGGTCGAATAGAGCATTTGACCGCCAGGCGCGTCGTCGAAAGGTTGGGCAAGGGCAAAACGCACCCAGTTGCGCGAGGCAACCCAGCGCCCGTAATTGGGACCAGACAGGCGACCAAGCCCCGCCTGCATCGAAAGTAGGTTGCCGATGGTGATCTCGTTAAGCCGCGGATCGGGATCGGCAGGCAGCTCAGCTTTCAGGATCGGAGCGATCCGTTGGTCCGGGCTTTCCAGCAGTTTCTTTTCGATGGCGATGCCGACGAGGCATGAAATGATCGATTTGGAAGCGGACTTGATGTTGACTGACTCAGTCGCGGCGTGGTCGCCGTAGCCCTGTTCCGCCACCGTCCGCCCATCCCTGGCGACGATCACGGTTCTCAGCGGCTTCAACTCCACGCGTGAGGACAAGCTCTCGAGCAAAACTGCCGTCCGGCCGTTCTCCGGCTGTGCAACGGCAGCGAGCGGCGACAGCAGAAAAGCGACGAGCAAAGCGAGGCGCGTGATCATTTCGCTGAGCTAGCGTAGGCAGAACGCAAAATCATCGTCCGCCCGATGCGGCTCACGCGGACGTGAAAATTTATGATCGGCAGGGACGCGTCTGATGAACACGACCACAGGCGTAGGCCGCCATCCCGCAGGCAGCCCAAGGCGCCGCGCGAAGCCATGCTTCGTGACGGTTTTCCCGATAGGAGTGGGCAGGCGATTTGGGGTAGCGGAATGGGATGTCAGGCTGCATCGCCTGCCCGATTGCGGCGAGCTTTCCGGCTTCTCAAAGTCGACAGGAGCGTCTCCCGATCCCGATTCCCCGATGGATCTTCAACCCTGACGGTATCCGACCCAGCCTCGGCAACCATCATCGAGCGCCGAAATATGAACGGAAGGCGGACCGGTTCATGAACCCGGCTCCCTGCCAGATGACGAGGAGATTATAGGGCGACCACGCGCCAGCGAGGAAAACCAATGCCCAAACTTTCATCTATATGCTTGAAATAATTGCAAATTCGTGAGAACAAATCAGGAATTTCGCCCACTTTGGGGCGAAACTCAGGTGTTGCTAAAATATCATTAATTTTTGCTCTCACAGTTTTTTGTTCATCTGGCGTTCAGAAAACTCTTTGGAAAGCCACTTTTTGAGCCCACATTGGACTCCTGAGAATAGGAGTGCATGAATGATTCTAAGGGCCACTGCCGCAGCGACTATATTCGCGGTTTATGCTTTCACGATGTTCTTCATCGCCGCTATACCTGAAAATGTCGTTCAGACTGCCGGAACTCAATTGGTCGACACAAGCGTCGTCAAATAATTGAAGCCTGAGGGGGCACGCAGTCATAAAAGTTTAGGCTAAGCGTTCGTCCGGTTTTCCGGCGCCTCCTAAACTTGATTTCCGAAAAACGAGAAAACAAAAGGCCCCTCCCCATCAGGGGAGAGGCCTTGCCGATCACGCCGCCCTGCGGACCGGGGCGCTTGCCAGCATCCGCCCCGAGGGGACGATCATGCCGGCCGCACCGTCAAGCCAGCCCTCGATGAGCTCCAGCGCCAGGAAGCGCGAGCGTTCGAAGGGACCCGGCATGACGAGATGTTGAGCCTTCCCGGAAAAAAAACCGAAACGTTCGTAGTAAGGGGCATCGCCGACGAGCAGGATCGCGCCATGCCCACGGTTCTTCGCTTCCAGCATGGCGGCGCGCATCAGCGCCGAACCGACGCCCTTGCCCTCGAAGCTCGCATCAACCGCCAGCGGCCCGAGCAGCAGCGCGTTGATCGGCGTGCCTTCGGCGTTGACGCCGGCCTCGACGTTCCACAGGCGCACGGTGCCGATGACATGGCCGTCGCGATCGCGTGCAACCAGCGCCAGGCCTTCAGCCGGCACACGGCCGCGGCGGATCTTTTCCGACGACTTCTTGCGGCGGTTCGCGCCCATGGCACGATCCAGCAGGTTTTCGCGAGCCACGACGTCGCCAGCGTTCTCGGCGTCGATGGTAAAGACAGAAGGCGCAAAAAATGCGCGGACAGAATCAAGAACAGCGGCCATCGTGGCCTCCCGTACCCAAAACCGATATGAGCGGCGATTGATATGAATTGTGAGAATGCCGCCCCGGCTGGCTACGGGGCTGGCAATATTAGATGACGTAGGCCTTCAACGGCTCGAAGCCGTTGAACGCGACCGCCGAGTAGGTGGTTGTGTAGGCCCCGGTGCCTTCGATCAGGATCTCGTCGCCAATCGAAAGGGAGATCGGCAGCGGATAAAGATTCTTCTCGTAGAGCACGTCTGCGGAATCGCAGGTCGGGCCGGCAATCACGCAAGGCTCCATTTCGTCGCCGTCGCGCTCGGTCCGGATCGGGTAACGAATGGCTTCGTCCATCGTCTCGGCGAGACCGCCGAACTTGCCGATGTCGAGGAACACCCAGCGGGCTGCGTCGTTGTCCGACTTCTTCGAGATCAGCACGACCTCAGTCTTGATGACACCGGCGTTGCCGACCATGCCACGGCCCGGCTCGATGATCGTCTTCGGCAGGTTGTTGCCGAAGTGGTCACGAAGGCTCTGGTAGATCGCACGACCGTAAGCTTCCGCCGACGGAACATCACGCAGATACTTGGTAGGGAAGCCGCCGCCCATGTTGACCATCTGCAGGTGGATGCCCTGCTTGGCCAGCTGAACGAAGACGCGCTTGGCGTCGGCGAGAGCTGAATCCCAGGCATCGACCTTGGTCATCTGCGAACCGACGTGGAACGACACACCGTAGGACTCGAGGCCGAGCTGATGCGCGTAGACGAGAACGTCCACAGCCATCTGCGGGACGCAGCCGAACTTGCGCGACAGCGGCCATTCAGCACCTTCACCATCCGTCAGGACGCGGCAGAACACGCGGGCGCCGGGAGCGGCACGCGAGATCTTCTCGACTTCCTCGTGGCTGTCGACCGCAAAGAGGCTGACGCCGAGCGCATGCGCGCGGGCAACGTCGCGTTCCTTCTTGATCGTGTTGCCGAAGGAAATACGGGCAGCGGTTGCACCGGCATTGAGCGCCATTTCGATTTCAGCGACTGACGCGCAATCGAAGCTCGAGCCCATGTCGGCGAGCAGCTTCAGGACTTCCGGAGCCGGGTTTGCCTTGACGGCGTAGTAGATCGCGCTGTCCGGCATGGCGTGACGGAAAGCAGAGAAATTATCGCGCACGACGTCGAGGTCGACCACGAGGCAGGGACCGTCGGGACGTCGGGTTGCGAGAAAGTCGCGGATGCGCTGGGTGGTCATATCGATTCCCTCTTCCAATTCCAGAGCTCCGGAAAACCGGAGGACAAAGGGCAATCAATCGCTCGCATAGGAACCAGCCGGTGGAGACCCCGGAACCTTAGCAAGCGCTTGATAGCGCAAATGATGGATCAACGCCGCGAAAGCGACATGGATCCGGCTTTGTCTGCCATGGATTGGAGGGAGTTCCCTACCGCACTTCCGGCAATGAAGGTGTGCCTCTTCAGTAACCCCCGCTGATGGAAAGCAGGGAGAGAACAAAAAGGCCCGCACCGTCGTTGCTTCAGGCGTCCTCGCATTTTCCGGTTGGCCAGAATAGCGACTGGAGGGGTTAATTCCAGGTACCTTACCGATTTCCTCACCAATTCGAGGGTTCGGCGGACACCCATGGGCACGTGCGACTTTGGGCTGACCACGAGATAGGAATATTCGCCGTCATAATCAAGCGGTTTTTTCGCATCTCCCGGCAGAAAATATTTGAACAATACACCGCAATTTGTTCAACGTGGTAAAACGGCCCGCAACCGACTGATTTGAATGGTGGTTCGGCGCTTTTTCAGGAGATCGTCATGGACACCCTCACCCGCATCCGCGCCTTCATCGATGTCGTTGAAGCAGAAGGCTTTTCGGCTGCGGCGAGGCGCACCGGCCGCTCCAAGGCGCTTTTGTCGAAATATGTGCGTGAATTGGAGGACGAACTCGGCGCCCTGCTGCTGAACCGGACGACCCGCCAATTCTCCATGACCGAGGCCGGTCATACCTACTACCGCACGGCATCCGACATCCTGAAGGAGATCGACAACCTCGCCGATCTCGTGCGCGAGAATAACGCCCAACTGAAGGGCCGACTGAAGGTCTCGGTGCCACGCACCTTCGTCGATGCCGAGGTCGGCCAGTCGCTGATCGACTTCGCCAAGGAAAACCCGGATCTCGCGCTGGAGATCGCCGCGGACGACCGATTCGTCGATCTCATCGAGGAAGGCTTCGATGTCGCCATTCGCGTGACCAAGCTCGAGGACTCCGGCATGATCGCCCGCAAGATCTCGGATTTCCGCGTCCATCTTTGCGCGACACCCGACTTCGTGGAGCGCCATCCGGATCTTGCCCACCCATCGGATCTGTCGAACGTCCCCTTCATCGTCGACACCAACTCGCGCAGCCAGGGCAGCATTCGCTTCTACAATCCGGACAGCACATCTTTTGCCGTTGCGGTGACAGGCCCCATGGAGGTCAACAGCCCACATGCGACGCTGCGCGCCGCACTGTCAGGCATCGGCGTCGCGCTGATTCCCGATTTCATCGCCCGCAAGCCGATCGAGAGCGGCGAGCTGGTGACGCTGTTCAACGATTACATTCCGACCGATCGCGGTATCTATGCCGTCTACCCCCATCGCCGCTACTTGCCGGCCAAGGTCCGCATCTTCGTCGACTACCTTCACAATTGGTTCAAGAAGCATTCCTGACCGCTTCCCGTCTGGGGCCGGTCCCAATTCCGTCCCATTTACTGGCGAGGAATCAGGTGAGTTTGGGATCCCGCAGTAAGAGCACGCATGAAGAAATCGACATTCCTGATGGCGTCGCTCCTGTCGCTTTTGCCAGCCGCAGCCTTTGCACACCCGCATGTGTTTGTCGAAGCGCGGCTGGAGGTCGTCGCCGATGACGACGGCAACGTTGCTGAACTGCGCAACGTCTGGCGCTTCGACGAGGTATTCTCGTCGTCCGTCGTGATGGATTTCGACAAGAACACCGATCTGAAGCTGGACCCGAACGAGCTGGCCGAGGTCGGCAAGACCGTGCGGGATTCGCTGGTCGACTACGACTACTACATGAACCTTACGATGAACGGTAAGAATATAAAGGTCGAGAAGCCCGACCTGATCCATGTGGACTACAAGCAGGGTCAGTTGCTGATGTTCTTCGCCGTCAAGCCGGCAGAAAAGATGCCGCTCAAGGGAGGCCTTACCTTCGGTGTCTACGACCCGACGCTCTACACCTCGATCGACTTCCCGACCGACAACGAGCTGGTTCTGGTCGGCGACCGGTTCAAAAGTTGCAAGCACCAGGTCGTCCGCCCCGATGCCGACCAGGTGATCGCCGAGAACAAGCAGTCCTTGACCGACGCTTTCTTCAACGACCCGACGGGGACGAACATGTCGAAGCTCTTCGCGACGCGACTGGATCTCACATGCTGAGACACCGGCTTCGGCCGATTGCGCTCGGCGCCGCATTCGTGCTGGTCGCGGGCATGGCCGTTGCGCATGCGCAGTCGCCGCTCGGCATCGGCACATCGGAACCGAGCTTCCAGCCGACGGGCGGCCCGCTTGCTCCCCTCCTCCTCTATGTCAATGCACAGCAGCAGGCCTTCTATCGTGCCCTGACGGGTGCGCTGCGAGCCATGCGTGCGGATTCCTGGCATCTCTGGGCGCTGATCGGCCTCTCCTTCGCCTATGGCGTCTTTCACGCCGCCGGCCCCGGGCACGGTAAGGCTGTTATCTCCTCCTACATGATCGCCAATGAGATCGAGCTGAAACGCGGCGTATCCATCTCCTTCGTCTCCGCCTTCCTCCAGGGATTTGTCGCAATCGCACTTGTCGGCGGTGCATGGCTGGTGCTGCGCGGCACCGGCATAAGCCTGACGGCCGCGACGCAGGCGATGGAGATTGCCAGCTTCATCCTGGTCATCCTCTTCGGTTGCTGGCTGTTGTTCCGCAAGCTGCGGGGGATCATTGCAGGCATGCCACGCCGTGAGGTCATGGCAACGTCGTCTGGCCCCGTCAGCATGATGCTGGACTGGCAGGACAATGCAGCGCAGAAGCAAGGTTCGAGCTACGCCTTCGGTGAAGCACAGGCGCTCAGAGCCGGGCACAAGTTCATTGCCGGCATGGCCTGCGAGACCTGCGGCCAATCGCACATGCCCGATCCGTCCCTGCTCAAGGCCGAGAAGTTCAATGTCCGCGAAGCCTGGTCGGCCATCATCGCCGTTGGCTTACGCCCCTGCTCGGGCGCGCTGCTGGTCATGACATTCTCGCTGCTGAACGGCCTCTATCTCGGCGGCGTGCTATCGGTGATCGCGATGTCGCTTGGCACCGCGATAACGGTCGCGATGCTGGCAACGCTCGCGGTCACTGCCAAAGGCACTGCGATGCGCCTCGCCGGGCGCGGCTCAGCCGCGTCGGTGTGGATCGGGAATACGATCGAAATCCTAGGCGCCCTGCTGGTGATTGCCATGGGCGCACTGCTGCTCGGCGCCTCGCTACAGGGCTAGAGCCTACGGCGCTATTTACCGCGCTGGCGCTGATATCGCGCCCTCAGCCAGAAGACGACGAAAAAAGCCAGAACCAGGCACGCGCCGACACCAGCCGCCAGATACGGCGAGTAGCTGCCAAGTGCGAGAATGATGGCCGGCATGAAATAGAGCACGAGGCCGGCGGCCATAAGGATGATGGCCGCCGCAATTGCCTGCGAACGGCCTTCCGATCTCGGATCCGTCACTCTGTCGATTCCTTGGTCAGCTCGGCGCGGATTTCCTCCAGCCGCCGCTTCTGCTTGCCGTCTGCATCAAAATTGCTGGGAGACAGCCAGGCCTCGAACGCTGCGTTCAGGACAGGCCATTCGGAATCGAGCATCGAAAACCAGGCCGTATCGCGATTGCGGCCCTTGGAAATCATGTGCTGGCGGAACACGCCTTCGTAGGTGAAACCGTAGCGGGCCGCCGTCGTCTTGCTCGCCTCGTTCAGATTGTCGCATTTCCACTCGTAGCGCCGGTAACCGAGATCCTCGAAGACATGCTTGGCCATCAGATAGTGAACTTCGGTGGAGAGCGGCGAGCGCTTCATGTCGGAACCGTGCGCGACGCCGCCGACCTCGACCACGCCATTGGCCGGATCGGCCCGCATGTAGTTCGCCATGCCGACGATCTTGCCGGAGCTGTTGTCTCGGAAGACATGCGTCAGCCAACCCGATTTGGCGACCGACTGAAGCCAGGCGGCGAAGTCCTCGGTACCTGTAAAATCGGGCTGCGAGAAGTAGCGCAGCAAGGGATTGATGGCCATGCCGCCAAGTCCGTCCCACAAAGCCTGCAGATGCTGCTCGCGGACATAGGGTTCGACGGTGACAAAACGCCCCCTGAGGGTCACCGGCTGGGGTGCCGGACAGCCCTTGAAATTCGATAGATCGCGCATACGCTCCTCCGGGTAAGGAGACATGGCTTAGGCCAGCCGCCTGGGAAAGGCAACTGGCCGAATGATGCTTTTAGAGGCTGACCTTGGCGGAGGACACCGTCGCCTCGATGTGGTCGACCAAAGCATCGGGAAGGCCAAGGCGACCAGCCAGCAGGTCGAGATAGCCGCGCTCGGCGCGCGAATCCGGCTCAATGGTCAGGCGTGACGCGGTGTAGAGCTCCACCCGCTGCTCCTCAGTCTCGGCGGCGGCAACCAGTGCGTCGAGATCCGTCGGCAGCGACAACTCCCGTTCGATGAAGAAGGCGGCTTCGGCGGCGACATCCGCGGCCCTGATCTTCTCGAGGATGAGGGCGCGTTCGTCATCGTTGACATGGCCATCGGCCTTGGCCGCGGCGATCATGGCGCGGATGAGAACGAGTACGAATTCGTTGCTTTGGGCGGGGGAACCGGTGCTGAAGCCGGAGTCAGCGGGGGGCGGCAGCACGGCCGTCCTTGGTGGGGGCGCATCGGACGGAGTAGCCGGCGCCTGCCCTGCCTGATAATTCTTATAGGCCTGATAGCCGAGACCCGCGATCGCAGCGAGACCGCCGATAGTAAGCGCATTGCCGGCAATGCTGCGTCCAGCCTTGGTCCCGAGCAGAACGGTTGCCAGCGCACCGGCTTTCCACGGATTGTCCTTGGCCATCTGGATCGCGTCGCCCGCCCGGTCCTTGACGGTACCGCCGACACCCGGCACCTGCGAACCCAGAAACTGCTCAAGAAGCTTCTTCGCGTCGATCATTCCTCATCATCTCCCTGTCTAGAGGCCAAATGGGAGATAGGTGCTGACGCCCAAAATACAAATGCAGGCGGAAATGCCGCCTGCATCAAATGCCGTTTATCCTGGAATCAAGCCTTCAGTGCAGCGGCTTCCGACGCGAGCTTGGTGATGCCGGCCCAATCGCCCGCAGCAACCAATTCCTTCGGAGCCACCCAGGAGCCGCCGACGCAGATAACGTTCGGCAGCGACAGGTAATCCATCGCATTCTTCAGCGAGATGCCGCCGGTCGGGCAGAAGACTGTACCTGCGAGCGGCGAAGACAGCGCCTTGAGATAGGCAGCGCCGCCAGCCTGTTCTGCCGGGAAGAACTTCAGCACCTTGTAGCCTTCCTCGCGCAGCGCCATGACCTCGCTTGCGGTCGCAGCACCCGGCAGCAGCGGAACGGAGGAATTGCGGGCCGCATCCAGCAGCTCCTGCGTCGCGCCCGGGCTGACGACGAATTTCGAGCCGGCAGCGACCGCGGCATCCCAATGGGCGGCGTTGAGAATGGTGCCGGCACCCACCTCAGCGCCTTCGACCTCGTCGGCAACGGCGCGAACGGCATCGAGGGCGGCTGGCGTGCGCATGGTGATTTCGATCGCCTTCAGGCCGCCTGCGACAAGAGCACGCGCCAGCGAAACCGCGGACTTGACGTCATCGACGATCAGAACCGGTACAACAGGCTGAAGTTTCAGGATGGAAAGGAGCTTTTCTGTCTTTTCGCCCATGGCCGCGTGATCCTTTTGAAACGATTGAATTCGGGTCTCGAAATACCTCCAAGGGTGCGCTTTGTCGAGACAAAACCTATCCTCGTAACAGAATGGGTACCCATAGCGGGAAAATTAGGCTAGCGTAATAAAATCGTCACAAAAGGTCATCGGAAATGGCGAAAGAAATCGAGCGGAAGTTTCTAGTACGCAGCGATGCATGGCGTTCCGAAGCCGAGACGAAATCGAAGCTACGGCAGGGCTACATTGCCTCCATGGACGACCGATCGGTCCGCATTCGTGTGCTGGATGACAAGAAAGCACGGCTGACGGTCAAGATAGGCCGCAGCACGATGACGCGCGACGAATTCGAGTACGATATCCCTGTTGGCGACGCTGAAGAGCTCTTGAAGGAGGCAGTCGGCATTGTCATCGAGAAGACGCGCCACCGCGTCCCCCATGATGGTTTTGTCTGGGAGGTCGATGTCTTCGCCGGCGAGCACCACGGACTGGTAATCGCAGAAGTCGAAATGGATTCGGAAGACGACAATCCAACGCTGCCCGCCTGGATCGGCCGTGAAGTTACAGGTGATTTCCGCTACTCAAATCAGGCCCTTGCCACCGAATTCGAGCACGATAGGCATGCCTTTTCGCATACGGCCTGACCACCATCTCACAGACGAATTTCGTAGAGCGGCCGCTGGCCACCTGCGAGAGGCGATAGACATTATTGAAGAGAGGCCGAATGGCACGCACGAGGCCATCCATGACTTCCGCAAGAACCTGAAACGCGTTCGCTCGCTCTATCGCCTCGTCGCCAGGGACATCCCGGCCTTTCGCGAGCGGGAGAACGCCAGGCTCCGCGACGTCGCCAAATCCGTCTCCACAATCCGTGATGCCGCGGCGCTGATCGACACTGCCGTCTACCTGAAGGAGAACGCGCGCGATGCCGAGGAGGGTGAGACACTCGGCCGCATCGTCTCTGCACTCGAGATGCGCCGCGATCGTATGCTTGGGGCCGCCGAGAGCGGCCTGGAGCAGCGGCTATCGGAAATACCCGGCATGCTTGGGGAGGCCATCGCCGCGCTCGACACAATCGAGTTCAACGGCCGTCAGAGCAAGAATGCGCGACTGATCGCCAAAGGCTGGCGAAAAACCGTCCGCGGAGCGCAGAAAGCAATTGCCTCCTGTCACGACGAAGCCTCGGCGGAAACCTTCCATACATTGCGCAAACGGACGCAGGACTACCGCGCCTATCACACTCTTCTCCGCCCCCTGTGGCCGACGGCAATGAAGGCGAAGTACGAAGCGGCCAGCCAACTCGTTGATCTGCTCGGTCACGTCCACGATCTCGATGTGCTCTGCGAACTCGTCGAGGCAGAGCCGCACCTTTTTCCGGGTGCGGACGATCTCGCCCGTCTGCTCGACGCCATCATCTTCCGCCAGCAGGAAGATCGGAATGCAGCGCTGGACCGTGCCGAGGATGTGTTCCCGAAAGATTATGACAAGGAAGCGGACCGGATCGCGCTGCTCTGGAGGGCCGTTGCTAACCGCGACGATCCCGCCGATTGCGTTCGCGGGCCGAAACCTGTATTTCCAGCCGTATGACAGACACGCTGACCCAACCGACGGCAGCGGCGAGCCCTTTTCTCGTCGCGGCGCTTTACCATTTTGTTTCCGTGCCGCGCTTCGAAAGCCTGCGCGAGCCGCTGCAGGCACTTTGCGAAGACAATGGCGTGAAGGGTACGCTGCTTCTGGCGCACGAGGGGATCAACGGCACGATCGCCGGACCGGACGCGGGCATCAAGACAGTGCTCGCCTACCTGTGCGCGCAGCCGGAATTTGCCGCGCTCGAGCACAAGGAAAGCCACGCATCGAAGATGCCATTCCTGCGCATGAAGGTGAAGCTCAAGAAAGAGATCGTCACCATGGGCGTCGAGAACATCGATCCGAACAAGGTGGTCGGCACCTATGTCGCGCCGCAGGACTGGAATGCGCTGATCTCCGATCCCGACACGATCGTCATCGACACGCGCAACGACTATGAGACGGCAATCGGCATCTTCCGCGGTGCTGTTGACCCGAATACGAAGACCTTCCGCGAGTTTCCGGACTGGGTGCGCAACAATACCGGCCTGCACAACAAGCCGAAGATCGCCATGTATTGCACCGGCGGCATCCGCTGCGAGAAGGCAACCGCCTTCATGAAGGAGCAGGGCTTCGAGGAGGTCTATCACCTCAAGGGCGGCATCCTGAAGTATCTCGAGGAAGTCCCGCAGGAAGAAAGCCTCTGGGATGGCGCCTGCTTCGTCTTCGACGAGCGCGTCTCGGTCGAGCATGGCCTAAAGGAAGGCGAACACAAGCTTTGCCACGCCTGCCGCAATCCGATAACAGCTGAGGAGATCACCTCACCTCACTACGAGGAAGGCGTTTCCTGCAGCAACTGCTACAGCACGCGCAGCGAAGACGACCGCCTGCGCTACCGCCAGCGGCAGCATCAGATCGCGCTCGCCAAGAAGCGTGGCCAAAAGCACATCGGAACCTGATTAGGCGGCGTTGGTGCGGCGGGTGGTGACCTTTGCCGCGCGCGACCGCATCAGCCGTTCGGTGATCTGATCGGCCGGCATCGGCCGGCCAAAGAAGTAGCCCTGTAACGTATCACAGCCGAAGAGCCGCACCGCTATGCCCTGCTCTTCGGTCTCGATACCCTCGGCCGTGACCGGAATGTCGAGCGAGCGGGCAAGTGCCACCGTCGCCTGCAGCATTTCGCGTTGGCTGTCGCTTTCCAGGATGTCCATGACCAGCGAGCGGTCGATCTTGATGCGGTCGAAGCCGAACTGGCGCAGGTAGCCGATGGAAGAAAAGCCCGAGCCGAAGTCGTCGAGCGCAACCTTGACGCCGAGTGTCTTCAGTCGCTCGATCGCCTGCCGGGTACGCTGAGGGTTCTGGATCATGTAACCTTCGGTGACTTCAAGGGTCACCCGCTTGGCCTCGATCTCCGTCTGCTTCAGCACGTATCGGACATAGTCGACAAAGGCCGGGTTACGGAACTGCCCCGGAGAAACATTGACCGAGATGCGCAGTTCCGGCCATTGCTTGGCTGTCTCGCAGGCCTTGCGCAAAACAAAGAGCCCCAGCGCTTCGATAAGCCCGCTGGTTTCCGCAATGGGGATAAACACTTCAGGCGAGACCGGCCCGTGACCCGGGCGGTTCCATCGCACCAACGCCTCGACGCCCGTCATTTCATGGGTCGCAGCATCGATCAGCGGCTGATAGGCAATCTGCAAATCACCGCCTTCGATCGCCATGCGCAAATCGAGTTCCAGCGCATTGCGCTCGGCCCGGTCGGCGTCCATGGCTGGATCGTAAAGCGTCATGCGTGCACGGCCGGCTTCCTTGGCCTTGTACATGGCAAGGTCAGCCCGGCGCACCAGTTCCTCGCGGTCGATCGCACCACCCTCCGACATGGCGATGCCGATGCTTGCACCGATGACGACGACGCGCCGGCCGATCTCCAGCGGTTCTGCGAGGAAGTCCAGGATCTGCTCGGAAAGCTGCAGGGCAACGGCGTGCTCACTCTCGGAGACAAAAGCGATGGCGAACTCGTCGCCGCCGATGCGGGCGAGCACGGCGCCCACAGGAATGAGCACGTTGAGGCCAGCTGCGACCGCGCGGATCAGCTGATCGCCGGTGCCATGACCATAAGCGTCGTTGACTTCCTTGAAGCCGTCGAGATCGAGATAGAGGATGAGCACATTGCGATGCGTTTGCGCTGCCTCGGCAACGAAGGCGTCGATCGCGGTTCCAAGCCCATCTCGGTTCAACAGGCCGCTCAACCGGTCACGATTGGCTTCCTCTCGGGCAATGATTTCCTCGGCCTTGAGGCGGCGTAGCGCCAGCCAACCGATGATGAGCAGAACGATGAAGAACAAGCCGACAAGTCCGAGTGCCTTGACGACCATCGGACGAACTTCGCCATAGCCGATATCGCCGGGCCCCCGCGACAGCCAGATGAGCTTGCCGAGCATGGCCGCTTTGGCGTCGGCGATCGCCACCGAATACGGGGCTTCGAAATCAGGGGCGACCAGCTTCAAACCGTCGACCACATAGGTCGCGCCAAGTTCGGCCACCCTCTCGGAACCTAGGTGGCGGGCAAAGATGAGATAGCGATGTTTTTCTGCCGGCATATCGAGCGCGCCGGATTTCTCGCGCACCAGCGCGACGCCGACCGCCGCAATACCGGATTTGGTATCGACGAAACCTGTCGCCTCCGGGTTGTCCTGCAGGCCCGCCGCTTTCACCTTGTCGAAGAGTGACCAGAGCGCGGGCGAGAAGAAATCGTCCAGCGCGCCTTCCATCGGCTTGCCTTCCTGATAGGCCATGATCGACTTCTTCTCGTCATCGATCACGATTGCCATATCGAAGAGGGCGCTGTTGACCGACATTTCGCCGTAGTTGCTGATCGTCCAGGCCATGCCATCGGCGGCATAGACGTTCACCGCGGCATCGTCCCAGGCTGCATAATCGTTGAGCGTCGCGCCCAACTGCATCTCGAAGGTCTTCAGGGCGCCGGAGACAGTTTCACGGGAGCGCTCGTCATCCAGCACGTTGGATCGATCCGCAACGCGCTCGAGCGCGCTCAACACGAGCGTCGTGACAATTGCGACAACAATGGCAAAGGAGAAAAGCACGCCGGCGACCGTCGCATGACGACCGATGCCCGATACTTTCTTGTTGCCCCCGAAAATTGCCCGCATTCATTGCTCCCCGATCACGGAAGTCTGCCAGCTAGGGCTCAAAAAACGGTTAAGGGATCGATGTAACGATTAATCATCGGCGATTTTTTCGCCATAACCGCTAGCCCCCAAAACGTCAGGAAAATACATTGATTACGCAATGTTTTCCGCAACTTGACGGAATGAGTCAGACGCCAACGCGATTGATTGCAGCGCAGAATTTTACAAGCACAGATACGAGAAGCCCGCTTTTCACGGCTTCGGCAAGGACGTCAGATTGTCCGCCATCCGTCTTGCCAAGCAACGAGATCTTTAGAAAAGCCTCGTCGACAAGCCGCAGCGACATCGTCTTCAGTACTTCGGTCAACTGCTCGAGGGCGAAATCGCCGCGATGCGAGGCATGCGCAATCATTGCGGGCTTGAACGGCACTTCGTCGCGGGAAACGAGCCAATCAAGCGCGTTCTTCAATCCCCCGGGCAGGCCATGGGCATATTCCGGACATGCGACGATAATGCCGTTGGCCGCACGGATCTTGGCTGCAAACTCTTCGACGATCGCTGGCGTGTTCTCGCCCTCGCGGTCCGGGTTGAAGATCGGCAGCTCGCCGATCAGCTCGCAGATCTCGACTACGACGCCTGCGGGCGCATTATCCCGCAGGGCTTCGAGCAGCCGGCGATTGGTCGAAGCCTTTCGCTGGCTGCCGCAGAGCGCATAGAGGAAGAGCGGCTTTTCCATGCGCACGGTTTAAGCCACGGCGCCGATTCGCGCCATGCGCTCGTCAGCTGCTCTTGTGGTTGCCCTTCGGGAACTGTGCCGCAAGTTCGCTGTACCACTTGCCGCTCTTCTTTACCGTGCGGACCTGGGTCTCGTAATCAACATGCACGAGGCCGAACCGCATCCGGTAGCCCTCGGCCCATTCGAAATTGTCCATCAGGCTCCAGGCGAAGTAGCCGCGCATCGGATACCCGTCCTTGATCAGGTCGGCGACGGTATCGAGGTGCTCGCTGTAATAGTCGAGGCGCGGCTGGTCGTCGACCTCGCCGTTGACGACGTCCATGTTGTAGCAGGCGCCGTTCTCGGTGATGTAGCACTCCGGCAGCTCGTAGCGGCGATAGAGATCCTCGACGACGTTCTTCAGGCCAGGCGCATATACTTCCCAGCCGATATCGGTCTTAAAGTCGCTGACGCGTGGCGCCTCGACAGTCCAGGGGAAGTCGCCGTTCTTTGCCGGATCATCAGCAACTCGCAACGGCGTGTAATAGTTGAGGCCCCACCAGTCGAGCTTCTGATTGATGATCTTGAGATCACCCTCTTCCACAACGGGCATGCGCTCGCCGAGTGCTTCCAGGAACTCCTTCGGGTACTCGCCCTTGAAGACCGGATCGAAGAAGGCGCCGTTGTGGAACTGGTGCGCGCGTTCGCCAGCCGCAATGTCGGCAGCGCTGTCGGAGCCCGGCATGACGGACATGGCGTTGAGCACGAGGCCTACAGGCACGTTGGGCGCTTCCGCGCGGATCGCTTCGACGCCGAGGCCATGCGCGAGATTCATGTGGTGCATGGCGTGAAGCGCTGCCTGCATATTGCGTTCGCCCGGCGCATGAATGCCATAGAGATGGCTGAGCCAGACGATGCACCATGGCTCGTTGAAGGTCGCGACGCTATCGAGGCGGTCGCCGAGGCGGGCCATCACTGTCTTGGCGTAGCGCTGGAATGCATAGGTCGTCGAGCGCGCCGTCCAGCCGCCGTCGCCGGCGAGAAGCAGCGGCAGATCCCAATGGTAAAGCGTTGCGAAGGTCTTGATGCCACGCGCCTTGCAGCCATCGACGAGACGATCGTAGAAATCGAGGCCCGCCTCGTTTACCGGGCCGGTACCATCAGGAATGATGCGCGGCCAGGCGATCGAGAAGCGGTAGGCGTCGACGCCCATGGACTTGATGAGATCGAGGTCCTGATCGAGCCTGTTATAGTGATCGCAGGCGACATCGCCATTGTCGCGGTTGAATACGCGACCCGGCATGTTGCAGAAGGCATCCCAGATGGAGGGCTTGCGGCCGTCTGCCTTGGAAGCGCCTTCAATCTGAAACGCCGCCGTCGCAACGCCGAACGTGAAATCGCCCGGGAAGCGGGCAGCAAGGGTCTTCGGATCGATCATGAAAATCCCGTTCTTCATGGTTTCAAGAGGCGGTTTAGCCAAGCGGACCGATGTTGTACAGCGTGGAAATGACAATGCTGTAACGTTTCAGGTTAGCCGTTCCGGGGGCGCCTTGCGCATCAGGCGCTCCCGCCTTGCATTGCGCGCCCTTTCGCGAAACAACCCTCCCATGAGCATTCCCACCACACACCCCTTCGCCTTTAACCCCACCTACGGCATGACCCTTGCCGACCTCCGAGCGATCGTTCCGCCCGAAGCGCCGCCGGGGTTCGATGCGTTCTGGCAGGCCCGATACGAAAGAGCGATCGCCACCGACCCGCAGCCGGTGCTTCGAAAGAGCAGCCTGACGCATCCCGACTGGCAGGTCCTCGACATCACCTACACCTCGACCGGTGGATTCGAGATCGGCGGCTGGCTGCTCCTGCCACGGCGGCTGCCGGTGCGCCGCGGATTGGTGGTGGGCCACGGCTATGGCGGCCGCGATGCGCCCGATTTCGACCTGCCTGTCGAGGAAGCTGCCATTTTCTTCCCCTGCGCCCGTGGCCTGTCGCTCAGCGCCCGCCCGCCCATTCCGGCCGATGCGTCGGGGCATGTCCTGCAGGGTATCGACAACCCGAACACCTACATCATCGGCGGCTGCGTCGATGATCTCTGGCTTGCCGTCTCGTCGCTTCTCACACTTTATCCATGGCTCTCAGGCCACATCGGCTACAGCGGCGTCAGCTTCGGCGGCGGCATCGGCGCGCTGGCGATCCCGTTCGATCCGCGCATCGATCGCGGCCACCTCGTCGTCCCGACCTTCGGCGACCGGGAGCTATGGCTGACGCTACCGACCGTCGGCAGCGCAGATTCCGTGCAGACATACCAGACGACACATGGAAGCGTTCTCGAGACCCTGCGGATGTTCGACGCAGCCAGTGCCGCAAGCCGGATCGAGGTGCCGATGCTCGCAGCCGTCGCCCTCTTCGACCCCGCCGTCGCGCCGCCCTGCCAGTTCGCGGTGGCCAACGCCCTTCCGACATCAAAATATAATGAAACCTTCATATTGGATGCGGGGCACTTCGATTATCCCGGCAGCACTGAGCAGAACGCGGTACTGCGCGAGAAAGTCCGAGATTTCTTCAAGGTGTTATGAACCGGGAATATCTGCGCTGGCATAGTCCACGCCTGCATCGCGAGATGGAACTGCTGGTGTTCGGCCATGCCGGCGCCAAGGTCCTGATGTTTCCGACCCGCGAGGGACGTTTCTGGGAATACGAAAGGCTCGGCGTGGTCGAAAGCCTTTCCGACAAGCTGCAAGCCGGCCAGCTGCAGCTCTATTGCATCGAGGGGCTGGCCACAGAGACCTTCTACGGCTTCGACCGGCATCCGGCTGACCGAATCCGCCGCCACACGGCCTTCGAAGACTATATCCTGAACGAAGTCCTGCCGCTGATGGCATCGAAGAACGGACATGAGTGCACCATCGTGCATGGCTGCAGCCTCGGCGCCTTCCAGGCCGCCAGCCTGGTCTTCCGGCATCCGCATCTGTTCCGCAAGCTGGTTGCCTTCTCCGGCCGCTACGACCTGACGATCAGGGTCGACTCCTTCGGCGATCTGTTCGACGGCTATTACGACGACACGGTCTATTTCCACACGCCGACGCACTTCCTGCCGGGGCTAAACGGCGGCTGGCAGCTGGATAAGCTGCGCGAGGTCGAGATCGTCCTGACCATCGGTGACGCCGACCCCTTCCTCGACAACAACTATCACCTCAGCCGGCTGCTGGCGGAGAAGCAGGTCGGCCACCAGCTGCATGTCTGGGAAGGCCGCGCTCACCGGGCAGGCGCCTGGCGCAAGATGGCCGGCCTTTACATCTGACCCCGCACCCGGCCCGCCTAGAGAAGAAGCTCTTCGCCAAGCGGAAGCTGAAGCAGACGCGATATGCCGATATTCTCCAGAAACACCTCGTCGTGGCTGACGACAAGCAGCGCTCCGTCATAGGCCTGCAGCCCCGCTTCTACGGCTGCAATGGAATCGATATCCAGATGGTTGGTCGGTTCGTCGAGGATGAGCAGCGGCGGCGGCTTTGCGCCACCGAGAACACAGGCAAGACCGGCGCGCAGCAACTGCCCGCCCGAGAGCGTCGACACCTGCTGCAGGGCGGCATCCGCCCGGAACATGAAACGCGCCAGCGCCGCACGGCAGGCATTCTCATTGGCCTGGGGATTGAGATTGCTAAAATTCTCGCGGATCGACAACGATCGATCGAGCAGACTGACACTCTGATCGAACAGTGAAAAGCCGGTCATGACGGAAACGGTCCCGGACCACGGCTGCAGCACGCCTGTGATCAGCGCCAGCACTGTCGTCTTGCCGGAGCCGTTCGGCCCGGCGATCGCGACGCGATCGGGGCCGGTCATGGCAAAAGAGAGGTTTCGGATGATCGGCGCCTCGGGCCGATAGCCCGCGGTGACGCGCTCCAACCGCAAGACATGCCTGCCGGGCGGCAACCCGGTTGACGCGAGTTGCGCTGAAAAGGGCTGCAGGATCTCGATCCGCTGCCGCGCCGCGGCCGCCTCCTCCATCGCCTCCTCGCGGCGTTTTTCGCCAAGGCGAACCTTGTTGCCGCTGGTGTTTTCCGCCGCCCGCTTGAGGCCACCGGCGACGATACGCGGCATATCGCTTCTTGCCGCCTTCTTGCGGCCGTTGCGATCGCTGCGGGCCTGTCGTTCCGCCGCGACCTGGGCGCTGCGGACCACATCGGCAACACGCCGCTCCGCGTCCGCGAGGTCGTGCTCGGCGGCGGCGAGCTCAAGCGCCTTGCGCACCTGAAAGGCGCTCCAGTTTCCACCATATCGCCGGGCACCGAGGCTGGTGATCTCGACGATCGCATCCATGGTATCGAGCAACTCCCGATCATGGCTGACGACGATGGCGCCGGCGCGCCAGCCGGAAAGCAACGTGATGATAGCCTCCCGCCCATCCCGGTCGAGATTGTTGGTCGGCTCGTCGAGGATCAGGAAATCGGGATCGGAGAAGACGAGGGCCGCAAGACCCACACGCGTCCGCTGGCCGCCGGAAAGCGAGATAAGCAACGTCTCCGGTTCTGCGTCCAGCCCGACGCGTTCGATCGCCGCGGCGATACGCGCCTCGATCGTCCAATCAGCAATGGCGAGTTCGTCGGCAGTGGCGTCGCCAGCTTCGGCGCGGCGAAGGATTGCGAGCGCATCACTGGCATCGAAGAGATCGGCGACCGTTGCACCCTCCTCCACCTGGACCGACTGGCGCAGGATGCCGAGCCGTCCGCCAAAGGCAATGCTGCCGGATTGCGGCTGCAGTTCGCCAGAGACGAGCTTGAGCAGCGTCGTCTTGCCGACACCATTGCGGCCGACAAGACCGGTTCGCTCGGCGCCGAAGCTCAGATCGAGATGGGAAAGAAGGGGTCGCCCGTCAGGCGTGGACCACAACAGATTGGATAGGGTAATGGATGCAGGCATGGATAAAGGACTCCCGAATGGCAAGGCGAGCTGGCGTTGCGATCGGCGTGGAATCCATTGCTGCACACATCCTGTTGGTATTGGCGATGGCCGCAATCTAGGCGGGCAGAGGGCTGAAATCAAGGCGATATCGGGTGGAACCGCAAACCGGCGACGGTCCGTGCCTGACCTGGCCACCCTTTGCCGGATAAATCGAAGCGGGCTTGCACTTCGGCGTCTCAATGACGCCGTGCTGGTTAGGGCCCCTTCGCTGCGTCCTTGACCTTCACGGCCATTGTCACTGCGGCATTCACGAGGATTTCGTTGCGCCCACCGCGATTGAGATCCACGCTGCTGGTGAGGTTGGTGATCTGGCAGCTTTCGGCCAGTGCCTGCAGGATGAGATCACATTGCTCGCTAGCCATCGTGTAGAGCCCTTTCTGGGCTGCCTTGATCTGTTCACCGATTTCCTGCCCGACCTCAACAGGCACCGAGAGGGACATCGTCGTCTGCACCTTGACCGTGCCGAGAGCACGCTCGCCGGCGTAGAAGTTCGGTGCGCGGTTGGGGACTTCCTGCGACAATGCCGGAAACGCAGCGAGCGCAAACGCGCATGTCAGAACTTTGGCAGAAACTTTCATCGACCATCTCTCCATGTGGTTGCGCGCATTTTCTGCCATAGCATTGTTAAACGACAATGAGCGCGCATCCTAATATTCTAGGAAACGCGCTCATTAGTTTTATCCGTCAGAGTAGTCGAGTGAGGATCAGACCTTGACCCAGGCACCGTTCTTCTTCGAAGAAGCCACACAGGCTTCGACGAAGGCAACGCCCTTCACGCCGTCATCAACGGTCGGGTAAACGACGGCCTTGTCGACCGCCTTGCCCTTCTTGTGCGCGTTGATGGCGTGCGCAGCTTCCGTGTAGATCGTCGCGAAGGCTTCGAGATAGCCCTCCGGGTGACCGGACGGGATGCGCGAAACGCGGGCCGCCGCCGGGCCGGAACCGGCGCCGTTGCGGGTGATCAGGCGCTTCGGCTCGCCGAACGGCGTAAACCACAGATAGTTCGGATCGGCCTGAACCCATTCGAGACCGCCCTTGGTGCCATAGACGCGGACCTTCAGACCGTTCTCATGGCCGGGGGCCACCTGGCTGCACCAGAGCATGCCCTTGGCCGCCTTCTCCGACCCCTTCGCCTTGAAGCGAAGCATAACGTGAGCGTTGTCGTCCAGCCGCCGGCCGGGCACAAAGCTGTCGAGATCAGCAGCCAGGCTGTCGAGTTCGAGGCCTGATACGAAGGACGCGAGGTTATAGGCATGCGTGCCGATATCGCCGGTCGAGCCGCCCGCACCCGACTGCGCCGGGTCGGTGCGCCACACGGCCTGCTTGGCGCCTGTCTGCTCGACGGCCTCGGTCAGCCAATCCTGCGGATATTCGGCCTGGACGATCCGGATGTCGCCGAGTTCGCCATTGGCGATCATCTCGCGTGCCTGGCGAACCATCGGATAGCCGGTGTAGTTGTGCGTGAGGATGAAGAGAGCGCCGCTCTCGTCGGCGACCTTCTTCAGCTTCTTGGCGTCGGCAAGGTTCGAGGTCAGCGGCTTGTCGCAGATGACGTGAATGCCGCGACGCAGGAATTCCTTCGCGGCGTCATAGTGCACATGGTTCGGCGTGACGATCGAAACCGCCTCGATGCCGTTCTTCAGCTTGGCTTCGCGGATCGCCATCTCGCGATAGCTGGAATAGGTGCGCGACGGATCGAGGCCGAGGTCGCGGCCCGATGCAATCGCCTTTTCCGGCGTTGACGACAGCGCGCCTGATATCAGATCGTACTGGTCGTCGATGCGGGCCGCGATGCGGTGAACGGCGCCGATGAACGCGCCGGCACCGCCGCCGACCATGCCGAGACGGATGCGCGGTTCGCGCGCTTGTTCTGTAGATGCTTCAATTGCCATTGGTTCCTCCTGAATTTGCGTAGGGCAGAAACAGCCCTTCCCTCGGTCGGCTGGGGAAGGGAGAGCCCTTCCCGCTGCGTTCCAATCAGCCCTCCTGTCGAGAGGGCCGCGGCCTCAGAGACCGAGCATGCGGCGGTTGGCCGCCTGGTCCGTACCTCCCGCTGCGAAGTCGTCAAACGCCTTCTCGGTGACGCGAATGATGTGCGCCTTGACGAACTCGGCACCTTCGCGGGCGCCATCCTCCGGATGCTTCAGCGCGCATTCCCATTCGACCACGGCCCAGCCGTCGAAGTTGTTGGCCGTCATCTTCGAGAAGACCGCGCCGAAATCGACCTGGCCGTCGCCGAGCGAACGGAAGCGGCCGGCACGCTCGACCCAGCCCTGGTAACCGCCATAGACGCCCTGGCGACCGGTCGGGTTGAACTCGGCATCCTTGACGTGGAACATCTTGATCCGGTCCTTGTAGATGTCGATGTTGTCGAGGTAATCCAGGCACTGCAGCACATAGTGCGACGGATCATAGAGCATGTTGGCGCGCGGATGGTTCTTCACGCGCTCGAGGAACATCTCGAACGTGATACCGTCGTGCAGGTCTTCGCCCGGATGGATTTCGTAGCAGACGTCGACGCCGTTTTCGTCGGCATGGTCGAGGATCGGCGTCCAGCGCTTGGCAAGCTCGTCGAAGGCGGTTTCGACAAGACCGGCCGGGCGCTGCGGCCACGGATAGATGAAGGGCCAGGCGAGCGCGCCGGAGAAGGTCGCATGTGCCTTGATGCCGAGGTGCTTGGACGCCGTCAGCGCCATCTTGACCTGTTCGACAGCCCATTCCTGACGCGCCTTCGGATTGCCGCGCACCTCAGGTGCTGYAAAGCCGTCGAAGGCTTCGTCATAGGCCGGATGCACGGCGACGAGCTGACCCTGAAGATGGGTGGAAAGCTCGGTGACTTCGACGCCGTTCTTGCGTGCGACGCCGGCGAATTCGTCACAATAATCCTTCGAGGACGCTGCTTTCTTGAGATCGATCAGCTGGCCCGCCCAGGTCGGAACCTGCACGCCCTTGTAGCCGATGTCGGCTGCCCATTTGGTGATCGAATCCCACGAATTGAAAGGCGCGGCATCGCCCGCGAACTGGCCAAGGAACAGGCCTGGACCTTTGATCGTTTTCATGTCAATTCCTCCCTAAAAGATGACCGTAAACGTTTTTGATAGTGTTCTAGCACGCGATTTGAAGTCTGCAAGCCGATTTCGGCGAAACTACAAATCTTCCCCACCGGGCGGAGATCGAAGGCGGCCGACTTAACCACGGTCGGTCTCGGGCTGCAAGATGTACGTACCGCATTTCTCGTCGCCACACCGTCACGATGGGGACGCCGGCCGGCGAACCCATCGCTTCTTACTGCGGTGGACATCGCGCAGTGCCGTGTTACTGTCTTGAAACCAGGAGGGTGGCGCATGACGCGGCGTCTGGCAGCAATCTTGGATGCTGATGTAGTCGGCTTTTCCCGGCTGATGGGCCTTGACGAAAGCGGCACTTTCGCAATGCTGAAAGCGCACAACAGCGAAGTCATTGTCCCCAGCATCGGCAGACATCATGGGCGCGTGGTCAAATTCGTCGGCGACGGCACGTTGGCTGAATTTGCGAGCGTCGTCGATGCCGTCGGCTGTGCCATGGACATCCAGAGAGCATTGCTTGCGCTGAATGAGGCCGTCGAGCCGGATCGGCGCATGTTGTGGCGCATCGGCATCCACGTTGATGATGTGCTGGTCGAAGACGAGGACATCTTCGGCGACGGCGTGAATGTCGCCGCAAGCCTGCAGGCGCTGGCGCCTCCAGGCGGCATCTGCGTCTCCCAGCAGGTCAATGACCAGATCCGGTCGAAGCTTGACTTCAGGGCGATTGATTTCGGCAACCGCAAGCTCAAGAACATCGAGCGACCGATCCGTGTCTGGCGGTGGACGGCGGAAAGCGAACCGCCTCCCTCGCCTGCCGCGCCGAAGGATCCGGTCACAGGCCCCGTCCGCAATCGGCCCTCCATCGCGGTGCTGCCCTTCAGCAACATGTCGAGCATCGAGGGCCAGGAACATTTCTCGGATGGCTTCACGGACGAGCTGATCGCCACGTTGGCGCGCTGTCGCTGGCTGCTGGTCGCAGCCCGTAACTCGTCGTTCAGCTACAAGGGCCGGCAGGCCAATGCGCAACAGGTAGCGGAGGACCTTGGCGTCAAGTACGTGCTGGAAGGCAGCGTGCGCCGCGCGGCAGATCGCGTTCGCGTCACCGCGCAATTGCTGAACGGCACGGATGGCACGCTGCTCTGGGCGGAACGCTACGACCGGACGCTGGCCGACATCTTCGAGGTTCAGGACCAGCTTGCCTCGGAAATCACCGGCACGATCGAGCCGGAACTGGGCTCCATCGAATTCGCCGCCCTTCGTGGCCGCACGGTGTTCGACATGGATGCCTGGGAAATCTACCTGAAGGGCCTCTGGCATCTCTATCGGTTCACGCTTGATGAATTGAAGACCGCCAAGGCGCTCTTCGAGCAGGCAATCAGTATTGACCCGACGTTCGCGCAGGCGCAGGCGCGACTGG
The DNA here is from genome assembly GCF_056398905.1 of Rhizobium sp. 01T417. Taxonomy (NCBI): domain Bacteria; kingdom Pseudomonadati; phylum Pseudomonadota; class Alphaproteobacteria; order Hyphomicrobiales; family Rhizobiaceae; genus Rhizobium; species Rhizobium sp. 01T417. The sequence continues at coordinate 39,472 of NZ_JBFTQH010000010.1, read as the reverse complement.
CTTATGTTCACATTCAGCTCGGCTGGTATGGCCCCCTCAATGAACGCGCGGAGCGGATCTGCGATGCGATCGAGCTTGCCGAACGCGCGATCATATCCGACCAGAGAGAACCCGCGGCGCACCTCGCCCTGGGAAGGGCGCTGGCGCTTGATGGCGCGACGGAGGCCGGGCTTGTGCATCTGCGCAACGCCTTGCAGCTGGACCAGAGCTTTGCGCAGGCTCACTTCGCGCTCGGTCAGGTCCTCTGCTACGTCGAACGCCCTGCGGAAGGCATAGAGGAGATCAAGGAAGCGTTTCGGCTCAGTCCTCGCGACCCGCATCTGTGGACCTTCCATAACGTTCTCGCCATCGCAAACTATCAATTGGGCAACATGGCGGAAGCGGCCAAGGCAGCGCGCGCATCGCTCCGCTCGCCGAACGCCACCTTCTGGCCAGCGATCTTTCTGGCTGCCGCCCTCGGAAGGGTGGGTGGCGAAACCGACGAGGCGCGAGAAGCAGTTGCGAGGCTTCATCGCTTCCGGCCGGGGATGACCTGCACTGACGCCCGCCGAGAGTTCTATTTCGGCGATAATCCCGTCATGACCGAAGCCTTCATCGACAGCTGCATCACGGACCTCGCCAAGGCCGGCCTGCCGGACTAGCAAGCGACACTGTCAAAGAAAGGCGCCCGTCCTGTCGAACGGGCGCCGCATTAGATTCTTCGGATCAGAACGGAGAATCCGGGAAGTAGAAGTCCTTCGCATTGTCCTTCGTGACAAGCGTCGCGTCGAGGACGAAGGTGCCGCGAACCGGAACCTGGCCGTAGAGACCAGCAGCCGTCAGCTCCATGGCCGTGCCAACCATTGCCGGCGGATAAAGAACGTCGACCGGGATCAGCTTGTCGCCGTCCATGACCTTCTTGACCATGTCCTTGGAGCCGGCGCCGGCGACAACATACTTGATGTCGGTACGCTTGGCCTGCTCGATCGCCTGCAGCACGCCGACAGCCATGTCGTCGTCCTGGCACCAGACCACGTCGATCTTCGGGTACTTCGTCAGATAGTCCTGCATGACCTTGAAGGCATCGTCGCGGTTCCAGTTACCGTACTGGCGGTCGAGAACCTTGACCTTGGAGCCGGCAATGCCCTTGTCGAAGCCGTCCTGGCGCTGCTGATCGATCGGGATAGGCAGGCCGCGAATGACGACGACTTCGGCGTCCGGCGTCTGCGCAGCGATGTACTTGCCAGCGACTTCACCGAGCGCCGGGTTGTTGCCAGCGACATAAAGGTCACGGACGGTGTCATCGTTGGTCGAGGGCGCACGGTCGACGAGCGCGACGTACTTGCCCTTACCTTTGACTTCCTTGATGGCGTTGACGAGCGGATCCGGATCCGACGGCAGGATGACGAGGGCGTCGATGCCCTGTGTATCAAGGTCCTGCACAGCGTTCGCCTGGCTGGCGGCATCCGGCGAAGTCTTGACGATGACGTTCAGGCCCGGATGCTGTTCCATCAGTTTCTTGGCGATGCGTTCGGCGTGGAACACGACGCCCGAGGTCCAACCATGGTCGGCTGCCGGAATCGAGACGCCGATGGTGAACTTCTTGTCCTGTGCGTATGCGGTACCCGCCAGCGTGACGGCCGCAACCGCAAGACCCAACATGAGTTTGCGCATTCTATTTCCTCCCAATAAACGTCAGGGACTTTTCCTACCCGTCAACCGGACGCCCTGTGATCCCGGCCAATTCCTGGAACCAGTCCGCTTACGATTTGCGGACCAGCGAGCGCTGCACAAGCATGGCGATGATGATGATCGCACCCTGGATCGCACCGATGAGATATTCGCTGATGAAGTTCGACAGCAGCATGATGTTACCGACGAGTTCGAGAATGAAGGCACCGCAGATGGTCCCCCAGACGCGGCCAGCGCCGCCCTTGAGCGCCGTGCCGCCGACGACTACGGCGGTGATCGCCTGCAGTTCCCAGAGAATGCCGGTTGTTGCCGAGGTCGAGCCGAGGCGCGGCACATAAAGCAGCACCGCGATGGCAACGCAGAGCCCCTGGATGACAAAGGCGATCGTGCGCACGCGATTGACCGCAATGCCGGAGTAGCGCGCGACATCACTATTGGAACCGACAGCAACGACATGGCGACCATAGCGCGTGCGGTAGAGAATGAAGGCCGCAACGGCGGTAACTACCAGGATCACGACGATCGGAACCGGCACGCCGAAAATGTTGCCGAAATAAGCCGGACGGTAAAGCGTCTGGATGTCGGCCGAGCGCAGCGTGATCGCGCCGCCTTGGCTAAGCCATGTCGTCAGGCCGCGATAGATGCCCATGGTGCCGAGCGTGGCGATGAACGGCTCGATCCTGCCGACCGTGGTGATCAGACCATTGGCCAGTCCGCAGAGCGCACCGGCGACGAGCGTAAACACGACCGCGGCCGCCAGCATCAGTGTCGGGTCGGCAATCACGCCGGAATTCATCAAAAGGATCATCAGGCTGGCGACAAAGGCCACCATCGAGCCGACGGACAGATCAAGATCGCCTGCGGAAATCACGAATGTGGCGCCGACAGCGATAATTGCGATAAAGGCGCAGCGCGTCGCGACGTTGGCGAGGTTGGTGATGCCGATAAAGTTCGGATTGACCAGCGCGCCGACGATCAAGAGCAGTATCAGGGCTGCAAAGGGCGCGACCGCCCTGAGATCGATATCCCGCCAGGGGCGACGGCTGATTTCCCTGGTCTCCTCGTTCACACTCATCTCCAAACCAACCTCCCGCCCTCAATTCGATGGGCATCATACCTTTACGGCGCGCCGAGCGCAGCGCCTCCCCGCCACCGTCAGGCGGCTTTCTTCTTCAATCCGGCGGCGTAGCGCATGATCTCCTGCTCGGAGATCTCGTCGCCCTCGAGCACACCGACGATCCGTCCCTCGCGCATCACGGCGACGCGCGTGCAAAGGCCGATCACCTCCGGCATCTCCGAGGAGACGACAATGATGGATCGACCGTCGCGCGCCAGCGCGGAGATGAAATGATAGATCTGCTGCTTGGTGCCGACGTCGATGCCCCGCGTCGGCTCGTCGATGATGATGATCTCGGGCTCGGTCTCCATGACCTTAGCAAGCAGCAGCTTCTGCTGGTTGCCGCCCGACATACGCCCGGCAACGATGTTGGTGTCGCGAACCCGGATATCAAAGCGCCGCCTTGCCTTGGCGAGCGCCTGCGCCTCGCTGCTCGGGCTGAGATAGCCGTGTCGCGAATGCTGGCCGAGCGATTGCAGCGTCAGATTGGTCATCATGCCGGAGCGCAGAAGCAGGCCCTTCGACTTCCGATCCTTCGTCATGTAGGCAAGGCCGGCGCGATTGGCGGCATGTACATCGCCTGACGGAATCGATTCACCGCCAATGTGGACCTCGCCCGCGGCACGGTTCCGAAGCCCGGCGACCGCCTCCATCAGCTCCGTGCGACCGGAGCCAATCATGCCTGAGAAGCCGATGATCTCACCCTTGCGGACCTCGAAGCTGGCATCCTGAACATAACCCGTCGAGACACTTTCGACCCGAAGGACGATTTCCTCGTCGACATTGGGCTCGACCTTGGTCGGATAGAGACTTGAAAGCTCGCGCCCGACCATCAGCTGCGCGATGGATTCGCCGTCGAGCATCGCCGTCGGCGCAGTCTTGACCCACTGGCCATCGCGCAGCACGGTCACCCGGTCGGTGATTTCCATCACCTCGTCGAGCTTATGCGATACGAAGATAAAGCTTGTTCCCTTGTCACGCAGCTTGCGCACCTGCCGGAACAGGAAGTTCGTCTCTTCGCGCGAAAGCACGGCTGTCGGTTCATCCATGATGACGACGCGGGCATCGCGACTGATTGCCTTGGCGATTTCCACCATCTGCTTGTCGGCGATCGACAATGTGCCGATGATGGCATTCTCGTCGACATGCGAACCGAGCAGATCGAGTGCCTTGCGGGTCTCGGCGCGCATGTGTTTGCGGTCAAGCACGCCGAACCGCGTGACTTCGCGGCCAAGGAAAAGGCTCTCGGTCACCGTCAGATGTTCGGCAAGATTGAATTCCTGGTGGATGAGAACGATGCCGAGCGCTTCGGCCGCGCCGTTGGCCGGCAAGACGACCGGCTGGCCGTCGAGCAGGATCTCGCCCGAACTCGGCTGCTCGAAACCGGACATGACCTTGACCAAGGTCGATTTGCCCGCGCCGTTTTCACCCATGAGAGCATGGATCTCACCGGCACGCAGATCGAAATTGACACTGAAGAGGACTTGCACGCCGCTGAACGACTTGCAGATGCGCCGCGCGGACAACACCACGGGCGCGGTGTCGGCAGAATCCACACTCATTGACTGATTTCCTCCCTGCGGCTCCCATCCGCTTGAAGCCATATGTAAACCTTTACACGACGTATGTAAAGGTTTACATCATTGTTACACACAGATCTGCAGGTCGGCGCGTTTGACCTCCCGGCAAGTCTGTGTAGTGTCGCGGCGAAGGCATCCCAAGGCAGGACGCAGTGTCGAATTCCACGCCCGCAACCATAGAAGACGTCGCTCGGATCGCCGAGGTTTCGATCGCGACGGTATCGCGGGCGATCCACACGCCGGAGAAGGTCGCCAACTCCACGCGCCTGAAGGTCAACCAGGCAATCGCCATCACCGGTTACACGACCAATGCCATGGCGCGCAGCCTGCGGCTCGGTCGGTCGAATATGATTCTCGTGGTTGCTCCTGACATCGGCGACCCAAACTTCTCCAACATTCTGGTCGGCCTCGAGAACGAGGCGCGCGCCCACGGCTACGGCATCCTGATCGGTCACACGCAGAACGATGCGCAGCGCGGCCTCGAATATCTGAAGTTCCTGAATTCCAACCAGGCCGCCGGGCTGATCCTCTTCACCGGCATCCTGCCCTTCGGCCACCAGACGATGACCGCCCGCCTGCCGCCCAGCGTCGGGGTCTTCGAGCCGGTTTTCAACGGCGGCATTCCTTATGTCGGCGTGGATGATGTGGAAGGCGCCAGAAAGGCCGTCGATCTGCTGCTGGCAGAGGGCCATCGCAAGATCGCCTTCATCGGCGATTCGCGCACACGCCTTGCCTATAGCCGCCGGCGTCAGGGCTACGACGCGGGGCTCGATGCGGCGGGCGTTGCGCCAGATATGCGCATCGTGCTCGAAGGCGATGGAACGCTAGAGAGCGGCCGCCATGCCGTCGAGCAGCTCTTCATGCGCGACACGCTGCCGACCGCCTTCATGTGCGTCAACGACCAGACGGCGATCGGCGTGATGATCGGACTGAATGCCCGCGGTTACGACATTCCGAAAGACTTCTCCGTGACCGGCTTCGATGACGTGCCGCAGGCCGTGTTCATGTCGCCGCCGCTGACCACCATCCGCCAGCCGCGAACCTTGATCGGAAAGCAGGCCATGGCGCTTCTTCTGGAATTCCTGTCCGACGGCCAACCGGCGGAAACCGAAATCCTGCTGCGCCCGGACCTAGTGGTACGCAACTCCGTTGGCGCACCATCGCGTCGCTGGACGAAACGCTAAAGCGAACGGCGTAGCGTCCGCACCGTCGATACAATCAAACATTGATCATCGACTGCCCTTGAATGCCTCCCATCGCGCGTCCCGTTCGCGCTGATAGGCCGGATTGAGCTCAGTACTCAAATCTTCCCGTCTTATCGGCTGGCCGCACGATTCGCATGTCGGCCCAAGCCCCGCCGGCTTGCCGCAGCAAAGGTGCGTGTATTGCACGGCGCGGCCTTCGTCACCCGACTTCAGCCAGGTCTCGCCCCAGGCGCGCAGCGCCAGTATCACCGGGTAGAATGCTTCGCCCTTTTCCGTCAGGTGATACTCGTAGCGCGGCGGCCGCTCGCTGTAGCGACGGCGCTCCACAATGCCTTCGGCTTCCAATGACTTCAGGCGCGTTGCGATCATCTGCGGGGTCCCGCCAGTTTGCGCCTGAATTTCTTCGAACCGGTGACTGCGCATGAACAGCTCGCGCAGAACAAGCACGGTCCAACGATCCCCGACAACCGCCTCCGAGCGAGCAACCGGGCACAGCGTGTCTGGTGCAGAATCTTTCTCCATAGCGTAACTTTCTTTTTCATAGTTACTTGTAGATATGATTTTCATAGTTAATATAAGGAGTCATTAAAGCAAGCGCAACCGGCCATCTGGCCCGCGCTGAAAGGAGCGACATGGCCCAAGCAGGAGCATCGGCAATGCAGGCGCATAGCACTGCCCACTCAAAGGAGTTGCGTGGCGACGTCGCGCCGAAATCAAGCTCATCCAGCAGCGAAAGGAACCCGTCATGAGTGATCATGAAATCGTCGATTCAAGCTTTACCGCCGTCATCAACGCACCGATCGAGAAGGTCGACATTCCGAAATGGTGCTTCACGCTCCCCGAAGACGAGTACCAACGCTGCTCTCCGGCACACATCGCCGCCGGCTTTACGACGGCCCCCGACGGTAGGCGCATGTCGATCAATGTCGAGACGATCGGCGGCAGCCTGATGGTTCAGCACTATGTCGAGACCCTGGGTGAAAAGGATCACCTGATCCTGGAATCCGTTTCGGATATAGTCACGCCGACAGGCCGCACGACGATCCATGTGCTTTGGGAACTCAGCGTCAAACGAATCGACGATCAGACCTGCGAATTCACGAACCACGTTCGGTCCAGAGCAACGGAAGAATTCAAGGCCTTTCTCGATAGGCAGGGCATTCCTTTCGACGTCTTTCGCGCACAGCGTCAGCCGATGTCGATTGCGCACAACAAGGGCGAAACGCCACTCTTTGCGGCCAGCATCGAGCGTGCCGCACTTCGCAACTAAGTCCCGAAACACCTCAGCTTATTGGAGACAGTCATGTCAAAGCCGAATTACAGCAAGCAAACGACCGCCTTGCTCTTCGTCGATCCCTTCAACGACTTCCTGTCCGAGGGCGGGAAGGTTTATCCGCGCCTCAAGCCGATCGCCGATGAGGTCGCGCTTCTCGATAACCTCCGCCGGCTGGATGGCGCCATACGCGCGGCGGGCATTCAGGTGGCCATCGCCCCGCACCGGCGGTGGGAGCCGGGTGATTATGAGGATTGGGATCATCCCAACCCCACCCAACAACGGATCATGCACCAACACCAGTTCGCGCGCGGCGAATGGGGTGGCGAATGGCACCCGGATTTTGCGCCGAAACCTGGCGACATCGTCGCCAAGGAACATTGGGGGCAAAGCGGCTTCGCCAACACCGACCTGGATTTCCGACTGAAGCAGAAGGGCATCACCCACGTGATCGTGGTCGGACTGCTGGCCAATACCTGCATCGATACGACCGCCCGCTACGCCATGGAGCTTGGCTATCACGTGACTCTCGTGCGCGATGCGACGGCCGCCTTCTCGCATGAATTGATGCACGCCGCACACGAGCTCAGCGCGCCGACCTTCGCACATGCGATCCTGACGACCGACGAAGTGATTGCGGCCTTGCCCACGGCGTAACGACTGCATTGGAAGGCGCGCCGGTTCTCCCACCGTCCGCGCCAAGAGGCAACGTGACGCCGCCATCCGACACCGGCCGGGACGTCCCGCCGCGCTTGGCGGCGGGAGCAATTGGCATTCACCCGGCAACTGGCTATTGCGACTTCTGGGGATCATCCGCCGGGTTGACGTACTTGATGCCCCAAGGGCCGTTCGTGTTGATTTGGAGTACGGTCTCATCGTCGAAGTAGACGAAATGCGCCGTGCCCGGCGGCAGGGCAAAGAAACTACCCGCAGCCAGTGCCTTCGTGGCACTCCGATCAGCGGTTTTGCCCATGCCAAATTTGGCAGTCCCGGATAGGATCGTCACAACTTCATAGCCAGGATGTGTATGCGGCGGGATCGCATATCCCGACGGCACCTTTAGCCGAAGCGCAAACAAGCCTTTCTTGGTGGGATTGCCGAACAAGACCGCCGCTTGTGCTCCGGCCGGAAGCACCTTGGGGGCCTCGACCCACTTGATATCACCGGGAGCGAATATAGTGTGCGCATCCTCCGCCAGAGCGAGCGATGCAGCCCCGCAGAATCCAATCAAGCCGACTGCGAATATCGATGCGATCTTCATGATATCCTCCCTCTCGCCGGGCCTTCAACCTCGGCTGAGCGCTGGGGCAGGCTCGCGAAAGCCAAGAATACGTCCGCAGACCATCTCTAGGCAAGCGTTCCTCGGTCGTCCGACCGACCGCCGGCAGGTCATTTCACCCGCTTGAACATCCATTTCACGACGTATTCGCCGCTTCGCTTCATCTTGGTTTTCGTCTTGACCTGCACCGGCCCGCCCAGAGCAGCCTCGGCGGCTTCAAACGCCTGGCGTGCCTCGGCCATGGCCGCGTGATAGGCGCTGTTGTCGCGCTTGGGACTATCGGCGACGGCCTGCACGAGGGCGGCGCTCCAATCACGTTCACTGTCGCTCATTTATCAACCCCCGTTCGCAGCAAGGCGGTCTACGCTCTCGAGCCTTGGCTGCGCAAGCGCGAATGATTGAAGCGGCGGCGTCATTGCTGCAGCTGCGATGCGATTGCCGCCTTGTCGATGACAGACCAGACCTCCTCGATCCGCCCGTCCCGGAACTCATAGAACACGTTTTCAGTGAACGAGACCCTCTTGCCGTTCACCGGCATGCCAAACAGGAGCCCTTTCGGCGTGCAATCAAACCGCAGGCGGCTTCCCACGCGGGGCGGCTCGGAAATCAGGAAATCGATGTCGAAATGTAGGTCCGGAATCGCAAGAAAGTCGCCCTCCAGCATCTGGCGATAGCCGGACAGCCCGATTCGCGCTCCATTGTAGTGAACATCGGGATGAACGAACTGGTCGAGCGCCGTCCAATTCTGGCGGTTCAGACAGGCGATGTAGTCTCGATAGACGGCAGCAAGGTCGGCTTTGGACACGGCATCGCCTCCGGGTGTTATGGTCCCGAGGCCAAGTAGGATGACGCCGAGATTTGGCAACCGCATATCGGGATGATCCGACCGCTTCGAACGCGACGCAGCCCCTGCGTCACTCCACCAGCCCGAACATAGGGCCGAACCCGCCATGCCAGGATTTGTCGTTGCGCCCAAGGGCCGGACTGTAGAGCCCGACACCGCGGCCACCGTCGAGAAACAGCGCATTCGGGCAGGACAAATGATCGCGGAACAAGCGCGCGAAGTCGTGGAAATTCACCCTGTCTTCACTGACTGCGAAGCGCACCGCGCCATCGGCGCAGATGCCGACCCCGCCACGACGGGTGCGGTCCGTCGATCCGACGATAAAGATCGGGTTCAGCTTGTTGCCGATGACCAGCATCGGACCGGACTGGGTGGCGAACCGGACCTCCGACCGGCGTTTCAAAAATTCTTGCGTCGGAAGTATTCCGGTGGCGGCGCCATCGATGAAGAACACGCCATTCGGCTTTTTATAGAAGTTCGGCACGGGACCCGAGGCGGCGCCGTCTCTCTCGGTGCGGTTGACGGGCCGCAATTCCTGGCCGTCTTCCACATAGAGGCCGATCGGCGAAAAATCAGGCAGATACATGCCGGCATTGACCGCGAACGCCAAGGTCTGTCCCTTGTTGCGAACGGCCTCGGCGACGCTGGAGAAATCCCGATAAGGCTCTCCATCCGCGTTCTTCCAGAACAAGCGCAGATCGCCTTCTTCTTTCTCGACGGTGCAGACGATATAGGCCTCCCCTCCGAAGGTATCCTGCACGCAGGGCTGGGGGGAAGCTGCCCCTGCAGATATCGCCGCTGCCAACATCGCTGCTATGGCAAGCATGCCCTGTCTGAGATAGGCCATCGTAGCCATGCCCTTCTTTTCAGATCGCCATCCGGCCGCCCGCAGTGTACCCTTGGCATCCTATCTCGCCTGAATCGTCAAGGCGACGACCGCGCGCCGTCCCCATCAACGAAAAAGGGCCGGCAAGCTCTCGCTCCCGGCCCTCTCCTCCACAATCAACCGCCGATTAAACGTAACGGTTGACGATGTTTTCGAGCAGTTCCTGCTTGCCGGACTTCGGCTGCGGGTTGATGTCCTTGGCTTCGACCCACTCGGCGATCTGCTCGAGCGAGTATTCGCCGCGGGCGAGCTTCTGGCCTTCGGCCGAATCCCAGCCGGCGTAGCGGGCATCGAGCGGGCCGGACAGAGCCTTGTGCTCGATCATCTTGGCAGCAGCCTTGAGACCGCGGGCGCAGGCATCCATGCCGCCGATATGGCCGATCAGCAGATCTTCCGGATCGAGCGACTGGCGGCGAAGCTTGGCGTCGAAGTTGGTGCCGCCGGTGGTGAAGCCGCCGCCCTGCAGGACGTAGTAGTAGGCGAGCGCCATTTCCGGAACGTTGTTCGGGAACTGGTCGGTATCCCAGCCCGACTGGTAGTCGTTGCGGTTCATGTCGATCGAGCCGAAGATGCCGAGCGCGTTCGCGAGTGCCAGTTCGTGCTCGAAGGAGTGGCCGGCGAGGATCGCGTGGCCCTGTTCGATGTTGACCTTCACTTCGTTTTCGAGGCCGTGCTTCTTGAGGAAGCCGTAGACCGTCGCGACGTCGTAGTCGTACTGGTGCTTGGTCGGCTCCTGCGGCTTCGGCTCGATGAGGATCGTGCCCTTGTAGCCGATCTTGTGCTTGTACTCGACGACGAGGTTGAGGAAGCGGCCGAGATGGTCGAGTTCCTTTTTGAGGTCGGTGTTGAGCAGGGTCTCATAGCCTTCGCGGCCGCCCCAGAGAACGTAGTTCTCGCCACCGAGCTTGGCCGTGGCGTCCATGCAGGTCTTAACCGTCGCGGCGGAGTAGGCGAAGACTTCCGGATCCGGGTTGGTGGCCGCACCCGACATGAAGCGGCGGTTCGAGAAGAGGTTCGCGGTACCCCAGAGCAGCTTGACGCCTGATGCGGCCTGCTTTTCGGCGAAGTAGTCGACGATCTCGTTCAGGTTCTTGGTGTTTTCGGCGAAGTTCTTGCCTTCCGGGCGCACGTCGGCGTCATGGAAGCAGTAGTAGGGCGCGTCGAGCAACTGGAAAAGTTCGAACGCAACGTCGGCCTTCAGCTTGGCGGCCTTCATCGTATCTTCGAACCAGGGGCGCAGGAAAGTCTGGCCGCCGAAGGGATCGCCGCCCTGCCAGGCGAAGGTGTGCCAGTAGGCGACCGCGAAGCGCAGATGATCTTCCAGGCGCTTGCCGAGAACGACTTCGTCCTTGTTGTAGTGGCGGAAGGCCAGCGGGTTCTTGCTGTCCGGGCCTTCATATTTGATCTTCTGGATGTCGCCGAAAAATCCGGTGCTCATGTCCATGTCTCCTTGGGTTTCGGGATTGTTGTTCTGGGTTCAGTGCTGCAGCGATTTGATCGCCGGATAGAGAGCGCGATAGCGCTTGTAGGAATCTTCGTAAGCGCCGGAGAGCGCCGCGACGGGCTCGATCGTGCCCGCCGTCTTCGGTGGTGTGCAGACCGCAACCGGATCTGCGCCAGTCGCGGCGATCAGGCCGAGGCGGGCCGCGCCAAACGCTGCGCCGAAGTCACCGTCAGCCGGCAGGTCGACCGGCACACCGAGCGCCGTAGCAATCGAGGCCAGCCAATAGCGCGAGCGCGAGCCGCCGCCGATCGCGGTGACGCGGGAAATATCCGTGCCCGCAGAACGCAGCGCTTCGAGATTGTCGCGGATCGCGAAGGACACGCCTTCGAGAACAGCCTGGGTCAGCACCACGCGGCTGCTCTCATGCTCGAGGCCGATGAACGCACCGCGGATGACGGCATCGTTGTGCGGCGTGCGCTCGCCCGAGAGATAGGGAAGGAAGGTGACGCCCGACGGCGCTTTCAGCGTTTCACCGAGTTCAGTGGTCAGGTCAGCCGCCGACTGTCCCGTGACGCTGGAGTGCCAGTTCAGCGCGTCCGTCGCCGAGAGGATGACGCCCATCTGATGCCAGGTATTCGGCAGAGCATGGCAGAACGCATGCACGGCGCTTTCCGGCTTCGGCAAATAGGCCGCATTGGCCGCGAAGAGAACGCCCGAGGTGCCAAGCGACACGAAGGCCGCGCCATCGCTGACCGTGCCCATGCCGCAGGCGGAAGCGGCATTATCGCCGGCGCCGCCGGCAACGACGACACTTCCGGAGATTCCCCACTTGCTGGCCAGCTCGCCGCGCAGCTTGCCGCCCTGCTCCGTGCCTTCGATCAGATGAGGCATCTGCTTTTCATCGAGGCCGGTGACCGCAAGAAGCTCTGATGACCACTTGCGCTTGCCGGTGTCGAGCCACGAGGTGCCGGCAGAGTCCGACATTTCCGAAATGTGCTCGCCGGTCAGCCAGAGGCGCAGATAGTCCTTCGGCAGCAGCACCTTGGCGACCTTGGCGAAGATTTCCGGCTCATGCTTGGCGACCCAGGCAAGCTTTGGCGCGGTAAAGCCGGGGAAAACGATGTTGCCGGTCAGCCTGCGGAAACGCGGATCGGAATCCAGCGCGGCTGCCTCGACATAAGAGCGCGTATCGTTCCACAGAATGCAGGGGCGCAGCACCTTATCCTCGGCATCGAGCAGGGTTGCGCCGTGCATCTGGCCGGAAAGGCCAATGCCCTTCACGGCGGCGAGTTCCTTCGGATGCTTTGCCTTTAACCCGGCTACAGCCTCTTCCGTCGCGCGGATCCAGTGCGAGGGCTCCTGCTCCGACCATCCGGAATGCGGGCGCGAGACGTCGAGCGAACCATTGGCCGAGCCTATGATCTTCTGATCGCCATCGATCAGCATGGCTTTGACGCCGGAGGTTCCGAGATCGAGACCCAGATACATGTGTTTCTCCCTTTGCCGTTACGGCAGATTATCTTTCAGAAATATGTCGAGGCGGATGCGCTCCTGCGCCTCGATGACGGAAAGTCCGTCCGCCTTCGCCTTGAGGACGCGGATAGCGCTGCGCACCTCATGGCCTGCATTCTGGTTCAGAATTGCATCAATCGTTCCATCAAGGAGCGCGGCGCGAGTATGGGCCGTCAATTCGTGCGCGACGACCGTCAGCGACCGGTCGACCGCCTTTTCCTTCAGTGCCTTGATCAGGCCGCGATTACCGGCGCCGAGGCTGTAGACGCCGATGATGCCGCTTTTCTTCGACAACGCATCCGCCACCAGCATATGCGCCATGTCAGGATCGTCGCGCCCCTCAATGACGGGAAGGATGGAGAGCGATGGAAACTCCGCGGCCATGACGGCAGCAAAACCCTCGAGGCGTTCGCGATGGTCGCGGACCAGCATCGAGCCGGCGAGCACCGCGACCTCCCCCTTGCTGCCGCCCAAGAAACGCCCCAGCAGCCGTGCGGCTGTGCGTCCGGCGGCAATATTGTCGACACCGGCATAGTGATGCCGCTGCGAACCGGTGAGATCCGAAACCAGCGTCACGACGGGAATACCGTCCTTCACCAGCCGATCGACAGCGTCGCGCACCTCAGGCGCATCGGTGGCGACAAGCGCGACCCCCGAAGGCCGCTCTTCTCCAAGTTCGTCCAGAACCCCGACGAGCGCGCCCGGATCGAACGCCGGCACCTCGACGGTGCGGATTTGCGTTCGCTCCACGGACGACCGCGCAATCGCGGCTTGCACCTCGTCATTCAGCCCATGCATGAAAGAATTGTCGCTGGTCGGAAGGATGAACACGAGCGGATAGGTCCGGCCCTTGGCGAGATTGGCAGCGGCAACGTCCCTGACATAGCCGATCTCGCGAATGGCGTTCTCGACCTTCTCGCGCGTCACGTGACGCACGCCCGGCCGCTGGTTCAAAACCCGGTCAACGGTTGCCAGGCTGACGCCTGCCGCAGCAGCGATATCGTGGACTGTTGGTCTCATCTCTCCTCCTGACGAGACCTTTAGCTCCAAATTTGATGTACGTAAATCAAAAACTGCAAACGTTTCCGTTCACGTCAAATCTTTATGCAAAAAATGAGGGCCGGCGTGGTGTCCCAGGCCGGCCCTAAACCCTGATTTCAAGAGTGGTCAGTGGCCTCCGCCGCCACCACCTCCGCCTTGGGGTGCAGGCTTGTCCAGCATCGCGACGCCCAGGATCATCGCCAGGAACAGCACGGTCAGCATCAGGAAAACATCACTGAAGGACAGGACGATTGCCTGCTTCGTCACGAGCCCGACCATCTGCTTGATGGCAACAACCGCGCCATCCATGCCGTAGGCGTCGAAGTTCGCCGCCATGTTGTTCATCTGGTCGATCGCGGCGGGATTTCCCCAATCGATATTCTCGCGCAGCCGCTCGTAATGAACATCCTGCCGGTTCGTCAGCACGGTGTTGATGATCGCCAGCCCCACGGCGCCGCCGAGGTTACGAGTCAGGTTGAAGAGGCCCGACGCGCCGCGCATACGGGCCGGCGGCATCGTGCCGAGCGCGATATTGTTGATCGGCACCATGCACATCATCAGCCCGAAGCCGCGGAAGATCTGCGGAATGAGGAGCTCGTAGAAGTCCCAGTCCTGGGTCAGATGCGTCATGATGTAGGTACCGGCCGCGAAGCTGGCGAAACCGATCACCATCATCAGCCGCAGATCCATCTTCGTCGATAGCTTTCCGGCAATTGGCGCGGTGAAGAACATCGCGAGGCCCGATACGAACATCGTTTCGCCGATCATCAGCGAGTCATAGCCGCGAATGCGCCCGAGGTAGACGGGGTAGATATAGGTCAAGCCATAGAGGCCGATACCCATGACGAAGGAAAACACGGAGCCGAAGGCAAAGTTTCGGTTCGTGAAGGCCCTCAGGTCGACGACCGGGAAATCAACGGTGAAGGCCCGATAGAAGAAGACAACGGCAGCGATTGCAGAGGCGATCGCGCCCATGAAGATATAGCTGTCGTTGAACCAGTCGTTGGAATTGCCTTCCTCCAACACATACTCAAGCGCGCCGAGGAAGACGCCCATCGACAACAGGCCCCACCAATCGAACTTCTTGATCAGCGCGAATTCCGGCTTATCGAAATCGATGAAATTCCAAGTGACGATCGTCACAATGATGCCCGGGACAATGTTGACCAGGAACAGCCAGTGCCACGAGAAGGCGTGGCTGAGATAGCCGCCGACCGTCGGGCCGATGGTCGGAGCAAGCGTGGCGATCAGGCCGATGATCGGCGAGACGATGCTGCGCTTGGAGGGCGGGAAGATCGTGAAGGCTGCCGCAAAGACCGACGGAATCATGCCGCCGCCGATGAAGCCCTGGATGGCGCGGTAGACGATCATCTGGTCGATGTTCGTCGCCGTAGCACAGAGCGCGCTCGCCATGGTGAAGCCAGCAGCGGAAGCCGCAAACAGGTATCGTGTCGAGACGATGCGCGCGAGCGTGCCCGACAGCGGAATCATGATGACTTCGGCGATCAGATAGGAGGTCTGCACCCAGCCGATCTCGTCCGAACCAGCGCTGAGGCCAGCCTGGATTTCGGCAAGCGATGCCGACACGATCTGGATATCGAGGATCGACATGAACATGCCGAGCACCATCGCGAAGAACGCGATGAGCTTGCGTGGATCCATATGATCCGTGGCCGCTGGAGTGGCCGGAACGGTTCCAACTGTTGCGCTCGCGGCCATCGGCCTACCTCGTCAGGATTTACTTGGTCGCATCCGGCGCCGTGCGCGTGTCGACATCAACAACCACGCTCAGGCCTGCGCGCAGGCGACCGCTGTCGAGAGCATCCTGCGGCAGCGAGATACGAACCGGCACGCGCTGAATGATCTTCGTGAAGTTGCCCGTGGCGTTTTCCGGGGGCAGCAGCGAGAAGACGGAGCCGGAAGCCGGCGAAATCGATTCAACCGTGCCGACGATCGGATGGTCGCCATAAGCATCGACATGCACGTTGACCTTGGAGCCCGGCACCAGATGTTGGATCTGCGTTTCCTTGAAGTTCGCGTCGATAAAGAGCTGACGAACCGGGACGAGCGCCATCAGACGCTGGCCGGGCGACACCAGATCGCCCTCCTGCACCGAGCGATTGCCGACGACGCCATCATAGGGCGCTTTCAGGACCGTGAAGGAGAGATCGCGGGCAGCCTTGTCGCGCGCAAGCTCGAGCTGGCGGATCGTGCCTTCGGCCTCGCGGCGCTGCGCCTGCAGCAGCGTTACATTTGCTTCCGCGGATGCGATCGCCGCATCACCGCCAATCAGGTTTGCCTTTGCCTGGTCGAGAGCAATGTTCGCGGCGTCGAGGTTAGCGGTCGTACCGACAGACTTGGATTGCAGTTCCGCGGCGCGGGTCTGTGTGATCTGCGCACCGCGAACGGTGGCTTCCAAAGCCGTCTTCTGGGCCTTGGCCTGGTCGAGGCTTGCCTGACCACCGGCAATCTGCGCGTCAATACGCTGCAGCGAGAGCGTTTCGGTATCGAGAGAAGCCACCGCCTGATCGAGGGCGAGCTTGTAGTCGCCGTCGTCCAGCGAGGCCAGAACGTCGCCGGCCTTGACATTCTGGTTGGCAACGACGTTCACCTTGGCGACATAGCCGGTAACCTTCGGCGAGATCGTCGCGATATCGCCTTCGATGTAAGCGTCGTCGGTCGAGACCAGGAAACGGCCCGTCGTCCACCAATCGTAGCCGTACCATGCGGCGCCTGCGAGCAGCGCAAGGCCGATGATTGGCAGGGCAAGACTGCGCTTTTTCTTCTTCTCAGCGGGAACGGCCTGCGTGTCGGCAGGAGCCTGCGGCGCGCGCGGTGCTTCCGCGGTGGGGACTGCTGCTTCCTGAGCCTTGCCCTCGGTTTCAGCAGGTTCGCTGACGATGCGGGCAACATTGGCTTTTGGACTGGACGACATGGGCGACTACCGGCAAATTGAGTGAATTTAATCGAACTGAACGGTTCGGTTCAGTTGACATAGAACCTTTTTCCATTCATATCAAGCTGTATCGAACCACCCGGTTCGATTTTATTAACGAAAAGTTCGCTGATGCGGATATGGTTAAGGAGCTATGACAGAGCTTTCCGATACGCGCGTGGATGAGTTTCCCTCGACAGGCGGCCGATGGGCCGCGGGCGAAGACCCTGCCAAGCGCAAACAAATTCTCGACGGCGCCCGCCGCGTTTTCATGAAACTTGGCTTCGATGCCGCGAGCATGAACGATGTAACGCGCGAGGCGGGAGTTTCAAAAGGAACGCTCTACGTCTACTTCGCCAACAAGGAAGAGCTCTTCACCGCGATGATGGAGAGCGAGCGCGCGGCGTTCGTCGCCAGCGTGCGCAATACTCTCAAGGAATCCAATGATCCCGACGTTGCGCTGCACGACTTCGGGATGACCTTTGTCAGCCATCTGACCGAGGATAAGGTCATCAATGCGATGCGTACGGTCATCGGCGTCCGCGACCGCATGCCGCATCTCTGTCAGCGCTTTTTCACCGGCCCCGAGAACATCCGGACGGTGCTGAAGGACTTCCTGACGAGCCAGGTCGAGGCCGGCCGTTTCGAGATCGACGACATAGAGCTTGCCGCCCGCCAGTTCCTGGAGCTCTGCGGCGGAAGCTTCTTCAAGCTGCGGCTGTTCGGCGACATGGACGCCCCTCCTCCGCGCGAGGAGATGGATCGCGTGGTCAACGGCGCCATCCGCGTCTTCACCGCCGCGTACGGCACCAAGAAGCGATCCTGAACCCACACCTTTGATTTCTTTCTCCGTCCGCGCCAGAATCCCGCAACAGGGATCAAACGCGGCCTGCTGCCCTTCGCTATGAAGGGAATGCAGCCAGGGAGAAGAAATGAGCGCCGTCGGACGTGCGATCTGGTTCATCGAAAGTCATTTCGGCAACGACATTACTCTGGAAGAGATTTCGGACGTTGCCGGCCTTTCGCGCTACCACCTCTCGCGCGTCTTCGGACTCGTCACCGGGCATTCGATCAGCGGCTATATCCGCGCCCGCCGTCTGAGCGGCGCGGCACGGACGCTCGTCGATCAGCCGGAGAGCATTCTCGAGGTTGCCCTCGACGCGGGTTATGGCTCGCACGAGGCATTCACTCGCGCCTTTCGCGACCAGTTCGGCCTGACACCTGAGGCCGTCCGCAAGCAGGGGCACACGCGCAACCTCGCACTACTGGAGCCGATCAGAATGGATCCCGCCCGCCTTCCCGAACTCGAGCCGCCACGATTTGAAACCTTGCCGCCGATGCTATTTGCCGGCTTGCAGGAGACATATCCCTATGGCGGCAATGCCGCGATTCCCTCGCTCTGGCAAAAATTCAATGTTCATTTCGGCAGCATTCCCGGCCAGGTCGGCAATGTCGCCTATGGCGTCTGCACGCACATCGAGGGAGAGACAGAGAAATTCCGCTACATGGCGGCCGTGGCTGTCGACGACAGCAGCGACCTGCCGGACGGCTTTGCCACGTTGAAGATACCCGGTCAGCGGTATGCGGTCTTTGCTCATCGCGGCCACGTCTCCGGCATTCCCGCTACGATGCACCAGATTTTCGGGAGCTGGATGCCGAACGCAGGCATGGAGTTCGGCAACATGCCCGACATGTTCGAGCGTTACGACGACCGCTTCGACCCCTATACCGGCATGGGCCTGACGGAAATCTGGATTCCCATAAAGGAATAAAACGCGCCTTGCTTTCGTATATCCCCTTGCGCGCTTGCCAAGGCAGGCCGCGTCCGTACATTGCGAGCGTCAATTTGTGTGGCGCAAGGGGATAAACGCCGATGCAAGACATTATGATGCTCGTTCAGGACCCGGCCGCCTGGGTGGCCCTCATCACTCTGGTGGTGATGGAAGTGGTCCTCGGGATCGACAACCTCATCTTCATCTCGATTCTCACCAACAAGCTGCCACCTGAGCATCGCGAGAGAGCACGCAAGGTCGGCATCGGCCTTGCCCTCGTGCTGCGACTTGCCCTCCTCGGCATGGTTGCCTGGATCGTTACGCTGACGACGCCGGTCTTCGAACTGTTCGGTCACGGCTTCTCCTGGAAGGACATCATTCTGCTTGTCGGCGGTCTGTTCCTGTTGTGGAAGGCGACGAAGGAAATCCATCACAACGTCGATCCGGCCGATCACAACGAGGATTTCATTGTTTCATCAGCAACAAGAGGCGTTACCGCAGCGATCGGCCAGATCCTGCTGCTGGATATCGTCTTCTCGGTCGACAGTATCATCACCGCCGTCGGCATGACCCCACACGTCCCCATCATGGTCGTCGCCGTCGTTGTGGCCGTAACCGTCATGCTGGTCGCGGCAAAGCCGCTCGCGAACTTCATCGAGAGGAACCCGAGCATCGTCATGCTGGCGCTGGCCTTCCTGATGATGATCGGCATGACGCTGTTCGCAGAGGGCATGGGCTACCATGTGCCGAAGGGCTACATCTACGCCGCGATGGCCTTCTCGGCGCTGGTGGAGGTGCTCAACATGTTCGCCCGCAATGCCCGTCAGCGGAAAAAGCAGGGCGGCCACTGAGTCGCCATGGGCACGGCAATGAGGCCGTGCCCTAGAGCATGTCCCCCAGGGTCCAGTGGTTGCCCCATCGGGCATCGATCTCGTCATCGACGTTTTGATAGCGGATATCCGTCGACAGTCTGATCCTGTTCGAGGCGCTTTGGTTCGTGGTCGAGGCGTGGATCATGTAAGGGCTGTGCAACACGACATCGCCGGCCTCGTAGTCGGCGACCAGCCAGCGCGTATCGAAGCGCTCTGCCATGTCGGGCAGGTCCTTCGATACCCAGCCGCCCTCGGTCATGTTGCGGTTGAAGGCACTGATCTTTTCTTCCGCAGACAGGTCGAGGCTCTTTCTGGAAAACTCCTCCTCCATGCGCACACCAATGGCATGCGAGCCCTCGAGGTACACGAGACCACCCATGTCGACTGGGGTGTCGCCGATCGGAATCCAGGCCGTCACCAGCCGGTTGGTGCCGCCACGTAGATAGACCAGATCGTAATGCGCCGGCGTCGCTGTCGTCGTACCGGGTTGGGTAAAGCGCATGATCTTGCGTTTGTAAAGGTAGGAGATGCCGGAAAGAAACTCATCCATGAACTGCGCAAGCCGCGGCTGCGCGCAAAAACCCTCGAAGGCGACCGAGCGGACGAGCGACATCAAAATGCGATCCACCTGGCCTTTGTCCAAACCCGTGCCGGCGGATAGCCCGAGCATCGGATCGGTGCCTGGCGCGACGAGCCCGCCGCGCGCCAGATGCGAAAAAACCCAGCCGCGAAACGCATTGGCCACTTGGGGATCGAGAAAGCGCTTCAACCAGACATAGCCGTTTTCGTGATAAAGCCTGCGGATCGCCTCCACGCCGATCGACGGATCCGTCGGCTTGAGTTCGCCCAACCGGTTCGCTGCGGTCGAAAGGACTTTCCCGTTGGCGACCAAGTCGATCGCCGGTGGTTGAGCTGGCCGCTGATCCAGGGCAAGACTTGACATTTCGATCACTCCCAAAGCGAAATGGACGCTGCATATGTGAGACACTGGAGATAAACTTGCCATGGACGGAAAGAGCGACTGGACTTTTCGCTCATGACTGAAGCGCCGATCGCTCTCTATCGTTGGCCCTCTTCCGAAGGCATGGCGCTCGCCGTCACGGGGTTTGGCCGGCAGCGCATCGGAGCGCGTATCACCAACCGCCGCCTGCCAATGCACGCGGTCGTCCTTGTCGAGGCCGGGGATGGCACGCTGCAGACAGCGAAGGCGGGCCTTCAAGAGATCAACGGGCCGTCGCTCTTCTGGTTGCCGGCCGGCACATTACATTCCTATGGCCCGACGAACGGAACGAGCTGGGAGGAGAGATGGGCTCTCTTCGAGGGGACGCTGATCGCAGACCTGATCCGCCAGCGCCTGATCTCGCCGACAGAACCGGTGGTGCGTCTACAGAACCTGCGTGAGATGCAGCACCTCTTCGGCGCGCTTCATTCGGACTTTGCCGCAGGCGATCCGCTCAGCCTCGCTTCGGCGGCAGCGACGCTTCACCGCATCGCCGTCCAATCCGCGCGCCATGCGAACGCCGGCGGCGACAACGGGGCGAACGTCGAGATCGAGTTGATCATCGAGACCTTGCAGCGCCGGGCTTTCGAGCCGGTGGACATGCATTCGCTGGCACAAGAATTCGGCATGTCGCCGGCAACGCTGCGGCGGCATTTCCAGGCTGCCCTCGGCCTGTCGCCGAAGGCTTTCCAGCTGCGCCTTCGTATCGATCGGGCCAAGCAGCTGCTGACGACATCGGATCGGTCGATCGAGGCGATTGCGTATGCCGTCGGTATTGACGATGCCTTCTACTTTTCGCGGCTGTTTCAGGATCGCGAACACTGTTCGCCAAGCGAATTCCGCCGTCACTACCGCAGAACATGACTGTGGCCGGATCGAGTCCGGCCGCAGTCATGCATTGATTCGGTTCAATTGCGCTGTTCAGTGGGCGCCGGCGCCGCCACCGGGCTGCGCCTTGCGCGTGAGCAACAGGGCGAAGGCGGCAATGGCCAGCACGACGCCGATCACAGCGAAGGTGTCGCTAAAGCCAAGGATCAGAGCCTGACGTCTGACGATCTGACCCAAGGCGACGATGGCTTTCTGGCTGGCGACTGCCGGATCGGAGACGCCGTGTGCCAGGAAGTAGTTGGTGGTTTGGGCGAGGCGATCACGAACCTCATCGCGAGCCAGCGTTACAGACTGCCCGATGATATTCGAATGGAACTGCTCGCGCTCGGTCAGGATCGTGCCAAGCGACGCCGTGCCGACCGCGCCGCCGAGGTTGCGCAGCATGTTCGTCAGGCCCGAGGCAGCCGCCGCATCCGACGCAGCAATACCAGCGGTCGTGATTGCGGTGATCGGGGTCAGGACCAGGGCCTGGCCGATCGCCCGCACGATGTTCGGAATCCAGAACTGATCACCGGCGTTGTTCGCTGACAGCGTGATGTTCATGAAGCAGCT
The DNA here is from genome assembly GCF_056398905.1 of Rhizobium sp. 01T417. NCBI lineage: Bacteria > Pseudomonadati > Pseudomonadota > Alphaproteobacteria > Hyphomicrobiales > Rhizobiaceae > Rhizobium > Rhizobium sp. 01T417. The sequence goes on along the minus strand of NZ_JBFTQH010000010.1, from coordinate 17,601 downwards.
GATCGCGAAGATCGAAATGCCGAGGAAACCGATATAGCGGGCGTCGAAGCGCTTCATCAGCAGCGGAACGAGGGGAATGAGCAGCAGCTGCGGCAGGCCGGTCCAGGCCAGGACATTGCCGATCTGCTCGGCATTGTAACGCTGCACCTGTCCCAGATACTGCGGCAGGATGTAGACGGTCCCGAACAGCGCGACGCCGACGAGCACATTGACGGCAACGCCAATGCCGAAGTTGCGCTGCTTCAGGAGACTGAGCTTCACCAGGGGCTTTTGAACCGTCAGCTCGATCCAGATGAAGGCAGCGAGGAAGACGAACGCCACGATGCTGAGCTTGACGATGAAAGGCGAGGAGAACCAGTCCTCCTTGTTTCCCTCCTCGAGCACCGTCTGCAGGGCGGAAAGGCCGATCGCCATGGTAACAATGCCGGCCCAGTCACCTTCCTTCAGCAGGTGGAGCTGCATCGGCTGCTTCTCGAGCGTCAGGGCAAGCGCAGCGGCCATGATGGCACTCGGGAGCGCGTTGATGAAGAAAATCGTCTGCCAGCCGTAGTTCTCCGTGAGATAACCGCCGATCGTCGGGCCAATGGCCGGGGCAAAGGTGACGGACAGGGCAAAGAGTGCGAGGCCGCGAGGCTGCTGAAACTTGGGGAGCTTGGTAAGCACCATGGTAAACGCCATGGGGATGAGGACACCGCCGGCAAATCCCTGCAGGCCACGCAGCAGGATCATCGTGCCGAGATCGTGGGCGAAGGCACAGGCGATCGAAAAGATCGGGAAGAGAACCGAATTGACGAGAATGTAGCGGCGGAAGGAAAAGACGCTGCTGAAATACGCCGTCAGCGGAATGACGACGATCTCACCGATCAGATACGACGTCGAGATCCAGGCGCCGTTGTCAACGCCGGTGCCGATGCCGCCCTCGATATCGAGGAGCGAGGCGTTGGTGATCTGGATGTTGAGGATTGCCATGAACGCGCCGATCATCCCGGCAAGTACGGCAATCCAATCCTTTACGCTGGCGCCCGGCTGGGAGACGGGGGCAACGGTTGCAGTTGTGGTAGACATGGCACCACCCTCATCCTCTCCGGTCAGGCCCCATCGGCCGCATCGGCGGCCTTGGTGTTGATGCTTGGCTGCACCGACATGCCGGGGCGAAGATCGCCGGCTGCCGCTCCATTGCCGTCGAGCACGATCTTGACCGGGATACGCTGGACGACCTTCGTGAAGTTGCCGGTGGCGTTGTCCGGCGGCAGCAGCGCGAATTCCTGGCCGCTGGCCGGTGCGATGCTGTCGACGTGACCGTGATAAGTGCGGCCCGGGAACGTATCGACTTCGATCTCGACAGGCTGGCCGGCATGCACGTCGGTCAGCTGCGTTTCCTTGTAGTTCGCAACGATATAGGCCGCGCTGGTGGGAACGACCGACATCAGCTGCGTGCCTGCCTGGACGTACTGGCCAACGCGCAGTGTACGGTTGCCAACGGAGCCATCGACCGGCGCCACAATCGTGGCATAGGAGAGATTGAGTTCGGCCTGGCGCTCAAGCGCCTGGCTGCGGGTGAGCGCAGCCTTTGCCTGGGCAAGCTCGGCATTCAGAAGATCGACCTGCTTTACGGCTGCATCGAGGGCGGCGCTGTCGCGCACGATGGTCGCCTGTGCTGCCGCGATCTGCGAGGCGGCCTGCTGCGCGGTCTGGACCGGGGCGTAACCGTTGGTGGCCAGGCTCGAATAGCGCTTGTTGTTCTGCTCGGCGAACGTCTCGTTGGCCTTGTCGACCTCGACCGTGGCGCGGGCGGCGGCGATCGTCGATTGCTGGATTTGGAGGGCCGCCTCCTTCGCATTCAGCGTCGCCGCCGCGGCGGCAACGTCGGCCTTCGCCTGGTCGAGCGCGGCTCGGAAGTCGCGATCATCGATACGCGCAAGCGGCTGACCCGCCTTGACGGTCTCGTTGTCGTTGACGAGTACCCGGGCGATGTAGCCGGAAACCTTCGGCGCGATCGCACTGTTGTCCGCCTTCACATAGGCGTCGTCGGTCGACACGTGGAAGCGACCGACCGTCCAGTAATCGTGTCCGTAGTAGGCACCCCCGGCCACGATCGCGAGGGCGGCTGCGCCAAGCAGGAGCAACCGGCCGGCTCGTTTGCGGGCTTGCGGCACGTCAGCGGCAGCGCGTGGCGCCTCCGCGTGCGGCGGCTTGCTCGCTTCAAGCGTTTCCGGGATCACCTCTGCGACCGCTACGGCGGTTGGATCGGCGTTGTTGTTCAGAGCATGCAGCTTCTGGGCGGTCATTGTTTTCTCCGGATCATGGCCGCCGTCGCAAGCGATGCAGCCTCTGATGCACAAAATGGAAAATTGACGTTTTCCAAAATATGCTCTATAAAATGGATGTCAACTTGAATTTGGAAAATACCGATGGTCCAAAATCACAAGATCGAGAGAAGGCCGCGCGGCAGACCGCAGGCGCGGTGCGACGAGGACACCAGGAGCGTCATCATCGAGGCTGCCAACAAGCAGTTTCACGCGAACGGATATGCAACGGCGTGCATCGCGGATATTGCGCAGGAAGCGGGCGTCTCGACGAAGACGCTCTACAGGCTGTTTCCGACGAAAGCCGACCTCTTTTCCGACCTGATCACCGATCGCATTGGACGCTTTTTGCTGGCTCTCGACCCGACTACGCTTGCCGCGGCCGATCTTCGCCAGGGACTGGAGCGGATGCTGATGGCTTACGGCATGCTGACGCTTTCGGACGACACAATCACGATGATGCGGCTTGTGATCGGCGAGTCCGACCGCTTCCCCGAGATCTCCGCTTCCTTCTACGAAAAAGCCATCGTCCGAACGAATGCGCTGATGGAGGGGTGGCTGCGCAAGCAGGTTGATCGCGGCGTCATCGCTCTCGAAGACCCGCATGCGGCCTGCGGCATGCTGCGCGGCATGATGGCCATGGAGCCCCAGCGCGCCGCCATGCTGCGCCAGCAGCCGGCGCCGGGGATTGAGGAGATCGCGGCCCGGGCGAAAATGTGCGCCGACCTGTTTCTGAACGGCGCAGCAGTCGCTCCGGCTTAATAGCCGGTCTTAGGCGGTCTTTGAAAGTTCCTTGTCGATGGCCGAAACCAGTCGCTGGTCATCTGCCATCACGTCAGGCGCAAACCGCGCCACGATCTTGCCATCGCGACCGATCAGGAACTTTTCGAAGTTCCAGAGAATTTCACTCTTATCGTCGGTCGCCAGGCCATTGCTGCGCAGCCGCTCCCGCATCGGACCTTCGCCGACGGCAGTCCCGGCAGCCGCCGTCAGGTTCTGGTAGAGCGGATGCTTGTCCCCGCCCTTGACGGAGATCTTCGAGAAGATCGGAAACTTCACGTCATAGGTCAGCGTGCAGAACTCGACGATCTCGGCATCCGTACCCGGCTCCTGCCCCTTGAAATTGTTTGCCGGAAAGGCGGCAATCACGAAGCCGCGCTCTCGCTTGTCCTCATAGAGCTTCTCAAGCCCTTCATATTGAACGGTGAGGCCGCATTTGGAGGCGACATTGACGACCAAAATCACCTGGCCGCGGTGATCGTTCAGCGTTGTCTCGCGACCATCGGCCAGCTTCACCGGTATATTCAAAAGGTCCGTCATCGCTATCTCCACCATGAATTCCGCCGCGGAAGCTATACCCAACGGAGCGTTTGTCCAGCGGGCAGATCCGGTCCACTGACAAAATCAATTAAAACAGCTAGTTTGCCGTCGAGAGCACGGGAGGGCGCAACGAAAGATGGCACTGGAATCGCTGGTGGCGGCCGTTGTCTTTGCTTTGCTCATGACAGCCTCGATCGGAACGATGCTGACCTATTCAAAGCTGCCTGTGCATCACCGGCAGGACGAGACCAACACCGTCGTTCGGCTCGTCGCCAACATCTTCGTCGTCATGACATCGCTGGTCTTCGGCCTGATGATCAATTCCTCGAAGAACACTTTCGGCGAGATCGACAAGAACGTTCACGCGTTCGCAACCCAGATCATCCTTCTCGACCGGACCTTGCGGACCTATGGCCTCGAGGCCACGGAAACTCGCAAGCGTCTGGAGAACTACGTCGAAAAGGCTCTCACCAATCCGGCACGCGCCGCGCCGGATCCGCTGGTCAAAAGCGACCGCACAAGCGAGATTGCCCTCAACGCCGTCGGAGACAGTCTGGCACTGATCGTGCCTTCCGACCCGGGCCATGTGGTGTTGTGGAACGACGCTCGCCAGCAATATCAACGGATCGTCGAGCAGCGCTGGGTCATCGTGGAACAGTCGGAAGGCGTCATCCCAAGGCCGCTCATAAGCATGCTGACGGCGTGGCTGACGTTGATCTTTGCGAGCTTCGGCTATCGCGCGCCAAGAAACATCATTGTCGTGCTGATGTTCACCATCTCCGCGCTCCTGATATCGCTATCGATCTTCATCGTGCTGGATATGGATATTCCATTCTCGGGCTGGATCCAGATCTCCGACACACCTCTTCGCAGGGCGCTTGCCGAGCTTCAACAATAGCAACTGCGAAGCACCGCGCCGTCCTGGAAGGAGCGACCCAGTGTGGCCACGGCATCACAGTTAGCGAACCGCAATCGTCGGCCAGTCGATGAGGTCGGCCTTTGCACCGGCCAGCGTGTTGCGGCTCTGGGAGACCACATCGTGGGGAAAGCCGAGCGATATCGCGCTCGCGTCATCGAGGCGCCGAACCTGCTCCTCACTAAGCTTCACGTCCAGCGCGGCAAGGTTGTCGGCAAGCTGCTCAGCCGTTCGCGGCCCGATGATCGGCAGCGTGCCCTTGTGCAGCACCCAGGCGATGGCGATCTGGCCGGCCGGCACGCCGGTTTCCTCGGCGATTGCCAGAACTGTATCGACCGTTGCCGTCTTGCGCGCATCGCTTTCGGAGTGAATGACGACGCCGAGCCCCTGCTGGCGGCCAGTTTCGCCCTTGCGGTACTTACCGGTCAGCAGCCCGCCGCCGAGCGGCGACCAGCCGACAGTACCAAGGCCAAAGGCCGCCGCCATCGGCAGCAGCTCGCGCTCGGACGTACGCTCGACGAGGCTGTACTCCAGCTGCAGAGCCGACAGTGGCGCCCAGCCACGAAGCTCGGCAAGCGTGGCACCAGTCGCCACGCGCCAAGCCGGGAAGTCGGAAAGTCCGGCATAGAGGATCTTGCCCGAGCGGACGAGATCATCGAAACCTCGCATGATCTCGTCGATCGGCGTTACGGCATCCGGCATGTGCGCCCAAAGAAGATCGATCCGATCGGTGCCGAGCCGCTTCAGGCTTGCCTCGACCGACTGAACCATGGCCTTGCGGCTGTTGCCTGTACGCTGGAGGCCGGCCGCGTGACGATCACCGAGCGAGAACTTCGTCGCGACGACCATGTCATCGCGGTCGCTCGCGATGAACTCGCCGACCATCGTTTCCGACTGGCCGAATTGATACTGGTCGGCCGTGTCGATGAAGTTGCCGCCGTCGTTGCGGTAGCCATCGAAGACCACCTTGGCCTCCTCGCGACTGGAACCGTAACCCCAGCCCGTCCCGAAATTGCCTGTGCCAAGTGCCAGGCTGGAGACACGAAGTCCGGTTCGGCCGAAAATCCTATAGCGCATTGTCATTGCCTTCCTTGCTTCCTTGGTCAATTTTAAATGACGATCGTCATTCATTTGCATTTAAATGACGGACGTCATATAATTTGTCAAGAACAAATGATGAGAGCCTCAAATGCGCCCAACAAAGGAACAGGCGAACCAGAACCGCCAACGGATCATCGACACGGCCGGTCGGCTCTTTCGAGAGAAAGGAATTCATGCTGTCGGCGTCGACGAAGTAATGAAGGGCGCCGGATTGACGCATGGTGGTTTCTACGGCCACTTCAAATCGAAGGGCGACCTTGCCGCGGAAGCCGTCAGCCACGCCCTTTTGGAAAGCCTACGTTCCGAACCCGCCTACGCCACGCTCGGTGCGTTGGCGAAGAATTATCTATCGAGGGCACATCGAGATGCGGCGGACAGCGGCTGCACGGTTGCGGCTCTTGGCCCGGAAATCGCCCGCCTCCCCAAGGGGCAGCGCGGCGGGATCACCGACTACGTTCGCGCACGCATCGAGCAGGTCGAACAGATCCAGGCGCAGCAGGGGCAAACGGTCGATCGCGGCAAGGCCATAGCAGATCTCTCAAGCCTCGTCGGAGCCCTCGTCATGGCGCGCGCCGTCGATGACCCTGCCCTCTCGGACGAAATCCTCACTGAAACGATCCGTATCCTCGACGGGCGGCGTTAGGAACTTTGCCCGCGGCGCGGCATTGATTAGTCCAGCGGAGCTTACAGTTATCGGTACGGCGGGCACTCGCCGGTGCCGACCTCAAGTTGCTGGAATCGCATGACAACGCAGCAGATCCTCGCCTTCTGGCTCATCGGCCTGATGATGGCAGTCTTCATCTGGGATCGGTTTCGCTATGACCTGGTTGCCTGTTGCACTCTCGTGCTGGCCATCTGCGTCGGTATCGTGCCTTTCAACCGGGCATTTTCGGGCTTCAGCGACGACATCGTGATCATCGTCGGCAGCGCCCTCATCGTCAGCGCCGGCGTGGCGCGCTCGGGGATCGTCGATACAACGATCAAGCGCTTCTTTCCGAACCTGACCAAGCTGCATGCGCAGCTCGCGCTGCTGCTCATTGTCGTCGCGCTTCTGTCGGCCTTCATCAAGAACATCGGCGCGCTTGCGATCATGATTCCAGTCGCCTTCCAATTTGCCCGAAAAAGCGGGAGGTCTCCGTCGCTTTACCTGATGCCGATGAGCTTTGCCGCGCTACTCGGCGGGTTGATGACGCAGATCGGCACCTCACCAAACATCGTGGTCTCGCGGCTTCGCGGCGAAATCACCGGGACGCCTTTCACGATGTTCGACTTCACACCCGTCGGCGCGACGCTTGCTCTGGTTGGCATCGTCTTCTTGATCCTTTTCCACTGGCTCGTTCCCGAACGGCAGAACGAGAACCCATCGCTTGAGGAAGCGTTGGATTTGAAGAACTATTTCTCCGAAGCAACGGTGGTCGAAGGCTCCGGCTTCGAAGGCAAAAAGCTCAACGAGCTCCTGCAGCTCGGCGATGGAGAAGTGGTCGCAACCGCGATCCTGCGCGGGCATTCGCGCCTCGCGCCGTTCCCCGACGTTCTCCTGAAGCCGGGCGACACGATTCTGCTGGAAGGGCGTCCTGAAGCCCTGGATCGCGTCGTTTCCAACGCCAAACTCAAACTTTCAGGCAAACCGATCCCCGAAGCAAAGACGGAGGGCGACGTGACTTCGATCGAAGCAGTGGTCTCCTCCGAGTCCATGCTGATCGGGTGGTCCGCGCGCCAGCTCTCGCTCTGGAACCGCCGGCGCATCAACCTGCTTGCGGTCAGCCGGCACGGGCACAGGCTGACCGAACGGTTGAGCGAAGTCACCCTGCGCGCCGGCGATGTTCTTGTGCTGCAAGGCAGCCGTCGAAACCTGCCGGGCTTCCTGCAGGAATTCTCCTGTCTCCCATTGGCGCAGCGCGAAATCATGCTCGGCACGCCGCGCAGAGCTTACGTACCGCTGCTGATCCTTGCGACAGCGATGGGGATGACGGCGGCCGGAATGGTTCCGGTTTCGGTCGCCTTCTTCTGCGCCGCGCTGGCGATGGTCGTTTTTCGGGCCATCCCCCTTGCCGAGGTCTACAAGGCGGTGGACGGCCCGATCCTCATCATGCTTGCCGCGCTGATCCCCGTCTCCGACACATTGCGAACGACCGGCGGAAGCGATCTGATTGCCGGGTGGCTGGGGCACTTCGCCGCCCAGATGCCGCCCTTCGGCGCGCTGACTCTGATCGTCATCACCGCCATGGCGGTAACGCCGTTCCTCAACAATGCGGCAACGGTTCTGGTCATGGCGCCAATTGCGGCGAGCTTTGCCCACACGCTCGGCTATAGACCGGAGGCCTTTTTGATGGGGGTCGCCATCGGCGCTGGCTGCGATTTCCTGACGCCGATCGGCCACCAATGCAACACGCTGGTCTTCGGTCCCGGCGGCTATCGTTTCAGCGATTACCCCCGCCTCGGCCTGCCGCTGTCATTCGTCATCGTCCTCGTCAGCGTACCTGTCCTGCTCTACGTCTGGCCTGTCCATTGATGCGATCGCCCATTTTCCTTGACGCGCGCGGTCGAATATGGCCTTAAGGCCAGCCAAATGGGCAATCGGCGGATGAACGGGGGCAGTGCCCTTTTCCGGCCGGTTTCCTGATCCAGTTATCTGCATTCTTTCCGGCCGAACGTCGCTTTCTCAGGCAAGCCGTCCGGCATTCATTTGACGGGCACATAAAATGACAGCTTCCGGCGTCCGCGTCCGCATTGCTCCCTCGCCGACCGGCGAGCCGCATGTCGGCACTGCTTACATCGCTCTCTTCAACTACCTTTTCGCCAAGAAGAACGGCGGCGAGTTCATTCTGCGCATCGAAGACACCGATGCGACGCGCTCGACCCCGGAATTCGAGACCAAGGTGTTGGACGCGCTGAAATGGTGCGGCCTCGAATGGAAGGAAGGTCCTGACATCGGTGGCCCCTACGGCCCGTACCGTCAGTCCGACCGCAAGGACATCTACACCCCATACGGCCAGGAACTGCTGGACAAGGGGCATGCGTTCCGCTGTTTTTGCACGCCTGAGCGTCTAGAGAAGATGCGCGAAGAGCAGCGCGCCGCCGGCAAGGCGCCGAAGTATGACGGCCTCTGCCTGAAGTACTCGGCCGAAGAGGTCTCCGCGAAGATGGCCGCCGGCGAAGGCTCCGTGATCCGCATGAAGATCCCGACCGAGGGCTCCTGCGACTTCACCGACGGCGTCTATGGCGATGTCAGCATTCCGTGGGATTCCGTTGACATGCAGGTCCTGATCAAGGGCGACGGCATGCCGACCTATCACATGGCAAACGTCATCGACGACCATCTGATGCGAATCACCCATGTCGCGCGCGGCGAAGAATGGCTGGCATCCGTGCCGAAGCACATCCTGCTTTACCGCTACTTCGGTTGGGAGCAGCCGGTGTTCATGCATCTGTCGCTGATGCGCAATGCCGACAAATCGAAGCTCTCGAAGCGCAAGAACCCGACGTCAATCTCCTACTACTCCGCTCTCGGCTATATCCCGGAAGCGCTGATGAACTTCCTCGGCCTGTTCTTCGTGCAGATCGCCGAAGGCGAAGAGTTGCTTGATATGGACGAGCTTTCCGAGAAGTTCGATCCCGAAAACCTTTCGAAGGCCGGCGCCATCTTCGACATCCAGAAGCTCGACTGGCTGAACGGCCGCTGGATTCGTGAGAAGCTGTCCGAAGAGGAGTTCCAGGCCCGCGTGCTCGACTGGGCGATGGAGAACGATCGCCTGAAGGCGGGCCTGCGCCTGTCGCAGTCGCGCATTTCCAAGCTCGGCGAACTACCTGACCTCGCAGGCTTCCTGCTGAAGTCCGACCTCGGCGTTGACCCGTCGGCCTTCGCCAAGATCAAGTCACCGCCGGAAGAGATCCTCGAGATCCTCAACACCGTCCAGCCGGATCTCGAAAAGATCCTCGAATGGAACGTCGAGACGATCGAAGCCGAGCTACGCGCCATTGCCGACCGCATGGGCAAGAAGCTGAAGGTCGTCGTGGCCCCGCTCTTCGTCGCAGTATCAGGCTCGTCGCGCTCGCTGCCGCTCTTCGACTCGATGGCGATCCTCGGCCGTTCCGTCGTGCGTCAGCGGCTGAAACTGGCCGCCCAGGCAGTTGCCTCCCTCGTCGGCCCGAAGAACTGAACCGGACGTTTGCATCATGACTGAAAAGACCGAAACAGCGACCCTTTCCTCCGACGCGACCGAGGTCCGCGCCCAGAAGCTGAAGCTGCTGCGCGAACAGATCGGCGAGGTCTATCCGGCGCATTTCCACCGGACCATGACCAATGCCGAACTGGCGGAGAAGTACAAGGACCTCGAATCCGACGTCGAGACGCAGGATGTCGTGACCGTTGCCGGTCGCGTCTATTCCTCGCGCAACTCCGGCATGTTCATGGATATCCATGACGCCTCGGGCAAGATCCAGATCTTCAGCCACAAGGACGTGACGCCGGAAGAAGCCCGCAACATGCTTGGCATGATCGATATCGGCGATATCATCGGCGTGACCGGCACGGTGCGCCGCACGAAGCGCGGCGAGCTGTCGATCAACGCTCGCGAAATCACCATGCTGACGAAGTCGCTGCTCCCGATGCCGGAGAAGTGGCACGGCGTTTCCGACGTCGAGATCCGCTATCGCAAGCGCCACCTCGACATCATGACCAACGAGGAATCGAAGCTCCGCTTCCAGCAGCGTTCGAAGATCGTGTCCGGCATCCGCCGCTTCATGGAAAACGACGGCTTCATGGAAGTCGAAACGCCGATGTTGCACTCGGTCTATGGCGGCGCCACCGCCGAGCCGTTCAAGACGCATCACAACACGCTGAAGCTCGACATGTACCTGCGCATCGCGCCGGAACTGTACCTGAAGCGGACGTTGGTCTCCGGCCTTACCGACAAGGTATTCGAGATCAACCGCAACTTCCGCAACGAAGGCGTCTCGACCCGGCACAATCCTGAATTCACGATGATGGAGTGCTACTGGGCCTATGCCGACTACGAGGACATCATGGACCTCGTGGAGCGGCTGTTCGAAAGCCTGGCACTGTCGATCCACGGCACGACGGAATTCCCCTTCGGCGACAAGACGATCTCCTTCAAGGGGCCGTTCAAGCGCGTGCCGATGCCAGACGCCGTCAAGGAAGTGACCGGTATCGACTTCCTCGCCATGAAGACCGACGAGGAAGCCCGCGCGGCTGCCAAGGCCGCCGGCTTCGAAGTCGAGAAGGACTGGACCTGGGGCGAATGCCTTGCCTTCATCTTCGAAGAAAAGGTTGAGGCCACGCTCATTCAGCCATCACACGTCACCCACTTTCCGAAGGACATCTCGCCCTTCGCCAAGGAAGTGCCAGGCGAGCGGCGCCTTGTCGAACGCTTCGAGACCTACTGCAACGCCTGGGAACTCGGCAACGCCTTCTCGGAACTCAACGATCCGGAAGAGCAGCGCCGCCGCATGGTCGAGCAGCTGGAGCAGGCGCACGCCCGCGGCGAAAAGGAAAAGCAGCTGGACGACGAATTCCTCGATGCGATCGACCAGGGCATGCCGCCCGCCGGCGGTCTCGGGATCGGCGTCGACCGCCTGATCATGCTGCTCACCAACGCCCCATCGATCCGCGACGTCATCCTCTTCCCGGCTCGACGCAGCAAGGCCGACTGAGCCGGCTTACCTGGAATAGAAAAAGGCGGCGACCCGTTGGGCTCGCCGCTTTTTTGTTGGAAAGGGTTAGTGGCCGGCTCCGGGCGCGGCTTCCGGCGCAGCAGGCTCTTTGGCAGGTGCGGAGCCATGTTCGCCGCCTTCCGCGGGCTTTACTTCCTTTGCCTCTGCTGTCTTCGCAGTTTTCTTGCCCTCTCCTTCGCCGCCCTTGGTAGCGGCAACGGCGATGGGATCGATACAGTCCGAATAGTCCCTGAAGGACGCGTTCATCGCGGTTATCTCGTCCTCGGGTAGATCGACGCGTTCGCCGAAGAACAGCCCGTTGTCCGCCGCCTCCCCGTCATAGTAGCGGGCGGTGTAGGTCTTGGCTTCCGTGCTTTCGAGGACGGGATCGGGATGCGGAATATAGACGACGTCAGCGCCGATCGCCCTGCCGCGAATATCCGAGCGCAGCGTCGGTCCGTTGGTATCGAGAACGACGACTTGCACGAGATCGGGCCTCTGCGCATCGTAGATCGTCTTGGCGACGCGAAGCGCGGTCTTGACGCGAGTCATGCCATCGGTCGGCTCGGTCTTGATATATTTACGGATCCAGACGCGGTTCTGCTTCTTGATGGTGACGAGATTGACGTCGGTGCAGGAGAGGCCGTTCATCGTCTCTGCGGAAGGGCCAAGGAGCCTATCCTTGCCGATAAAAAGCGCGGCACCGCCGGAGACGCCCCCGAGAAGGGCGACGCCAGCGATGATAAACACCAATTTCCGGGAAGGCCGGAAGATGCGCAGTAGGGCCTTCACGCCAACTGCTCCGCCATTAACAAGCTCCAACGCAATACGAGTGGTTTCGACGCTAGAGAAATGACGTTTCCGAATACTTAAACGCGGGCTCTAAGTTTGCATCAGTATGGGATTAACACCAAAAAAGGTCCAAGCTTTCCCTATGCTTGCCAATGTCCTCACGGCCATGCTCTAACGGCTGATGGCCTTCACGCTTCGCCAGATCCAGTACTTCGTTGCCGTCGCCGAGCAGGGCTCTGTAACGCGCGCCGCGCAGAACCTTTCGATCTCGCAATCGTCGGTCACGGAGGCCCTCAAGGAGCTTGAAACCGACCTCGGCGTCGAGCTTTTCGAGCGTCATCCACGCGGCCTGACGATCACCCACAATGGCCATCAGTTCCTTCGCCATGCGACGAAAATCCTGGCAAGCGTGACGGATGCGCGCACCAGCTTTTCCGGCAAGCAGAACGAGATCTCCGGCAAACTCAACATCGGCGTCACCTCGCTCGTCGCCGGCTATGTGCTCTCCGACCTCCTGGCCCGCTATCGCCGCGCCTGCCCGGGCGTCGAAGTCAGCGCAATCGAAGACAATGGCGGCTATCTCGAGCACCTGCTGGTCGGCGGCGAACTGGATGTGGCCGTCATGGTCATTTCCAACCTGCGCGACCGCATGGCCCTGCAGGCAGAGATCCTGGAGACGTCACCTTACCGGTTGTGGTTGCCCATGGGCCATCCACTCGTTTCCGCCGACATCATTTCCGTGGCGGACATCGCTCGCGAACCGCTGATCATGCTGACCGTCGACGAAATCGAGGAAAACACCGGCAAGCTGCTGTCGGCGCTTGGCGCACGGCCGCATGTCGCCTTCCGCACGCGCTCGGTGGAAGCGGTACGCAGTCTGGTCGCGACCGGTGCCGGCGTGGCGCTATTGCCCGACCTGGTCTATCGCCCCTGGTCGCTGGAAGGCGACCGAATCGAGAGCCGTGACGTGTCCGGCTCCCTTCCGGTCGTCCAGGTCGGCATGGTCTGGCGAAAGGGCTCGAGTTTGCCGCAAGCGGCGCGCGACTTCGTGGGCATCGCAGAAGCCCTGCGATCCGGCCGGCCCCGGTGATCCTTCGGACGATATCGGAAATTCCGATATCGCCTTTCTGATAAATGAATTTGCGAAACCGGAAAATTCAGCGCACCTTTCAACCGGGAACATAACGCCACGAAAAGTGGCAACAACCGGGAGACATCAGATGAAATATCTTCTGAAATCGTGCACTGCTGCCCTCGCGAGCGTGAGCTTCGTGACGCAGGTTGCCGCAGCCGAACCGCTGAAGGCGCTTGGCAAGGGCGAAGGTGCTGTCAGCATCGTAGCCTGGGCGGGCTACATCGAACGCGGTGAAAGCGACAAGAGCTACGACTGGGTCACCGGCTTCGAAAAGGAAACCGGCTGCAAAGTGTCGGTCAAGACGGCGGCGACCTCCGACGAAATGGTCTCGCTGATGAACGAAGGCGGATTCGACCTCGTCACGGCCTCTGGCGACGCGTCGCTTCGCCTGATCGCAGGCAAGCGTGTCCAGCCGATCAACACCGATCTCATCCCGAGCTTCAAGAACGTCGATCCGCGCCTGCAGAAAGGCGCATGGTACACGGTCAAAGACGTCCACTACGGCGTTCCCTATCTCTGGGGGCCGAACGTGCTGATGTATAACACCGATGCCTTCAAGGATAAGGCACCGACCAGCTGGAAGGTCGTTTTCGAGGAAGAAACCCTTCCCGACGGCAAGTCCAACAAGGGCCGTGTCCAGGCCTATGATGGTCCGATCTACGTTGCCGATGCCGCTCTCTACCTGATGGCGCACAAGCCGGAACTCGGCATCAAGGATCCCTATGAACTGAACGAAGACCAGTACAAGGCGGCGCTCGACCTGCTGCGCGGCCAGCGCAAGCTCGTCTCCCGCTACTGGCACGACGCGATGATCCAGATCGACGACTTCAAGAACGAAGGCGTCGTGGCCTCCGGTTCCTGGCCGTTCCAGGTCAACCTGATGCAAGCCGACAAACAGAAGATCGCCTCCACCTTCCCGGAAGAAGGGGCCACCGGCTGGGCTGACACGACCATGCTGCATGTCGACAGCGAACACCCGAATTGCGCCTACATGTGGATGGAGCATTCGCTGCAGGCCAAGGTCCAGGGCGATGCCGCTGCCTGGTTCGGCGCCGTTCCTTCCGTTCCCGCTGCCTGCAAGGGCAACGAGCTGCTGACCGACGAGGGTTGCTCAACGAACGGTTATGATCACTTCGACAAGATCAAGTTCTGGAGAACGCCGACGGCCAAATGCGCAACGCAGGGCGAGTGCGTACCGTATCACCGTTGGGTCTCCGACTATATCGGTGTGATCGGCGGACGATAATCCGCCCGCACAACCTCTCCTTCTCCGCAAGCGGAGAAGGCGCCCGCTGAGGGCAAGGCGAGGGGACAATGAAGACAAGAGCGAAACGTCCGAGCGCTGGGGGCAACGACGGAACGCCGAATTGTCCCCTCGTCGGGGCCCCTTGGGCCGCATCCTTCCCGCTGGGAAGGTGAAAGACGCAACATCCCGGAGTTTTACAATGATTCCCGCCGTCCGTTTCCAACAGGTCTCGCGCCATTTCGGGCCGGTCCGCGCCGTCGACAGCGTCGATCTCGAAATCGCGCCCGGCGAGTTCTTCGCCATGCTTGGCCCTTCCGGCTCCGGCAAGACAACCTGCCTGCGCCTGATCGCAGGCTTCGAGCAGCCGACGGGCGGCCACATCGAAATCTTCGGTGAGACCGCCGAAGGCATCCCGCCCTATCGCCGCAACGTCAACACCGTCTTCCAGGACTACGCGCTCTTCCCGCATCTCAACATCCTCGACAACGTCGCCTACGGGCTGATGGTCAAGGGTGTCGGTAGGCCAGAGCGCACCAAAGCCGCCGAGCAGGCGCTGGAGCTTGTGAAGCTTCCCGGTTACGGCGCGCGCAAACCCGGACAGCTCTCCGGCGGCCAGCGGCAGCGTGTGGCGCTCGCCCGCGCCCTCGTCAACAAGCCGAAAGTCCTTCTCCTCGACGAACCGCTCGGCGCGCTCGACCTGAAGCTGCGCGAGCAGATGCAGGAGGAATTGAAGAGCCTGCAGCGCGCGCTCGGCATCACCTTCATCTTCGTCACCCACGACCAGGGCGAGGCCCTGTCGATGGCCGACCGCGTCGCCGTCTTCAACAACGGCGGCATCGTCCAGGAAGGTACGCCGCACGACATCTATCGGCGCCCGAAGACGCGCTTCGTCGCGGATTTCGTCGGCTCCTCCAATGTCATTGCGCCCGATATGATGACCGCGCTCGGCGGCGAGAAGCGCTGGGCGAGCCTGCGTCCGGAAGCGATCCACGTCGCCGGCGAAGGCGTTGAGGCGCGTGTGGAGCATGCAAGCTTCCTCGGCGCGGCAACCCGCCTCTCGGTCGATATCCGCGGCACCCGCCTGCACGTCATGCTGCCGGCCGGCGCCAACGTGCCGGATGTCGGCACAAGCGTCCGCCTCGTCTGGCAGCCCGTCGACGTGCATTACATGGATGACGCAGCATGACAGCGCTTGCCCTCACCAAACCGGCGGAACTGCGCGAGACCTCGATCCTTCCCGGTCGCGGCGGTTTCTTCGGACAGCTCTCGGACGCCTTCTGGCGCCATCCTAGACTGCTGCTCTTCCTGATGCTGACGCCGCCGCTCCTGTGGCTCGGCATCATCTACATCGGCTCACTGATCGCGCTGCTCCTGCAGAGCTTCTTCTCGATCGATGATTTCTCGGGCCTGGTGAATTACGAGTTCACGCTTGCGACCTATGCGCAACTCCTCAGCCCGACGAATTTTGACATCATCATCCGCACCATCATCATGGCGGCGCTGGTGACACTGGCTTCTGCCGTCGTCGCCTTTCCCATCGCCTACTACGCTGCTCGCTATGCGCAGGGCAAATGGAAGGCGCTGTTCTACCTCGGTGTCATGCTGCCGCTGTGGTCGAGCTATCTCGTGAAGATCTACGCCTGGAAACTCATCCTCGCGAAGGAAGGCATCCTCACCTGGATCTTCGAGAAGCTGCACCTGTCCTGGCTGCTCGACGGCATCCTCAACCTGCCCGTTGTCGGTGGCAATTCGCTGTCGGTCAGCTATCTCGGTACGTTTGTCGTCTTCGTCTATGTCTGGCTGCCCTACATGATCCTGCCGACACAGGCAGCACTCGAACGCGTCCCAGGCAACCTGATCGAGGCGTCGTCCGATCTCGGCGCCACACCGAGCCAGACCTTCCGCACCGTACTTTTCCCGCTGGCGCTGCCCGGTATCGTCGCCGGCTCGATCTTCACCTTCTCGCTGACATTAGGCGACTACATCATCCCGCAGATCATCGGTTCGTCGCGCCTCTTCATCGGCCAGGCGGTCTATGCCCAGCAGGGCACCGCGGGCAACGTCCCGCTCGCGGCCGCCTTCTCCGTCGTCCCGATCGTCATCATGGCCGTTTATCTCTGGCTGGCCAAGAAACAGGGGGCCTTCGATGCGCTCTGACCGTTCCCAGCGTTCACCGCTGCTTCTAAAGATCGCCGCAGCCGGTGGCCTGCTCTTCCTACACCTGCCGATCCTCTTGATCTTCGTCTATGCCTTCACGACGGAAGAGAAGAGCTATCAATGGCCGCCACCGGGACTGACGACGCAATGGCTCGCCATCGCGTGGAACCGCCCGGATGTCTGGTCAGCGCTCGGCCTCTCCGTGCAGGTCGCCTGCATCGCCACCGCGATCGCGCTGGTGCTCGGCACGCTCTGCGCAGCCGCAGTAAGCCAGACGAAGTTCTTCGGCCGTGAAGCAATCTCGCTCCTCGTCATCCTACCGATCGCGCTGCCCGGCATCATCACCGGCATTGCACTGCGCTCGGCCTTCAGCCTGTTCGACATTCCATTTTCGGTCTGGACGATCGTGCTCGGTCACGCGACCTTCTGCGTCGTTGTCGTCTACAACAACGCCGTCGCCCGCTTCCGCCGCACCTCGGGTTCACTGATCGAGGCATCGATGGATCTAGGCGCCGACGGTTTCCAGACCTTCCGCCACGTCATCCTGCCGAACATCGGGACCGCGCTTCTGGCCGGCGGCATGCTCGCCTTCGCGCTGTCCTTCGACGAAGTCATCGTCACCACCTTCACCGGCGGCCAGCAATCGACGCTGCCGATCTGGATGCTCGAAGAACTCATCCGCCCACGCCAACGCCCGGTCACCAACGTGGTCGCGATGGTCGTCGTGCTCGTCACTTTCCTGCCGATCCTGGCAGCCTACTACCTCACTCGCGACGGCGACCAGGTCGCCGGAGCCGGCAAATAATTAAGGGAGGTGACATGAAAGAGGTCGCCTCCGGAGAGAACGGATCACTGCGAATGATTGAGGGACAGTCACACTTCCGGCCTTTCGGCTTATCCTGTTGGGGTTTTGCGGATCTCAACAAGGGAGTTGGAAGCATGACTGCCTCTTATG
>NZ_JBFTQH010000009.1:0-178287 GCF_056398905.1 Rhizobium sp. 01T417 | reverse complement strand
CCTGGTTGACGCCGACATGGAAGAAGAGTCCTCCAAGCTCAGCGCCCTGCAGACCCAGCAGCAGCTGGCGATCCAGTCGCTGTCGATCGCGAACTCCTCTTCGCAGAACATCCTCTCGCTGTTCCGCAGCTAATAGCAGGAGCGCTCGCGGGCGCTTCAAACCGAAAGATCGCCGATCGAAGCCGCGCTCCCCCGAGCGCGGCTTTTTTATGTTTGTTAACTCGGCGTTAACCAAACTCATGTTTTCTGCCGTCAATGAAACGGTATGTTAACCAAGCTTAAGAAGCGGTTAGCGGGCATGAAGCTGATTGCCGTTCCCGGTGGCGGACCGGAGTGTCCTTTTCAATATTTGCCAGCCAAGGACCAATAATTTCATGACCAGCATTTTGACGAACGTCGCGGCAATGTCCGCCCTCCAGACCCTCCGCAGCATCAATGGCAGCCTGGAAGAAACGCAGAGCCGTGTTTCGTCAGGCTACCGCGTCGCGGAAGCCAAGGACAACGCTGCCTATTGGTCTATTGCGACGACGATGCGCTCGGACAACAAGGCGCTGTCGGCCGTCTCCGACGCGCTTGGCCTCGGCGCGGCGAAGGTCGATACCGCATATTCCGCCATGGATAGCGCCATCGATATCGTCAGCGAGATCAAGGCCAAGATCGTAGCCGCAACGGAAAAGGGCGTCGACAAAACCAAGGTTCAGGACGAAATCGCGCAGCTGCAGCAACAGTTGCTGAGTGTTGCGCAATCTGCTTCCTTCTCCGGTGAAAACTGGGTTGCAGGCAATACAACGAAAAGCGTGGTCTCCTCGTTCGTCCGCGACGCGAATGGACAGGTGTCCGTCCAGACGACAGAATATTTCCTCGATGACTCGACCAGCGGCAACGTTCTGTTTGGCATGACGACAACCGGAGCAATCGACACTGCGACTGGTATCATCGGAACCTCCTCGGGCAGCGTTGGCTCGATCTTCAGCATGGACATCACGAGCTTCAGCGACAGCGATATTAACCTGGCATTGACCACCGTGGAAAACGGCCTCAGCGCGCTGACGAAGGCGGGTTCGCAGCTCGGCTCGATCTCCACCCGTATCGATCTTCAGGAAAGCTTCGTTTCGAACCTCAGCGACTCGATCGACTCGGGCGTCGGACGCCTCGTTGACGCTGACATGGAAGAGGAATCGAGCAAGCTGACCGCGCTGCAGACGCAGCAGCAACTGGCGATCCAGTCGCTGTCGATCGCCAACAACAGCGCACAGAACGTCCTCACGCTGTTCAAGGGCTAGAACGCCGCCAGCCACGAAGTGAGACCGAAAGCCGCGTCGCGAGATGCGGCTTTATCTTTGTTTTTGAAGCGATAATCAAGGTTGCGCGAGGCTTGCGGCACCGACGCCGTAGCCCTTGCGCCGGTCCGGAGCCTTGGTTACCTTCGCTTAACAGTTGATTTGTTTTAGCGACAAACCGGCCTGGAGGATCCAGTCGGGGGCATGACGCCAGCTCAGTCGCTGCCGCTCGCCGGCCTGTCCCGTTTCCCTATTCAGAGCCAGAAAATGACATACAAAATTACCAGCTCGGCACAGGTGAACGCCCTCGCGGCGCTGCGCATCATCAACAAGGACGCCGCAACGGTTCAGCAGCAGGTTTCGTCGGGTTACCGCGTCGAAACGGCTGCGGACGACGCAACCTATTGGTCCTTTGCAAGCGTCATGCGCTCGGACAGCAATTCGCTGCAGAACATTCACGACGCGCTCGGCGTCGGCGCATCGAAGGTCGATACTGCCTATACCTCGATGGACAGCCTGATTGACCAGTTGGGCGAGATCCGCAAGACGCTGCTGACGGCGAAGGAAGCCGGCGTCGACAAGACGAAGCTTAATACCAGCCTCAGCGAGTTGAAGGGACAACTGCAGACGACGGTTCAGTCGACCAGCATCGCCGGCGAGAACTGGCTTCTTAACCGAGATGCCACGCTTCCGACCTCGCGATCCGTGATCGGCGGTTTCGTGCGCGGCGCGAGTGGTGAATACCAGATGCAAACCATCGATTTTCCGGCGGACCAGACCGTCATGATCGATATGACGGACGCCAATCGCGGACTGCTCACGAAAACGGTAGATGCGAACACCCTGAATTCCGACGGCACTGCGACGGCGCGCAACTATTATCTGCTTAGCGCCGGCTCGACGACGCCGGCGACCGGAACGGAAATAAAGCTCGATAGCAATACGACGTCCGCACAGGTGGACGATATGATCGCAGTGGTCGATTCCCTGTTGTCGACACTGACGGAGACCGCGGCTGGCCTCGGCACGATGAGCGCGCGTATCGGCGATCGCGTTGCCTACACCGCGGACATGTCTGACTTGATCGACAAAGGTGTCGGCGCACTCGTTGACACCGACATGGACGAAACGGCGACCCTTCAGAAGGCGTTGCTTGCGCAACAGCAGATGGGCATTCAGACGATCTCGATCCTGAACACAGCCGCCAGCAAAGTACTGCTACTGCTGCAATAGTGAGGTGAGGCGCGGGTGAGCTTGTTGGGCCTCACCCTTCATCCTCGCGCAAGTTTGACTGCCTAGTTTCGATACAAAGGCGCAGTGCGGAAACCGTGCCTGATGAGTTGTCAGTTCATGATGGGGCGCGGCATGTCGCAGTCTTCTGCAGCGAGAGGGTGGATTCGGTGAGCGCGCTGCTTTCTCGGTATCTCAAGGATTTTGGAGAACCGGCCGTCGCCGCTCCCGTCGTGGATGCGGACGATTTCGCGAACGACTTTGGCGGCTTTGCCGATCTTGCCTCAGAGTCTGTCGTCGATCTCGAAGAAGAGCGCCACAATGCTCACGCCGAGGGCTATGCGGAAGCGACCGCCGTGTTGACGGAGAAGTATGAACTGGAAGCGCAAACGGTCGCCTTTGTTCACCAGCGCGAGGTCGAAGAGCTTCGCGACCGCTACGAGGTTGAGACTGCGGCGCTGGTCGCCTCCCGGCTTGATGCCATGGCGAGCGCGATTGCCGAGCTTGTCAGCGCGACTGTCGCAAGGGCGCTGGCCCCCGTAATGACCGATGTCCTGTCGCAGAAGGCTGCCGTCGATCTCGCCGGCATTCTTCGCGAGGCGGTATTGGAAGGCGATGTCGGCACCGTGACCGTCAAGGGACCTGCCCGGCTGTTCGATGTGTTGAAGGGTACTCTTGGCGAAAAGGCAGGTCTTCTGCGCCACCTTGAAACCGGCGATGTCGACCTGACTGTCGAATTTGGCGACGCCGTCCTTGTGACGCGCATGTCGGCCTGGGCGACGAGCTTGAAGAAAGTTCTGGAATGAGTGAGAGCGAAAACCACCATCACGGCAAGAACGAGATCATCATCGTCAAGCGGCATGGCGGCGGCGATCACGATGGGGCGCATGGCGGCGCCTGGAAGATCGCCTACGCCGACTTCATGACGGCCATGATGGCGTTCTTTCTCGTCATGTGGCTGGTCAACGCCGCGAACGAGGAAACCAAGGCCTCCGTCGCGACCTATTTCAATCCGATCAAGCTCTCCGACGAGAAGCCCACGCAAAAAGGCCTGAAGAAGCCTGTCGATCAGGCGGATGGCGATCAGAATCAGGAGAAGTCGAAGGAAAAGGAGGACAAGCCCAACGAGGGCGCGGCGGCGGCAAACGGCGACGACCAGACCTCGACATCCGGCGACCAAACGAACTACTCCGAAGCCGACTTCTTCGAGAATCCCTATTCGGTCCTGGCAGAAATTGCGCAGGAGGTCGGCCAGCAGGCAAACGTCAGCGCCAAGGGTGAGGGCGGCGCGAGCGACTCCGGTCCTGCAACCGGAGCCGACGGTGGCCAGGCTTATCGTGACCCGTTCGATCCCGACTTCTGGACGAAGCAGGTCGAAGTTACCCATGCCAACAAAAGGCAGCCGGCTTCGAAAGATGTTCCTGCTGATGAAGCAGCGGACGCCACGGAAGTTGCGAAGGCCGAATCCGGGAACCCGGCGGATCTGACGAAAGCGGCGGACGCCGGCGAGAGTCAGGACGCACAAGCCGCAGCGACAGCAGAGGACAAGCCGCAAGCCGAGGCGCAAAAAGCCGTTGGGCAGAAGAAGGCCGAGGACCTGCAAAAGGAAATCGCGCAGCAGATCAGCGGCGTGGCCGGCAAGCTCGCCGAAGGCCTCACGGTTACGGCGTCGGAAGGCGGCCTCTTGGTCAGCATCTCCGATCAGAGCGACGATTCCATGTTCAATATCGGGTCGGCCGTTCCGCGCAAGGAAATGGTGCTCGCAATGGAAAAGATCGGTGAGATCCTGAAGAGCAAGCCGGGCGCAGTCGCCATCCGCGGTCATACGGACGGCCGTCAATACAAGGGTGAAAACGAGAACTGGCGCTTGTCCATGGATCGTGCCCAGGCGGCCTACTACATGGTCGTTCGGGGCGGACTCGACGAAAAGCGCGTCTCGCAGGTTTCGGGCTTTGCCGATCGCATGCTGAAGGAGCCGGCCGATCCGTTCAATGCTGCCAACCGGCGCATCGAGATATTGCTGCAGGCGGATCAGGGATAATCCATGGTCCGTCACCACCAACGTCTTCTGCTTTTGCTTTTGGGGCTTGCGGTGAGCCCTGCTACCGGCGTGCACGCGGAAGATCAGGAGGACATTGTCCCTTACAAGATGCTCCGGTCGCTGCAGTTCGTGCAGGATTCCGTCGTGCTCGGGGATCACTCGGCTGCCGAGATGCAGCGCTTCATGCTCGGGACGATCGATCAGCGTCTACGCACGATCGATCCATCGGTTTTCGATGATGAGCGTAATGTCGATGCGGCGCTAATCTACGCGATGAGCGGTGGTAATCCGGAGACCCTCGAATATCTCGTCGCGCGCGACGTGAACGGTCACTTCGACAACCGGGTCAGCGACGTCCTGCGGAAATATCTGAGCGGCAAAGGCCTGCTTGTTGCAAAGAGCCTTGTCGAGACCGCAAACGAATACAAGGACAAGAAAATCGGTCCCTATCTGGCGCTGGTGGGCGGCAACGTCACCATTGCCAAGAGTCCAGTGGAAGCGCTGAAGCTGTATGATCAGGCTCGCCTCTATGCGCCGGGTACGATCGTCGAGGAGGCGGCGCTACGCCGCTCCGTGTCTATCTGCGTCGAAGCAGGGATGGTGGATAAGGGTCTCGACTACTCGCAGCGCTACGTGCGCCGTTTCCTGCATTCGCCATATGCCAGCCAGTTCGCGGATCTTTTTGTCAGCCTGCTGGTCAATCACGATCATGAGGTGAAGCCGGACGACGTTGTTAACATCCTCTCCTTCATGGACGAGGCCAGGCAGCGCGAGGTCTACCTCCGTATCGCCCGCGCGGCGGCGATCGCCGGCAAGGGCGATCTCGCACGGATGGCCGCGGCGCGCGCCCAGACGCTTGCAGGCGATTCTGATAACGCCTTTGGAGCGCTGGCGGATTTCTACGGCGGCATGGCGGCGATCCCGACCGACAAGATCGATGCGGCCACGAAGAACATCGAATCCATCCCCGAGCAGGAGTTGTCGCCGCGCGACCAGGCCCTCAGAGCCGCGGCAAAAGCTATTGCGGAACAAGTGCTTCGTCCGCCTGAACCGGCAAGCTTGACGCAAGCGACGACCCCTAAATCTAATGGCCAAGAAATTACTTCTGAACAGGCTGAAGCGGATCAGGGGGAGGTACCAAACCCAGTTCCAGGTCCCGTTGTGGGAGAATCGGCGGGGGGGCCGCCATCCGATGTTGGGGGACAGCAGGACGCCGACCCGTCATTCAACGCATTCGTGACGTCAAGCCGATCGCAGTTGGATGAGATCGACGGCCTCTTGAACAAAGAGAGTAATTGAGATGATGGACATCAGTGTTTTGGGGGGAGCATCCGGAGCAGGGGCTGCCTCTGGCATTGGCCGCCAGACGGGCAGCGGTGGCGATGCGGATGCAGGCGGGTTCTCCGATGTCCTGAACAAGGCAAGCGGCGGAAAGCATGACTCCGCCGAACAGTCCACGACCGGCCAGCAGGCAGGCGACGGCACCGATTGCAGCACATCTCTCGCTGCGCAGGCGCAGATGAAAGAGAAAGCGTCTGGTTCGGCGGACGAAGAAACGAAGACGACGGAACAGAACGGTAAGCCTAAGGGCAAGCACGCTGATGAAGCCGATTTGCGGGATCTTTCGGATAGGCTGGATGATGACGCTGTAACGGTTCGAAAGGGCGCCAAGGAGACGAAGGCCGACGGTGCCGACGACCAGAAGGTCGCCCCGGACGATAGCACGCTGTCTGATGTCCTGAGCTTACTCAAGCAAGTCCCGACGGACGGAACTGCGGCTGCAGCGTTCGCGGCGATGGCAGCCGCGAAGCCGGAAGGCAAGGTATCGACAGAACCGAAAGAAAAGTCCGTTGCCAGCGTCAAAGCCAAGGATGAGATGTCTGTTGACGCAGGTCTGACCGGCGTCGATACGTCCGCGGACGTCCAGCTACCCGGCACTGAGGCCGAAGGCGGTATCGACGCGACGACATTCCGGCTGACCCGTGCCGACGGCCGTGGTCAGTCCATGGACATGCATCTTGGCGTTGACACGGATGCCACCGAGTCCGGCGGCAAGGCTAACATCGAGAGCGTCTCTGTTCTGGATTCGCGCCGCTACATCGGTCTTGCGCAGAACACCAATTCTGCCGCCGTGACGGCCGCCATTTCCGGTGATCAGGAATGGGCGCACGCCATGCAGGCGAGTTCTTCGCTGTCGAACGCTGCTGAGTGGACGAGCACCGGCAAGGTGGTGAATACACTCAAGATCCAGATGAACCCGATCGAACTCGGTCTCGTCACGGCGACGATGCGGCTGCAAGGCGACGCGCTCAACGTCGATTTGAAGGTCGAGACACCAGCTGCCTACCGGCAGCTCAAGGAAGACCACGGGAAGATCATCGAGGCATTGCGCAGCCAGGGCTTCGCGATCGACAACGTGACGATCAGCATGGCGCCAGTCGACCGTTCGGACACGGGCAACCAAGCGACCGCACAGGGCCAGCAGCAGGGCCAGGCGTTTGCCCAGCAAGGCCAAGGCGGGGAGGCGCGTGAGCGCCAAAATCACTCAGGACAGCGAACTGGCGGAGGCTTCAATGGCTCGGGCGAAAGCGGTGTTGAAAGCACTTCTTCTGGCGCCGCTGGCAGTAGTCGCACTGGCGACGTCTACCTCTAGCGCTGAAGCGTCGAACAGCGCCTGCGAGGTGGAGATTCAAGCCGCCGCACTGAAATACGGTATTCCGGAAGGCATACTCTATTCCGTGGGTCTGACCGAAACCGGGCGCAAGGGATCCCTCTACCCTTACGCGCTGAACATCGAAGGCAAAGCCTTCTTTCCGCCCTCCGAGCAGGATGCTCTGAGGCAGGTCGATGTGGCGCGCCGATCGGGCGCGAAGCTCATCGACATCGGCTGCATGCAGATCAACCAATACTACCATGGTGAGAATTTCCGGTCCGCGGAGGAGATGTTCGACCCCCGCCGCAACGTGGAATACGCGGCAAGGTTCCTGCGCAATCTCCACGACCGACACGAAACCTGGACGATGGCAGTGGCCCGCTATCACGCCGGCCCCAACAATGACCCTGCCCAGAAGCAGTATGTCTGCCGGGTCATCGCCAATCTGGTCGCCACCGGCTACGGCAAATGGACTCGCAATGCGAGCACCTTCTGTCAAAATTGATTCAATCAAAACTAGCAGAAAACAGAACAAAACAGAAATGTGTCATATTGTGGCGAGAATCTGTCTCAATATGGCAAGGCAAATCACATTTTAGACCTTGTTAACTTTTCCACGAAATTTTTGTGTGCATAATTTCGGACCGCTACTACATCTAGATCAAATCGCGCCTCAATTCTTAATCAACTATTAATTCCTGCCAGTAAGTTCCTACAGCTTGTCCCGGAATCGCGCGATTCGTACCCATAGAGCATCGAGGTACCACAAGTGATTCGGAGGCGGACGAATGATCGTAGTGGTTGATGAGCGTGAGCTCGTGAAAGATGGTTACACTTCACTTTTTGGGCGGGAAGGCATTCCTTCCACAGGGTTTGATCCACGTGAATTTGGCGAATGGGTTCAGACGGCGGCGGACGCTGATGTCGCGGCCGTCGAGGCGTTCCTGATCGGGCAGGGGCAGCAGACTTTCGAGCTGCCGCGCGCGATCCGTGACCGTACCATGGCGCCGGTTATCGCAGTCAGCGATCAGCCGTCGCTGGAAAACACCCTTGCACTTTTTGATTGTGGCGTCGATGACGTCGTGCGCAAGCCTGTGCATCCCCGCGAGATCCTGGCTAGAGCTGCCGCCATTCGGCGCAGACTGAAAGCGATTTCCAGCCACACGGATATCGGTGCGATCCGCGTGTTCTCCGACGGCCGCGATCCGGAAATTCACGGTGAGGTTTTTGCGCTCCCCCGTCGCGAGCGTCGCATCCTTGAGTACTTGATTGCAAACCGCGGTCGTCGTGTCACCAAGACGCAGATCTTCAACGCGATCTACGGGATTTTCGACGACGAAGTCGAAGAAAACGTGGTTGAAAGCCATATTTCCAAGCTGCGCAAGAAGCTCCGGAAGAAGCTGGGCTTCGATCCGGTCGACTCGAAGCGCTTCCTTGGCTATTGCATTGACTGGAACTGATTTTTTCAGAACGGGCCGCGTTGCCTGAACCTGGTCGCTGCATTCTCGCGACATTGGTTCAACGCCAGACAGCCTCACGCAAGGCCCACCAAATACTCTCAAGCCTACTAAGGGGATCGAGGTTTTCAGATGAGCATTTTTGGCAGCATGAAGACGGCCGTGTCCGGCATGAACGCCCAGGCAAACCGCCTCAGCACCGTCGCCGATAACATCGCGAACGCAAACACGACGGGCTACAAGTCCGTTTCGACCGCTTTCTCGTCGCTGGTCCTGCCATCGACCTCGGGTAACTATAATTCGGGCGGCGTCCAGACATCCGTTCGCCAGTCGGTTTCGGAGCAGGGCGACATCTCCTACACGACATCAGGCTACGACCTGGCGATCTCGGGCGACG
This sequence comes from Rhizobium sp. 01T417, assembly GCF_056398905.1. Taxonomy (NCBI): domain Bacteria; kingdom Pseudomonadati; phylum Pseudomonadota; class Alphaproteobacteria; order Hyphomicrobiales; family Rhizobiaceae; genus Rhizobium; species Rhizobium sp. 01T417. The sequence continues at coordinate 169,229 of NZ_JBFTQH010000009.1, read as the reverse complement.
GCTTCTTCATCGTTCAGAGCCCGGACGGCGTTCCGGTTCTGACCCGCGCCGGCGATTTCACCAAAGACCCCGAAGGCAACCTGGTCAATTCCGCCGGCTTCAAGCTGATGGGTTATTCTTACGACGCTGGCGCGCCGGCCGTCGTCGTCAACGGTTTCTCGGGACTCGTGCCGATCAACGTCAACCAGTCCGGCTTGACGGCCATCGCTTCGACGACCGGTACCTTTACCGGCAACTTGAACTCCAATGCCAACGTCGCAACTGGCAACCTTCCGTCTTCCAACACGGCGCCGATCACAGCTGACACGAAGCAGATGTCGATGGTTGGTTACGACAAGCTCGGCAACACGGTTCAGTACGATTTCTACTTCACCAAGACGGCCGTGACGACGCCCCCGCCGGCAGCTCCGGGTGTTGCGAGCACGTGGGAGGTTGCAGTCTTCCGTCATGACGATGCGGCAACAGGTGGAACCTCATCATTTCCGTACACTTCGACGCCGGGTCCGGCTCTCGTTGGCTCGACAAATTTGACGTTCGATGCCAACGGCAAGATGGTAAGCACTGGCGCCCTCACCATCGCCGATCCCGTCACCACCGGTTCGATCGCCATGGACCTCAGCGGTTTCACCCAGCTCGCCGCTGATTTTGCAGGTAGCGGCACGCCGAACGGCCAGGCCGCCAGCCCGGTCAAGGATGTCACGATCGATAAGGACGGCACGGTATATGCCAAGTATGCGGATGGCACGTCGAAGCCGCTCTACCGCATTCCGCTAGCGACCGTCGCCAGCCCGGACAACATGACGCTGATGAGCGGCAACGTTTATAGCGCAAACGGCCAGTCCGGCGTGACGGTCACCGGCTTCCCGCAGACCAACGGTTTCGGCACGATCCAGGCGGGAGCACTTGAAAGCTCGAACGTCGACCTCGCCGGCGAACTGACCGAAATGATCGAGTCGCAGCGCAGCTACACTGCCAATTCCAAGGTGTTCCAGACGGGGTCCGACATCATGGACGTCCTCGTCAACCTCAAGAGATAAGTAGGGTTCGGATAAGCCATGTCGCTCACTTCCGCACTGAATACCGCGCAGAGCATATTCAGCAACACCGGCACTCAAAGCAGTGTGGTGTCGAACAATATCTCGAACTCCAGCAACAGCGACTACGTGCGCCGGCAGGCGATGATCACCACGTCGCTGAATGGAGCGCAGGTTGTGAAGATCAGCCGCGCGCAAGAAGACGCGCTAATGCGTCAGTGGCTGAAGGCGAGTGCGCAAGACAGTGGCCAGCAGACGCTGCTTGGTGGTCTGACCGACCTGAAATCGATCATGGGCGGCAACGACTACGAGACGTCGCCGGCCAACTACCTGGCGACGTTCCGCGAAAAGCTGCAGGCTTTCCGCACATCGCCAAGCAGCACCATTGCCGCGCAAAGCGCAGTCACGGCTGCGCAGGACGTCGCCAATTCGCTGAACAACGCGACGAAATCCGTGCAGGCGGTACGCCTGGGCGCCGACAAGGAAATTGCAACGCAGGTTTCGACGCTCAATACGCTGCTCGCGCAGTTCAAGACGGCGAACGATGCCGTCAAGAGCGAAACGGCAACCGGTGGTAACCCTGCCGATGCGCTGGACGAACGCGACAAGCTGCTGAAGCAGATTTCTTCGATTGTCGGTGTCAACGCCGTCGACCGTCAAAACGGCGACATGGCGCTCTATACGACGGACGGAACCGTCGTGTTCGACACCATTCCGCGAACGGTTACTTTCGTCGCGCAGGACACTTACACCGCCCAGACAAAGGGCAACGGCGTCTACATCGACGGCGTGCTGCTCGGCAGTGGCAAAGGGTCGACAACGACGGCGCAGGGAAGCCTGCAGTCACTGCTACAAGTGCGCGATGACATCGCAACGACGTTCCAGTCGCAGCTCGATGAGATCGCAAAGTCTCTCGTGACGATGTTCTCGGAGACCGGCGGCACTCCCACTACGACACAGCCAGGTCTTTTCGTCTGGAAGACGGCGACCGGAGCAACTGGCGGCACACCGACGACCACAGGCGTGATCGATGGCATCGCGGGTACGATTGCGGTCAATGCCGCCGTCATCACCAACCAGGGCGGCGACCCGATGAAATTGCGTGACGGCACGATCACCGGCCTCACGAATCTCAATCCGACGGGCAGCAGCGGTTTCTCCGACAATCTCGATGCGCTCTACACGGCGATGGGCGCGGCCCAGACCTTCTCGTCGACCGCCGGCATCTCGTCCAACGTGAACATCATGGACTACGCCTCCAATTCGATCGGATGGCTCGAGCAGTATCGAAGCGATGCGACGACTGCGTCCGAGAATACGGCAGCGGCGCTCTCGCGTTCGACGGAAGCTTATTCCAACGAGACCGGCGTCAATCTCGACGAAGAACYGACCCTGCTCCTCGACATCGAGCAGTCCTACAAGGCGGCCACCAAGATCCTAAACGCTGTCGATGAAATGTTGAAGTCATTGCTAGACATAGCGAGTTAAGCCATGAAAAGTTCATTTATTTCTAGTTCGGCCATTCAGAACGCAATGCGATTGACGATCCGCCAGTCGCAGAAGCAATTGGTAACCGCGTCTCTCGAGGCGACAACGGGCGTTTACGCCGACATCGGCGCCTCCCTGGGCTCTGGTGCAGCCAAGAGCGTGAATTTCACAGCTGAGGTCAGCCGCATCAAGGCCCTCAAGGGCAGCAATTCCATCGTATCGGCGCGTCTCGAAGCTTCGCAGCTCGGCCTCAACAGTATGAAGACGGCCGGCGACGCACTGGTCTCCAAGCTGACCGCGCTTCAGGGAAGCCAGGACAAGACCAGCATCGCGGTGGCCATGCAATCTGCCGGCGACGCGCTTTCGCAGCTGATGGACACGGGCAATTCGATGCTCAACGGCGAGTACCTGTTCTCGGGTATCAACACCGATGTGCAGCCGCTGACCAACCAACAGAATGCCGCAACGACCGCCATTCAGACGAACCTCGAAGCCTACGCGAGCGGCCTGGGCAAGCCGGTAAGCTCTTTGACCGGCGCCGAGATGGGCACCTTCATCACGAACTTCGTTGAGCCGATGTTCTCCCAGGACACGTTCAACGGCACCTCCACACCGGTTGCATTCCCGCCGCCCGGCGCACCGACCCCGGTTGCACCCGCGGCCTACGTCACGCCGCCGGCCTGGAGCGATTGGTCGGCTGCTTCGAACCAGAACATGACGAGCCGCATCAGCAACTCTGAAGTCGTCACGTCGTCGACCAATTCCAACTCGGACGGCATGCGCTACTTCGCGCTGGCTTCGATCACAGTGTCGGCGCTGGCCAGCCAAAATCTGGGCGCCGACGCACTGAGCAAGGTCACCTCCACGGCGATTGGCTATGCCGCGCAGGCCACGACCGGCATCGTGACCCAGGCGAGCCAACTCGGCCTTTCGCAGGAGCGCGTCGAGAAGGCCAATGACGCTCTCGATGCACAGTCGAGCATTCTTCAGAACAAGCTCGTCGATCTTCAGGGCGTGGATACGTCGGAAGCGTCGACGCTGGTCAATACCCTCCAGACTCAGCTGGAGACCGCCTACACCATCGTATCGAAAATCCAGCAGTTGAGTCTCGTGAATTACCTTTGATGATCAAAGGTACGAAAGACAAAGAAGGATGCATGAATGTATCAGTTCTCTTACTCCGAGATCATGGAGGACTCGGTGGCCGATGCGAAGGAGCGGGAGCGTCAAGTTCTCGACCGGTCCATAGAGCTGCTGTCGATTGCGCGAGACAAAGAGAAATACAGCCGGGAAGCCATTGATGCATTGTTCTACACCCGGCGCGTTTGGGTAAGTTTTATCGAGGATCTCAAGCATCCGGACAACCAGCTTGAGATCCAATTGCGGGCCAACCTCATCTCCATCGCGATCTGGATCTTGAAGGAGTGCGATCGGATCAGGCGCCGGCAATCGACAAACTACCAAGGCATTATCGACGTTACCACCATCATCAGGGATGGACTAAAATGAAAAGCACACTTCGTATCTCGCTAAAAGCCGGGGAAAAGATCTTCATCAACGGTGCGGTCCTGCGCGTCGATCGCAAGGTCGCGCTGGAATTCCTGAATGATGTAACATTCCTTCTCGAAAACCACGTCCTCCAGCCGGAAGACGCGACGACGCCTTTGCGCCAGCTCTATTTCATCGCGCAGATGATCCTCATCAATCCGGAAGGCAAGGATCAGTCGACCGCGATGTTCCGCAAGTCGATCACGATGCTGCTGACCTGCTTCAAGAACGAGGAAGTCCTCGCCGAACTGAAGCGCGTTGACGGTCTCGTTTCGACCGGCCGCGCCTTCGACGCCCTGAAGGCGATCCGCGGTCTCTATCCGATCGAGGATAGCATTCTCAACAACCAAGAAATGCACCCGACGATGGTCGAGCAGATTCGCAAGGAGATCGCACCATGGCGGTAGACGGCGTCTCAAACGTCAATAGTTCTTCGTCGTCGAGCACCTCGAGCGCGCAACAGAAGGCGACGCTCAACTACGACAACTTCCTGCAGCTCCTCATCGCGCAGATGAAAAACCAGGATCCGACGGATCCGGTGGACGCGAGCGAACAGATGTCGCAGCTGGCGAGCTTCTCGCAGGTCGAGCAGACGATCCAGACGAACAGCAAGCTGGACACGCTGCTGGCGAGCTCCAGCCTGACGCAGGCTGGCAGCTACATCGGCAAGTACATGACCAGCGCTGACGGCAGCGTGAAGGGCACGGTTGCGTCGGTGAAGGTTTATTCCGACGGCATCATTGCGACGACGACGGATGGCGGTAGTATTCTCGTTCAGGCGGGAATCACCCTGGCCGACAAGGCTCCGACGACGACCGACACATCGTCTTCGAGCTAGTTGAAATGACAAGGCGGTTCGGCCACACCGGACGGACCGCAAGGCGATATGAGGTTGCCTGCAATGAATGAAGCTGATGCACTTGACCTATTCCAGGCAGCGATCTGGACCGTTCTTGTTTCCGCCGGCCCGGCGGTCGCAGCGGCCATGATCGTCGGTCTGATCATCGCGCTGTTCCAGGCGCTGACGCAGGTTCAAGAAGCGACACTCACCTTCGTTCCGAAGATCGTGGCCGTCCTCGTCACCATCGGCATCTCGGCTCCGTTCGTCGGATCGCAGATTTCGATTTTCACCAATCTGGTGTTTTCGCGCATTCAGTCAGGTTTCTGAATCACTTTCGCGCAAGCTTCGCCATTTAAGTCTCGTTCCGAATTGGTGGGCATCATGCCCGCACCTCTCATGAAGAGACGGAATCGAAATGGCGCAACCTCCTGCACTCCCCCTCCCAAAAGCCGGACTTAGCGTACGTGATATCGGTTTTGCCATGGGCATCATCGTTATTATCTGCGTGCTCTTCCTGCCGATCCCGCCGTTCCTGATCGATATGGGACTGGCCTTCTCGATCGCCTTCTCGGTGCTGATCCTGATGGTGGCGCTGTGGATCCAGAAGCCGCTCGATTTCTCGTCCTTCCCGACCATTCTTCTGATCGCGACCATGACGCGATTGGCGCTGAACATCGCGACGACGCGCGTCATTCTATCGCATGGCAACGAGGGTCATGATGCCGCCGGCGGTGTCATCGCGGGCTTTGCCAGCCTTGTCATGTCCGGCGACTTCGTGATCGGTCTGATCGTCTTTTTGATCCTGATCACCATCAACTTCATCGTTATCACCAAGGGTGCTACGCGTATCGCGGAAGTCGGCGCGCGCTTCACCCTCGATGCGATCCCCGGCAAGCAGATGTCGATCGACGCCGACCTTTCGGCCGGCATCATCGACGAGAAGGAAGCACAGCGCCGCCGCAAGGAGCTGGAAGAGGAAAGCTCCTTCTTCGGCGCCATGGACGGTGCGTCCAAGTTCGTTCGCGGCGACGCGATTGCCGGCTTGCTGATCACGTGCATCAACGTCTTCGGCGGCATCATCATCGGTTATTTCCGCCATGGAATGCCGATCTCCGAAGCCGCCGACGTCTTCGTCAAGCTCTCGGTTGGTGACGGTCTCGTTTCGCAGATGCCGGCCCTCATCGTTTCTCTCGCAGCCGGCCTTCTCGTGTCGCGCGGCGGCACCGTCGGTTCCACCGAACAGGCAGTCGTCAACCAGCTCAGCGGTTATCCGCGGGCGCTTTCTGTTTCGGCGGTTCTGATGGCGATCCTCGGCCTGATGCCGGGTTTGCCATTTGTGCCCTTCATGTTCCTGTCCGGTCTGCTAGCCTTTGGTGCCTGGTTCATTCCCCGCCAGGTCGAGGCGGAGAACAAGGCTCGTCGCGAGCTGGAAGAAAAGAAGGTCGTCCAGAACAAGGAACTCGAAAAGGATTCCGTCAAGTCGGTGCTGCGCACATCGGAAATCGAGCTCGCGCTCGGCAAGATGGTGTCGACACGCCTGCTCGGCGCTCACCAGGAGCTTGCCTTCCGCGTCGGCAAGATGCGCAAGAAGTTCGCGACGCAGTACGGTTTCGTTGTTCCGGAGATCAAGGTCACGGACGATATCGGCATTGCCGAGAAGTCCTATCAGATCCGAATCCACGGCACGACGGTCGCGTCCAACATGCTGCGCGTTGGCGAAGTTCTTGTTGTCACCGGCTCCGGCCGCAAGCCAAGCATTCCGGGCGACGAGATTCGCGAACCAGCCTTCGGCATGCCGGCGGTGTCCATACTCGAAGCATTCGCCGACGATCTGAAGCGCGAGGGTTTCCAGCCGATCGACAATGTTTCTGTCGTCCTGACGCATATGAGCGAAGTCATCCGCAACAATCTGCCGGCGCTCCTGTCGTACAAGGATGTGAAGGTCCTGATCGACAGGCTCGATCCGGAATACAAGAAGCTGGCGGACGAGATCTGCTCGTCGCACATGTCCTATTCCGGCCTGCAGGCCGTGCTGAAATTGCTCCTCGCCGAGCGTGTGTCGATCCGCAACCTGCACCTCATCCTGGAAGCCGTCGCCGAACTCGCGCCGCATGTCCGCAAGACCGAGCAGATTGTCGAGCACGTACGTGTTCGCATGGCGCAGCAGCTTTGCGGGGATCTCGCGGACAACGGCGTGCTTCGCGTGCTGCGACTCGGCAGCAAGTGGGATCTCGCCTTCCATCAGGCGCTGAAGCGCGACAACAAGGGCGAGATCATCGAGTTCGACATCGACCCGCGCATGCTCGAAGAGTTCAGCGAGCAAGCGACAAAAGTTATCCGTGAATTCATGGATCGCGGCCTGCCGTTCGCCCTTGTCACCTCGCCGGAAACACGCTCCTATGTGCGCATGATCATCGAACGATTGTTCGCAACGCTCCCGGTCCTGTCGCATGTCGAGCTGGCCAAGGGCATCGAGATAAAGATTCTGGGCTCCATTTCATGATAACAGACCCGCAAGGGACCGTCCTGGCGCTGTTCCTGATCTTCTGCAGGATCGGCGGCTGTGTTCTGGTGATGCCCGGCTTTTCGTCTGCCCGTGTCGCACCGCACTTGCGGGTTTTCATTGCAGCTGCCTTGTCCCTTGCGATCCTTCCTGTGCTCTGGGAAACGGTCTATCCGATCGTCCACACATCGAACGCCACCTATATTGGCTACATTTTCAGCGAGTCGCTGGTTGGCGTCATGTACGGCATGCTTGCTCGGCTTTACACGCTCGGCCTGCAGTTCGCAGCCAGCGTGATTGCGATGATGGTCGGCTACACTCAACCGAGCGCGGGCGATATCTTCGAAGATTCCCCGGAAAGCAGCCTTTCAGGCTTCATCACCTTTGCCGGTATGATGATCCTGTTCATGATGGACTTTCATCACGTCGTCTTCCGGGCATTGGTCGATTCCTACACGTCGATGCCCTTCGGAGGCATCCTGCAGATGCGCAGCACGCTGATCTCGTTCACGGACACGCTGTCATCGACATTCATGATCATGCTGCGGCTCTCAAGCCCCTTCCTGATCTACGGCCTGATGTTCAACATCGCGATCGGCTTCATCAACAAGCTGGCGCCGCAGATTCCGGTGTATTTCATTTCGACGCCCTATCTGCTTCTCGGCGGCCTGTTCCTGTTCTATTTCTCAGTGGCGGCGCTGGTCAGCCAGTTCGGCCAATCCTTCGCCAGCGTGTTCATCGGCAGGTAGCGACATGGTAGACAAGACGCGCTCACAGAAACTGAAACGCCTCGTGGCGGTTCAACGTCATCTGGAGCAGATGGCTGAATTCGACCTTGCCGAAACGAGCCGTCAGCGGTCGGAAGTCAACGAGCAAATGGACAGCGTCATCCTGGCGCTCGGCTCCATGGACCCGGTCCATCATGCCTTCTCGCAAAGCTATGCGGATCGCTTCAACCGATTGGGGATCAAGGACAAGCAGCTGATCGGCATGCAGCAGATTCACGAAATGCGCGTTGTTCAGGAACGCGCCAAGGGCGATCGCCTGGAAGACGGCATGCGTGAGGCGCTCGAGGCCGAGCGCCGCGAAGCCGCCGACAACGCAGTCTATGATCTCATCGATCAAAAATTCGGTACGCCAGCCTCCAGCAAGCTTCAAAAATCATAATCGACACAATCTTAATCAAGAGGATTGTGACTTGGCTATTTCACCTCCGAGTGATCTGGTCCTGGATGTTGTCAAAGCTGCCGACCCGCTCGAGGTGCAGGCAGCCCAGGAAAAACTGAAGGCAAACCAGGCGGCGTTTGCCGCCAACAGTCTCGCCGAAGCCGGCAACGGCTTTACCTCGGCCGTCGATATTCTCGATCGCGCCGCGGGCAAGACCGGTTTGAGCGACAGCAAAAACCGCAGCACCAAGACAGAAGAGGTGCCGGAAACCTACCGCAAGTTCGAGGCCATGGTCCTGCAGAACTTCATCAAGAACATGCTGCCGAACGACAGCGAAGAAGTGTACGGCAAGGGTGCCACCGGTGATATCTGGAAGGGCATGATGGCCGAACAGCTCGGCAACGAGATTTCGAAGGGCGACGGCATCGGCATTGCCAAGCAGCTCTATCACGATGCGCTGAAGAAGCAGGAAGGCAAGGTCGCCAACGCTTCCACCGATCAGGACGATCGCAACATGGCGATGAGCATGATCGACGACTTCCAGCGCAAGACCTTCGGTACACCAACTGCGGACAACAAGTCCGCCAATGACGCCTGAGAAAATCGAGGACAAAAATGGAAATAATCTCGAACGACTATCGTATCAAATCGGTTCTTGGACGCCTCGAAATGATCATCGACAACGAGAACACGCGTATCGGCAACGATCCGCAGTTCGATCTCAAGGTGTCGAACACGCACAAGAGCCGCTGCCTCTACGAGCTGTCGATGCTCTTCCGCGACACAGACCCGAAGGAACTGGCTGCCACGCATCTTGATCAGCTGCATGGGCTCAAGAAGAAGCTGGTGCTGAACGCACGGCGCGTCGAAGCGCATCTGGAAGCGGTCCGCACCGTTGCCGATCTCCTGAAGAATGCAGTCCAGGATGCGGACGCCGACGGCACCTATTCCCAAGAGCAATTCGTAGCACGTGACGCTTGATGATTAAGCTCGTTCTGACAGGCGTCTGGGTTTGCGCGATCACGCTGGCATCGGTCTATTTCTCGGTGCACATGGCAACGGCACCTGCGCCGGCCCCCGATGATTCCAAGCAAAGCCAGCTCGAGCTTGTAAAGGGCGAGACGATCACCGTGCCGATCATCGCCGACGGTACAATTACCGGCTACTTCCTCGGCAGGATCTCTTTCATGATGAACAAGGACGCGGTGAAGAACGTGTCCTTGCCTCTGACGGAAATGACGACCGACGAGCTCTTTACATTGCTCGTCGGCAACAAGATGATCGACATCTCCAACATGAAATCCTTCGATCCGAACGCCTTTCGGGAGATGATAAAGAAGGACGTCAACCAGCATCTGGGTGGAGAGTATATCGAGCAGGTCATGCTGGAACAGCTCGACTACCTCCCCAAGACGAGTGACTCCGGACAACACAAGAGGACGGGCAAGCCCGTCAACGTCGTCGCTCCGGAACCGGTAGCGGATTAAAGCTGCCAGAGAGTGACTCGGTCCTTGCTTTAAGCGGCGCCCTTGGGGCGCCGTTTCTGCGTTTTTGTGCCGACTGTAGACGGTTAATAATTCCTTCCACCAAGGGGCGAAATTCAAACGGTTTTCCTAAGAGATAGTTGAAATCGCGCTGTTACAAGACCGGCCCGATGGGCTGACTGTGCACTGACATTCTGTTTCTCGGAATTCTCTCATGCGCTCCCAGGCCAACGCCACGGGTCGATGTTGAATCGTCTGGTGCGGCTATGTGATCTGTTCGGGGATGCATGCGCATGAAACACTATCGTCAGGAAACCGGCATGAACCTGATCGCGAATTTCGCGGTCTTGTCGTCGCGCCGCGCGATTTTCGATCTGCCGGTCTGCGACCTAGGCTGGGATGACGCCCTGGTGCTTTTCAATGAACTCCTGTCGATACCGGTCGGGCAGACATCCGTTTCCTTCGTCACCGCGCGCAACATGCTCATGGCGCTGCGCGACAGCGGCTATCGCGCCGTTCTTGCACAAAACCTGCTGCTTCCCAATGGTCCAGGTTTCAACATCGCGTCGAAGGTGGCGCATGGCTCGCCGTTCCCTGCCAGGTTGAGGGCCGGCGATTTCGTGCCGGCGCTGCTGACGTTCATGGAGACACCGCGCCGCATCGGCCTTATCGGCACGAACCCTCAAGAGGTTCGCCTGACTGCAGCGAAATTCCGTCGGCACGCGCCATGGCACGAGTTCACCGTCATTTCCGACACCCTCTCCCACACAGAAGGCAGGTCGCGGATCGTAGATCAGATCGACGGGCAAATGCTCGACATACTCGTCGTCGGAGCGCGCACTCCATTTCAGGAAAAATGGATCCAAGAGAACATCCGGGCGGATCACGCTCGCCTAGTGCTTGCTGTCGGCGACCTGTTCGATGTCGTGGCCGGTATGATCCGCCCCGTGCCGAAGATTGTACGGACGGTGGGACTTGAACGCGCCTATCGCTGGACGCAATGGCCGGCGCGCCCTGGCCTTCGTTCCGGCCTGGGCTTTGCTGCCTTCCTGTACTACGCCCTCCGGTACGACGGAACGCCGCATGCGGATACGGAACTGACCGACGCAAGGCCCGCCAGTTAACCTTTTCTTTGCCATGAACTTTTAGTGTTGGTTAACCCGTCCGCTTTCGCGGATGGCTTCGACCGTTCATACGCATGAGATCTGGCGATGTACGACAACAACCCGAGAAGCCAAGCCTTCCGCCGACCTGTGGCGGTCGAGGGCGAGCGTGTGGCGATGCCATCCAAAACTGCGGCCGCGATGCCGGCTGCGGAGGCAGAATTGCTCGGGGTGATCGAGCGTGCGCTCGAGCGGCAGCGGGCCAGCCGTGATGCCGAGGCGCCGCCGCCGCTTGTCAGCCGCATCGAAACGATCCTGGGCAAGCGGCTCGAGGCTGCGAACGATGCAGCGGCTGCCGCGATCGATCCGTCCTCTGTTGTGCCTTCGGAAGTTACATGCGCCACAGAAGCGACAGCGACCCCGAACGTGGCCACGCTGCCTACCGAACACAGTGCACCGAAATCGCAGCGTCTGAAGCCACTTGCGATAGTTGCTCTCATCTCCGCATTGGGCGCGGCGAGCGGTGCCCTGATCCCGGCCGAAACGGCGCGCTATAGCGCTGACGCTGTGTTCGCTGTCCAAGGTGACGGCGAAGGCCGTGCGGCCGTCGCTAAAGCGGCCGAGAAGACGCTTCGGTCTTCCCACGCGATCGCCGCAACGGTCGCTGCGTTGAAACTCGATCGCGATCCGGAATTTTTCGGCCTCTCCTCGGATGCGTTTGCGGTGGCTGTCGACCTGCTTTCGACCGATGGCGCTGCCGCCGATCCGCTTTCGCACGCAGAAGCATCGCTCGTTTCCGCAATCCGCACCACGAGCGACCCTCACGCCGGCACCATCGATGTCCAGGTGACGACCGGCAGCGCCGAGAAATCCGCGCGCATTGCGAACTACCTGGCGTCTGTCGTGACAGGCTCAGGAACCACAAAGGCCGCGGTCGAAGACGGGTCGCTGAAGAAGGCGGCCGACGCGGCGCAACTCGATCTTACGGCCTTCACGCAGAAAAGTGGCGAAGGCAACGTGAAGGTTGCCATCGATCTGCAGAGGCAGATCGGGAGCATGGACGCGGAACTGAAGGCAGGGGACGAGCGAATTGCTGCTGCCCAGGAAAGGGCCCGTCGTCTGAAGGCGGCGAAGGTTGGCGATGTCATTGCCGGTACGCTGGATGCGGACCTCATGTCGCCGACGCTCGTCGATCGCCGCGACAAGTATGTGGCGGCACAACTGTCTCTTTCACAGCTGTCGGCCAATCTCGGTCCCCGCCATCCCCGCTTGCAAGCTCAGCAGGCAGAGGTCGACGGCTTGAAAGCAGCGATCGGTGACGACATCGCCCGGCTGCTCCGCGAAACGACCGACGAGATGAAGCAGGCGACAGTCGAGAAGCGGCAGCTAAGCGACAGTCGCAATGCACTGATTGCGCAAAGCAAGGATACGGGTGTCGACCTGGCGAAACTCGCCGAGCTTCGCGACAAGGCGAGTGCGGCACGCCAGCGCCTTGAGGATGCGATCACGACCGGAGCGGTGACGCCTGGTGCCGGCAGCCTGCGACTGCAGAAGGCGGTGCAGGTCGCCGCAGTGCCGGCGGAGGAGGGCTGGCTCCCCACGTTGCTCGGCGCCTTTGCTGGCCTCGCATTTGGTCTTGCGACAGTGTCTTTCAAAGCGCGCGCCAGGTTCACGGCGTCCGCAAGGAAGGAACCGTCGCTGCCCACTCCCGCCCCGAAGCCGGTTGTCGTCGCGCCATCGGCAGCTGAGCCTGCCGCGATGCCGCAGGAAGTGGACATTATACGCGCGGAGCTCGCCGCCATGCGCGACAGGTTGCGTACCCGGCAGGCGGCATCCTGACCAGCTGCGACACGATTGTTCTTGCATTTGCCATTTTAGGCAGGATAGGGCGTGGACAGGCAAATCGCGCTGGGCGCCACCGGCTACAATGGGCGAAAGCAAGGGCAGGAGATAGTCTTGACGACAGTGATTGATGGCAAACAGGTCGCAGCTTCCGTAATCGAAACGGTGAAGGCGGCGACATCGGCGCTGGACAAGCAGAGCGGTGTCAAGACGGGTCTTGCGGTCGTGATCGTTGGCAATGATCCGGCCAGCCACGCCTACGTCAACTCCAAGAGCAAGATGGCGAAGGAATGCGGCTTCAAATCCGTCCAGCACACTTTGCCTGTCGAGACCACGCAGGATGAGTTGGCGGCACTCGTCGCGTCGCTGAACAACGACCCCTCGATCCACGGCATCCTTGTGCAACTGCCGCTGCCGAAGCATCTGAAATCCGAACCGATCATCCAATCGATCCTGCCGGAAAAGGATGTCGACGGTCTGCACGTCGTCAATGCCGGCAAGCTTGCAACCGGCGATCTTGTAACGGGCCTGGTATCCTGCACGCCAGCCGGCGCGATGGTCTTCGTGCGCCGCACGCACGGCGAAGATCTCTCCGGCCTGAATGCCGTCGTCATCGGCCGCTCGAACCTGTTCGGCAAGCCGATGGCGCAGTTGCTGCTGAACGCCAACGCGACGGTCACCATCGCTCACTCGCGCACCAAGAATCTGCCCGTTGTCTGCCGCAATGCGGATATTCTGGTTGCCGCCGTTGGCCGGCCGGAAATGGTCAAGAGTGATTGGGTGAAGCCCGGCGCCACGGTCATCGACGTCGGCATCAATCGCATTCCGGCTCCCGAGAAAGGTGAAGGCAAGACTCGTCTGGTCGGGGATGTCGCCTTTGAAGAGGCGGCAAGGGTCGCCGATGTCATTACGCCGGTTCCGGGTGGTGTGGGCCCGATGACCATTGCGATGCTGATGGCCAACACCGTCATTGCCGCTCATCGCACCGCCGGTCAGACACCGCCGACATTCTGATCCTGCCGTGGAGCAGGGCCCGTTGAGGCCCTGACGATCAGCTCGGTCTTCCAGAGCTCCTGCTCCGGGAAGGGCCCTTCCTGCTTGATCGTTCCGATGAGCCGTTGAGCGATGCGCACGCCTGCCGCCCGAAGCGAGGATCGTGTCGTCGTCAGCGGCACCGAGAAGTTCTCGGGCTTCAGATGTGGCAGGACGTCGTCATGCGCGATCAGCGAGATTTCCTCCCCGAGCTTCAGGCCGGCCTGGTTTACGGCGCGGATCGCGCCAAGCGCCAACACCGTACTGGAGCAGAGGATGGCCGTCGGCCGCTCCGGCTTCTGCAGAAAGCGCTCCATTGCGGTCTGGCCAAGCTCGTCCGTCATTGATGTGTGGCTCATGTGATCGTCCGGAAGCGACAATCCCCGCTCGGAAAGTGCGGCAATCATTCCGTTCTTGCGACGGATCGCAAAGTCGAGATGCTCCGGCCCGTTGAGCAGGGCAAAGCGCGTATGGCCGAGCTGAAGCAGCAGGCGCGCGGCATCGTAGAAAGCGCCTTCATTGTCGATGTCGAGGTAGGGATAGTCCGGCTCGGAGCCGAAGGAGCGGCCATGCACGAGGAAGGGCATCGAAAGCGACTTCAGCATCGGTAGTCGCGGATCATGGCCGCGCATATAGGCGACGAACAGCGCATCGACATTGCCGCTGATCGCAAGCCGCCTCAGCGCGCCCACTTCGTCGTTGGGATCGGCCGGCATGATCACGAAATGAAAGTCGTGGCGCACGGCCTCCTCGCCGAGGCCCGTCAGGAATTCGCCGAAATGGACGTCCGAATAGTGGTCGGGAGCGGTTGGCATTACGAGGCCGATGGAACCGGCCTTGCCGGTCGCAAGCCGCTGGGCCGCCTTGTTCGGACGGTATCCGGTTTCCTTGACGGCCTGCAGCACGCGCTCGCGCGTCGCCTCATTGACTTCGGGGTAGCCGTTCAATGCGCGGCTTACCGTCGTCTGCGACAGTCCAAGCAATTCCGATAGCTGTTTGAGATTCACGTGTTATGCTTCCTCCGCTCGCACTGGCCGCCAGCTCCCAATGGCATCCAAAGCGCTTTCAATTATGTAGCAGCTGCACCGCTTGACTCAAGCAAAATCGCGCCATATTCCCAAGGGTGTGGCGTCGGTACTTCGGGGATAACAGGGCCACGTCTGCTGCCATTTTCGCGAAATAGCTTGACTCTTTTCCATCGAAAGTGAAATGAGTGCATTTGTCAAAGCGCTTTGGAACGGCATCCAAATAGTTTCAAAAGTGCGGTTGGGATTGTGATGGGAGGTTGATCACATGAGAAAGACGTTTTTGATGGGCGTTGCCGCGGCGGCGCTTCTTGCTGCGGGTGCCGCGTCGGCTGCCGATCTGAAGTTTGCCCCCGGGCAGGATTCGAAGTTCAACTGGAAGAGCTACGACGACTTCAAGGCTGCTCATGCCGACCTGAAGGGCGAGCAGATGACCATCTTCGGGCCATGGCGCGGTGAAGACGAAGCCTTCTTCCGCAGCATTCTGGCCTATTTCACCGAAGCGACCGGCGTGGACGCCAAGTACTCGTCTTCGGAAAACTATGAACAGCAGATCGTCATCGACACGCAGGCTGGCTCGCCGCCGAACATCGCGATCCTGCCGCAGCCGGGCCTTCTCGCCGACCTCGCCGGCAAGGGCTTCCTGACGCCGCTCGGCGATGAGACCTCTGCTTGGGTCAAGGAAAACTATGGCGCCGGCGACAGCTGGGTTGGCTATGGCACCTACAAGGGCAAGGACGGCAAGGAAGCCTTCTACGCCTTCCCATACAAGGCCGATGTGAAGTCGCTTGTCTGGTATGTGCCGGAGAATTTCAAGGAAGCAGGCTACAAGGTCCCGACGACCATGGAAGAGCTCCATGCCCTGACGGACCAGATCGTCAAGGACGGCGGCGTGCCGTGGTGCATCGGCCTCGGCTCCGGTGGTGCGACCGGCTGGCCGGCAACGGACTGGATCGAAGACATCATGCTGCGCCAGCAGAAGCCTGATGTTTACGACAAGTGGACGACCAACGAAGTGAAGTTCACCGATCCGGCCGTCGTTGCCGCGATCGAGGAATTCGGCTCCTTCGCCAAGAACGAGAAGTATGTCAGCG
This sequence comes from Rhizobium sp. 01T417, assembly GCF_056398905.1. Lineage (NCBI taxonomy): Bacteria > Pseudomonadati > Pseudomonadota > Alphaproteobacteria > Hyphomicrobiales > Rhizobiaceae > Rhizobium > Rhizobium sp. 01T417. Next base: position 153,068 of record NZ_JBFTQH010000009.1, on the reverse strand, counting down.
GTGGCGTTGCAGCCGTAGCCGCGACCGATTTCCGCGACAGCCCGAAGGGGCTCTTCGGCGTGCCGCCCAAGTGCTATCTGCATCACCAGGCTTCGTTCATTCCGTCCTTCTTCCCAGAAGGCACGAAGCTCGGTCAGGATGCCGACTTCTTCTATATGCCGACCTATGCGGCACATGCCGACCTCGGCAAGCCGGTTCTGGGCGCTGGTACGCTCGTAACCGTCACGAAGGACTCCAAGGCCGCCCGGGCGTTCGTTGAATTCCTGAAGACGCCGATCGCACACGAAGTCTGGATGGCGCAGTCCAGCTTCCTGACGCCGTACAAGGGCGTCAACACGGCAGCCTATGCAAACGATCAGATGAAGCGGGAAGGCGAGATCCTGACGACTGCGACGACCTTCCGCTTCGATGGTTCCGACCTGATGCCGGGCAAGATCGGCGCGGGCGCATTCTGGACAGGCATGGTCGATTTCGTTGGTGGCAAGTCTGCGGAAGACACCGCCAAGGAAATTCAGGGTGCCTGGGACGCGATCAAGTAACATCGCCTGAGTTCCATGCCGTCGGTTGCGGCGGCATGGTTGAAATACATGGCCGGATACTGGGAGTGTCCGGCCACTGTCGCCTGTCGCGTCGAGCGATGGCGGCGTGACGACATCGGCGCGCATACCCGTCAGGACAGACAGGGTAGCAGGGGGAGGGACGAATGCTGTCGCAGATAGTTTCCGCTTTGGGGGTCGTGGTCGTGGCGGTCTTCGCCTGCTCGGCCTACTTCTATTTTTCCAACAAGATCCTGGATTGGTCCCTGCCGGTGAAGGATGGTGACATCCATTCCGCAGCGCGCAACCTGAATCGCCGGGCGATGATCCGCCCGTGGCTGTTCATCGGGCCGGCCCTTCTCCTCCTTGTCGTCTACCTCGTTTATCCCGTGGTCGCGACGCTGATCCTGTCCTTCTATGATCGCTCCGGTGAGCAGTTTGTCGGCTTTGCGAACTATCAGTGGGCTTTCACCGACCGCGAATTCCGCCGGTCGATCTTCAACAACATCCTGTGGCTGGCGGTCGTGCCGGCGGCCTGCACCTTCTTCGGCCTCGTCATCGCCGTGATGACCGACCGCATCTGGTGGGGCAATATCGCCAAGAGCATCGTCTTCATGCCGATGGCGATCTCTTTCGTCGGCGCATCGGTTATCTGGAAGTTCATCTACGAATACCGCGGCGGCAACGATGTGCAGATCGGCCTCCTCAACGCGATCGTCCAGCTGTTCGGCGGGACACCTCAGGTATGGATCTCGGTTCCCTTCTGGAACAACTTTTTCCTGATGATCATCCTCATCTGGATTCAGACAGGTTTTGCGATGGTAATCCTGTCCGCGGCGCTCCGCGGCATCCCTGAGGAAACCATTGAAGCCGCCGTCATCGATGGCGCAAACGGCTGGCAGATCTTCTGGCGCATCATGGTGCCGCAGGTCTGGGGTACGATCGCCGTTGTCTGGACCACGATTACCATTCTCGTGCTCAAGGTCTTCGACATCGTGCTGACCATGACCAACGGTCAATGGAATACGATGGTGCTCGCCAACCTGATGTTCAACTGGCTGTTCCGAGGCGGTGGTGACTCCGGCCGAAGTGCTGTTATCGCGCTGATCATCATGCTGGCCGTGACGCCGATCATGGTCTGGAACGTCCGTCGCGCCAATCGCGAGCTGGGAGGCCACTGAGATGACGCTTACCCGAGATTTCTTCAAGATCGGCCCCGCCCGTCTCTTTGTCCACTTTGCGGTCCTCGTGATCGTCGTTCTGTGGCTGATCCCGACGCTCGGTATCTTTGTCAGCGCGTTGCGCGACAAGGACCAGCTCGTCGTCTCCGGCTGGTGGACGGCCTTTGCGGGCTCGTCACGCACCGTTGCCGTGCGCCTTGGACAGCCCGACCAGCAGAAGCAGGAAGGCGCCATTTACGTCATTTCGGGCAATGTGCTGGAAGGACAGCAGGGGCGCTCCATCCGCGCTTTCGGCACGCGCGTCCAGCAGCCGTCCGCCTACAAGGCGGGCGAGACGGCTGATCTCGGCGACGGCGTGTCGCTCACCGTCGCAGCCGACGGCAACTATCGCTATATGAAGTATGCCGCCTTCGGACCGGATGACGGCGGCCGCCGTGTCTACATTTCTGTCGCCACGCCGCCGGAATTCACGCTGCAGAACTACAAGAACGTTCTGACCAGCGAGGGTATCGGGCAGTCCTTCATCAACTCGCTGACTGTCACCATCCCGGCCACGATCATCCCGATCCTGATTGCCGCCTTCGCGGCCTACGCGCTGAGCTGGATGGAGTTTCCGGGGCGCGCGTTGTTGATCGCGCTTGTTGTCGGCCTTATCGTCGTGCCGCTGCAGATGTCGCTCATTCCGCTTCTGCGACTTTACAACGGCATCGGCGCACTGCTCGACGCTCCGTCGAAGACCTATCCCGGCATCTGGTTCGCGCACACTGCCTTCGGCATGCCGCTCGCAATCTATCTGCTGCGCGCCTACATCGCCGGTCTCCCGAGGGAAATTATTGAGTCCGCCCGCGTCGACGGCGCCAGCGATTTTGAAATCTTTACCCGTATCGTACTGCCCTTGTCCTTCCCCGCGCTCGCATCCTTTGCGATCTTCCAGTTCCTGTGGGTGTGGAACGACCTGCTTGTCGCCATGGTCTTCCTCGGCACCGACAGGGATCACCTCGTGCTGACAGGCGCGCTGAACGCGCTGCTCGGGTCACGGGGTGGCAACTGGGAAATCCTGACGGCCTCGGCCTTCGTCACCATTGTCGTACCGCTGCTCGTGTTCTTCGGCTTGCAGCGCTATCTGGTGCGTGGTCTGCTCGCGGGCTCGGTCAAGGGCGGTTAGCAACCCAAGACGATCGAACAGGAAACATGAGCATGGCATCCCAATCCATTTTGACGGCCGACAAGGACTGGTGGCGCGGCGCGGTGATCTATCAGATCTATCCGCGCTCCTACCAGGACTCCAATGGCGACGGCATCGGCGATTTGAAGGGGATCACCGCCCGGCTGCCGCATGTCGCCGCCCTCGGCGCCGACGCGATCTGGATCTCGCCTTTCTTCACTTCGCCAATGCGCGATTTCGGCTACGATGTCTCCGACTACGAGAACGTCGATGCCATTTTCGGCACGCTGGTGGATTTCGACACGCTGATTTCAGAGGCCCATCGCCTCGGCATTCGCGTGATGATCGACCTCGTCATCTCGCACAGCTCGGACCAGCATCCCTGGTTCGTCGAGAGCCGATCCAGCAAGACCAACGCGAAGGCCGACTGGTATGTCTGGGCTGATGCCAAGCCTGATGGCACGCCGCCGAACAACTGGCTGTCGATTTTCGGCGGTTCCGCATGGGCGTGGGATCCGACGCGCATGCAGTACTACATGCACAACTTCCTGACCTCGCAGCCGGACATGAACCTGCACAATCCCGAGGTTCAGGACCGGTTGCTTGATGTCGTCCGCTTCTGGCTGAAGCGCGGCGTCGATGGCTTCCGCCTCGATACGATCAACTTCTACTTCCACGACAGGGAACTGCGCGACAATCCGGCGCTCGCCCCCGAGCGCCGCAACGCTTCAACCGCTCCGGCGGTCAATCCCTATAACTTCCAGGAGCACCTTTACGACAAGAACCGGCCGGAGAACCTGGAGTTCCTGAAGCGCTTCCGCGCCGTGCTCGAGGAGTATCCGGCGATTGCTGCCGTCGGCGAGGTGGGCGACAGTCAACGCGGTCTTGAGATCGTCGGCGAATACACGTCAGGCAATGACAAGATGCATATGTGCTATGCCTTCGAGTTCCTGGCGCCTGACCCCTTGTCGCCCGAACGCGTCGAGGAGGTGATGGAAGACTTCGCGGCCGCGGCACCCGATGGCTGGGCCTGCTGGGCGTTTTCCAACCACGATGTCATGCGCCATGTCAGCCGCTGGGGCTCGCTGGTCGCCGATCACGATTCATTCGCCAAGCAGTATGCGTCGCTCCTGATGACGATGCGCGGTTCCGTCTGCCTCTACCAGGGCGAGGAACTCGGCCTGACCGAGGCCGATCTCGCCTATCAGGACCTGCAGGATCCCTACGGCATCCAGTTCTGGCCGGAATTCAAGGGCCGTGATGGTTGCCGCACGCCGATGGTTTGGGATAGCCAGGTCGCCCAGGGCGGCTTCTCGACCGTCAAGCCGTGGCTGCCGGTTCCTGTCGAACACATCCTGCGCGCCGTCAGCGTCCAGCAGGGCGACGAGAACTCGGTCCTCGAGCACTATCGCCGCTTCCTCGCCTTCCGCAAGCTGCATCCGGCCTTTGCCAAGGGCGAGATCGAGTTCATGGAACCGCAGGAGGACGTGCTGATTTTCGTGCGCGAGTACGGCAACGAAAAGCTGCTTTGCGTCTTCAACATGAGCGCTACCGAAAGTGCCGTCGTTTTGCCTGCCGGTGACTGGCAGGCGTTGACGGGCCACGGCTTCGTCAGCAATAACTACGGTGAGAAGATCGATATTCCGGCATGGGGAGCGTACTTCGCTCGTCTCGCCTGACGACTTGAGGAGGAGGATTTAATGACTGGACTGACGCTCAAGGATATTCGCAAATCCTACGGTTCCGTGGACGTTCTCCACGGCATCGATCTGGAGATCAAGGAGGGCGAGTTCGTTGTGTTCGTCGGTCCTTCGGGCTGCGGAAAATCCACCCTGCTGCGCATGATTGCCGGCCTGGAGAACATTACCGGTGGCGACATGTATATCGATGGCCAGCTGGTCAACGATGTGCCGCCGTCGAAGCGCGGCATCGCCATGGTGTTCCAGTCCTATGCGCTCTATCCGCACATGACGGTCTACGACAACATGGCGTTCGGCATGAAGATCGCCGGCGAAAACAAGCAGGAGATCGATCGCCGTGTTCGTGCGGCGGCCGACAGTCTTCAACTCGGCAAATATCTCGATCGCCTGCCGAAAGCGCTCTCCGGTGGTCAGCGCCAGCGTGTTGCCATCGGCCGCGCCATTTGCCGCAATCCGAAGGTCTTCCTCTTCGACGAGCCGCTGTCGAACCTCGACGCAGCTCTCCGTGTCGCGACCCGCATCGAGATCGCCCGCCTGAGCGAGCAGATGGCCGGCACGACAATGATCTACGTCACGCACGACCAGGTCGAGGCGATGACACTTGCCGACCGCATCGTCGTTCTTTCCGCCGGCAACATCGAGCAGGTGGGCGCACCGCTGGAGCTCTACGAGCGTCCGGCCAATCTCTTCGTCGCCAAGTTCATCGGCTCTCCGGCCATGAACGTCATTCCGTCGACGATTACCGAGGCTGGCAACTCAACGACGGTGACGCTGACCGGCGGCAAGTCCGTAACGCTGGACATTCCGACGGCGGGCTCTGAGAAGGGCAAGACCGCGAGCTTCGGCGTTCGCCCCGAGGATCTACGCATCGCCGGTGCCGGCGACGACTACCTCTTCGAGGGCGAAGTCTCGATCGTTGAAGCGCTCGGCGAAGTGACACTGCTCTACATCGAGGGTCTCGTTCCGGGCGAGCCGATCATCGTCAAGCTGCCTGGCATTTACGATATCAAGAAGGGCCAGAAGATGCACTTCTCGGCCGACCGCTCCAAGCTGCATCTTTTCGATGCGGAAGGGCGCACGTATCGTAAATAAAGTTGCCTCGTTGCGAACGAGAAAAATCAGGCCCGGGGACCGCGATGTGTTGCCCGGGCTTTGTTATGTATTTGATCGAAAACGGGTTTATTCTTGCAGGTTCGCTGCGGCGTTCAGTGTGTATAGCGTGCCGGATCGAAACTACTCTCACCTTCTGTTAAACATCGCCAGCTAGTATTTCCTCATTGAATATCGAAGGGAATACGGCGGTGGCAGCATCGAATCCAATGCCTTCCGGGCAGCACTTTCTAAATAAGGAGGAATCCTTCATGTACGACCGCGAAGTGCGGTTCAAAATGGAGGATACGATGAATGCCGCACGCATCGAATATACTGAGAAGGGCGTCATGCACATGGCGTCCCGGCGTTGCGATATCATTCGCATTTCGAAGAGCACGGCCGTCCTCGCGCTCCTCACCCAGTACGCCCTTCCGAAGCAGTTCTATCTCGATATCCCGGATGCACGCATCACCAAGATCGGCTGCATGCTAACGCGGGTGAATGCCAACAACACGATCGAAGTTCGCTTTCTGCGCATGCTAAATGATAAGGAACTCAACAAGATCTTCGTCTACAGCACACACCCGGCACACCGCGATCGCGTGCTCGACATCCGCGGCTGATTTCGCCAAGCATCAAAAGCAAAGCCCGCGAGTTTCCTCGCGGGCTTCGTTGTTTCTAGAGCGGGCTATTGCCTCAATGGAAGAGGACGCTGGCCCCGCGATCCGAAGGACCGACGGCGCGGCGGAAGGGCGAAAACAGCTCGCGGCCCATGCCGAATTCGTTCTCGGAAAGATCGGCAACCACGGACTCGCGTTCCGCCAGATCGGCAGCATCGACCAGAACCTCCAGCGTGCCGGCGATCGCGTCGAGGCGAATGATGTCGCCGTCCTTGATGCGAGCGATCGGACCACCATCGACAGCCTCCGGCGTCACGTGGATTGCAGCCGGAACCTTGCCCGAAGCGCCGGACATACGGCCGTCGGTCAGAAGTGCCACGCGGAAGCCGCGATCCTGCAGCACGCCGAGTGGCGGCGTCAGCTTGTGCAGTTCCGGCATGCCATTCGCCTTCGGTCCCTGGAAGCGAACGACGGCGATAAAGTCCTTGTTGAGCTTGCCTTCCTTGAAAGCGTCCTGCAGTTCCTGCTGGCTGTGGAAGACGATGGCCGGCGCTTCGATGACGTGGCGGTCCGGCTTGACTGCAGAGATCTTGATGACGGCCTTGCCGATATTGCCGCGAAGCATTTTCAGGCCGCCATTGGCCTGGAAGGGGGTTTCGATATTGGCAAGCACCTTCGGGTCGACACTCTTTTCCGGTGCCGGTTCGCGCACGATCGTGCCATCGTCACCGAGGCGGGGATCGATCGTGTAAGCCTGCAGGCCATGGCCGAAGACCGTACGAACGTCGTCATGCACCATGCCGTGCTTGAGCAGCTCCTTGATAAGGAAGCCCATGCCGCCGGCGGCGTGGAAGTGGTTCACGTCGGCAAGGCCGTTCGGATAAACGCGCGCCAGCAGCGGCACGATCTCGGATAGCTCGGCAATATCCTGCCAGGTCAGCTGGATGCCTGCTGCCCGCGCCATGGCGACGAGGTGTAGCGTGTGGTTCGTCGAGCCGCCGGTCGCGTGCAGGCCGACGACGCCGTTGACGATAGAGCGCTCATCGATCATCTCACCGGCCGGCGTGTATTCGTTGCCCTGGGCCGTAATCGCCAACGCACGCTTGGCAGCTTCGCGTGTGAAGGCTTCGCGCAGCGGAGTGCCTGGATTGATGAAGGAGGAGCCAGGCATATGGAAGCCCATAATCTCCATCAGCATCTGGTTCGAATTCGCCGTGCCGTAGAAGGTGCAGGTGCCCGGACCGTGGTAGGACTTCGACTCTGCTTCCAGCAGTTCGGCGCGGCCGACCTTGCCTTCGGCATAAAGCTGGCGCACGCGTGACTTCTCGTCGTTCGGCAGGCCCGACGTCATCGGACCGGCCGGCACGAAGATCGCCGGCAGATGCCCGAAGGAGAGGGCGGCGATGACAAGGCCGGGCACGATCTTGTCGCAGACGCCGAGGAAAAGCGCGGCATCGAACATATTGTGGGAGAGGCCCACGCCGGCAGCCATGGCGATCAGGTCGCGCGAGAACAAGGAAAGCTCCATTCCTGGCTGCCCCTGGGTGACGCCATCGCACATGGCAGGAACACCGCCGGCGACCTGCGCGATGCCCCCGGCTTCCGCTGCCGCCTCGCGGATGATCGCCGGATAATGCTCGAAGGGCTGGTGCGCGGAGAGCATGTCGTTGTAGGAAGTGATGATGCCGAGGTTTGGCACGCGGTCGCCTGCAAGCGCGTCCTTCTCGGCGGGGGAACAGACCGCAAAGCCGTGCGCGAGGTTGGCGCAACCGAGAACCGAGCGGCTTACACCCTTGGAGGTCGCATTGCGAAGGCGCTCCAGATAAAGTCCGCGTGTCGGCTTCGATCGTTCGACGATGCGGGAGGTGATCGCAGAAATGCGTGCATTAGCGGACATGGGAGGTATCCTGCCTTGTTTGCTCTTCAGTTTTTCGTTCGCGGCTATCTGCCCGAAGGCTTATGGAGCCCAGTAGATTTCGACGGGGCTCGCCGCCCGCCGCAAAATGGCGCGGATCGGCATCTCTGCCTCGTCGCCGGCGCTCTGCGCTTTCGTCAGGACGTCCTTCTTGCTCTCGCCTTCGATGTGAAGCACGAGCAGCTTTGCATCCTGAAGGCTGGAGAAGGTGAAGGTGAGCCGCGGCTCGCCCGCGCCCTCCGCCTCCATGGTGATGATACCACGCGGCGTGTTGGGGTCGAGCGCGACCTTCAGATTGCTGCCGCGCGGAAAGAACGAGGCGGTATGGCCGTCGCCGCCCATTCCGAGGATCGCCACATCGAAGGGATTGCCGATCGTGGCCGTCGCGCTCGTCGCAAGCCTCGCAGCCTCCTCGACCGAGCCTGCTGCCTGGTAGAGCGGCAGGAAGTTTGCAGCCTTCGCCTTGTTCCGCAGGAGGTTTTCGGCCACCAGCAGATGGTTCGAGCGCGGATTGTTCGCCGCTACGAAGCGTTCGTCGACGAGTGTGATGGTCACTTTGTTCCAGTCGAGATCGCGGGCCGAAAGCTCTTGGAAAAACAGTTTCGGCGTCGAGCCGCCGGAAACGGCAAAGGTTGCCGCTCCCCGTGCGTCGATTGCCGCGGAAAGCGACGCAGCGACTTTGTCGGCAAGGTTGCGAGCCAGTTCCGCGCCATTGGCAAAAGCATGCATCGTCGCTGCCATCGTTCTTTATCCTACAGGTTGTCGTGCCAGGTGCGGCCGTCACGCTCGATGAGCGCGATCGACTGGCTGGGGCCCCAGGTGCCGGCGGTGTATCCCTGTACCTTCTGGCCGGTCGAATCCCAACCCTTCAAGATCGGGTCGACCCACTGCCATGCGGCCTCGACTTCGTCGCGGCGCATGAACAGCGTCTGGTTTGAACGAATGACGTCCATCAGCAGCCGTTCATAGGCGTCCGGATTGCGGACCTGGAAAGCGTCGGCAAAGCTCATGTCGAGCGAGACGTTGCGGAGGCGCATGCCGCCCGGGCCCGGATCCTTGATCATCAGCGACTGCTTGACGCCTTCATCAGGCTGCAGGCGAATGATGAGCTGGTTCTGGTTGATACGGCCGGCGGACTGGTCGAAGACCGAGTGCGGGATCGACTTGAAGGTGATGACGATTTCCGACATGCGGCCGGCAAGACGCTTGCCGGTACGGATGTAGAAGGGAACGCCAGCCCAGCGCCAGTTGCCGATTTCGGCCTTGATGGCAACGAAGGTTTCGGTGTTCGAAACGCCGCCTTCGAGCTCCTCAAGGTAACCCTTGACCGGACCGCTGCTGGAAGCGCCGGCGCGATACTGGCCGCGAACGGTATTGGTCTCGACGTTCGATGCATTGATCGGCTTCAATGCGCGCAGCACCTTCAGCTTCTCGTCGCGGACGGCCTCGGAGTCCATCGAGGAGGGGACCTCCATCGCGACCAGGCAGACGAGCTGCATGATGTGGTTCTGCACCATGTCGCGCAGCGCGCCAGCGGTGTCATAATATCCGGCGCGGCCTTCGAGGCCGACCGACTCGGCAACCGTGATCTGCACGTGGTCGATATGGTTGGCGTTCCACAGCGGCTCATAGAGCGCATTGGCAAAGCGCAACGCCATCAGGTTCTGCACCGTTTCCTTGCCGAGATAGTGGTCGATGCGGAAGATCTGCTCTTCCTTGAAGACCTTGCCGATCGTGTCGTTCAGCTGCAGGGCGGAAGCAAGGTCGCGGCCGATCGGCTTTTCAACGACAATGCGCGTCGACTTGGTGATCAGCTTGTGGTCATGAATTTTCTGCGAAATGTCGCCGAAGATGCCCGGAGCAACGGCGAGGTAGAAGGCGCGCACGCGATCCTTGCCTTCGTCCAGAAGCTTCTTGAGCTGATCCCAGCCGGCATCCGAACGCGCATCCACCGGCACGTAGTACAGGCGCTGCAGGAACTTCGTAACCTCGGCCTCGTTGTATTCGCCCTTCTTGAGGTGCTCCTTCAGGGCGTCCTGGGCAAACTTGCGATATTCCTCGCTCGTCAGCGGGCTACGCGACGCGCCGATGATACGGGTCGGTTCGGAGAACTGCCCCTCGATCTGACGATGGTAAAGGGCAGGCAGCAACTTGCGTTCCGCAAGGTCGCCGCTGCCACCGAAAACGACATAATCAAAGGGTTCAACGGGGATGGTTTGGCTGCTCATGAGGATGTCTCTCAATCAGACGGGTTATTGGCTCTTTAATCTAATCGATTTAAAAAAGCCAGTGTGCGATGCAATGAATCTCTCGGAAAGAGGTTTTAGATCGAATTGCCGGGCGATGAAATCCGCAATCTGACTAAAACTTGTCGCGCAGTGCAAACCAGGAGAGCGCCAGGAAAAGCAGCGGCGCGCGCATGGCCGCACCCCCGGGAAAGGCCGGAATATCGAGCGACTTGAAAAGATCGAGATCCGCCGATTTTCCCAGAACCGCTTCGGCATAGAGCTTTCCGCAGTAATTGGCGAGCATGACACCATGACCGGAATAGCCGCCGATCGACGTCACGCCAGGCATGACCTCGCGCACAAAAGGCTGACGCGGCATGGTGATGCCGACCGAACCGCCCCAGGCATGCGTGATCTCGATGTCCCGAAGCGCCGGGTAAATCTCGGCGATCTGCCGGCGGATGTGCTGCGTTATGTCGCGCGGATTGTCGGCCGTATAGGCTTCGCGCCCGCCGAAGAGCAATCGTCCGTCCTTGGACTTGCGGAAGTAGCGCACGACAAAGCGCGAGTCGGCCACGGACTCGCCGCCCGGCAGCACCTGCGGATGCGCGTCGAGCGGCACCGTGGCGCCAATGAAGGAGCGGATAGGCATCACGTGACTTGCCGTCACCGGCTCGAGATTGCCGACATAGCCGTTGCAGGCGATCAGCGCCCTGTCGGCAGTGATCGTGCCCCTTGGCGTCTCGATCAACACCTTGCTGCTGCCATGAAGGATCGCCGAGGCCTTGGTCATCTCGAAGATCTGCGCGCCGGCATTGGCGGCAACCCGGGCAAGGCCGATCAGCAGCTTCAGCGGATGGATGTGGCCCGTCCCAATGTCGCGAACGCCGCAGTGGTAGCGCGTCGAGCCGAGCCGTTCCTGCGTTTCGGCTTTGTCCATGAAGCGCACATGCGGATAGTTGTAGCGCATCGCCGCGATCTCGGCGTTTTCGTAGTAGTTGGCCCTGTAGCTCGGCTTGTGTGCAACGTTCATCTGCCCCGGCATGTAGTCCATGTCGATCTGATAGTCGGTCGCGAAATCCATGAGATGGTGCTTGGCCGCCTCGGCGAGATCGAACAGCGCGCGCGAACGCTCGTAGCCGATCTTTTCCTCAAGCTCTTCCGGCCACCAGCGTTGCCCGGTGCCGAGCTGGCCGCCGTTGCGCCCCGAGGCGCCGTCGCCGAACCGGCACGCCTCGATGAGAACCACCGAGACGCCGGATTTGGCGAGATTGTAGGCGGCCTGAAGGCCGGTGTAGCCGCCGCCGACGATTGCGACGTCGCATGTCTTCGAGCCGTCCATTTCCGGGTAGGTCGGCCGCTCGCCTGATGTTGCCTGATACCAGGAAATGCCGGGCGCAATCGGGCTCTGCCATCTCTCCTGCGATGTCATGATGAAGCCCTCCCTAAACATTCAGCAGAAGGAATTCGCGCTCCCAGGGGCTGATCACCTGCATGAAAGTTTCGAATTCTCCGCGCTTCACACCGGCGTAGATGCCGAGGAACTCCTTGCCGAACACTTCCTCGAAGGCTTCCTCGTCTTCCATCAACGCGACTGCTTCCAGAAGGCCGCGTGGCAGTTCGATCGAGCCCTCGTTTGCCGTATCCTCTGTTGGTGCTGTCGGCTCGATGCCCTTCATGATGCCGAGCAGGCCCGATGCGAGCGAGGCGGCGAGCGCAAGGTAAGGGTTGGCATCCGAACTCGGCAGGCGGTTTTCGACGCGCCGTGCCTGCGGATCGGATACCGGGACGCGGAACGCCGTCGTGCGGTTGTCATAACCCCAGGCATTGTTGACGGGCGCCGACATGTCAGGCGTCAGCCGCCGATAGGAGTTCACATAGGGCGCCAGCATCACCATGGAACTCGGCACGTATTTCTGCAGGCCGCCGATGAAATGGAAGAACTCACGAGAGGCGGAACCATCAGGGTTGGAGAAGATGTTCTTGCCGGTTTCCTGGTTCACGACCGACTGGTGGATGTGCATCGCCGAGCCCGGCTGTCCCTGCATCGGCTTGGCCATGAAGGTGGCATAGATGCCGTGCTTCATCGCCGCTTCGCGGATCGTGCGCTTGAACAGGAACACTTGGTCGGCAAGTTCGATCGGATTGCCGTGGCGCAGGTTGATTTCCAGCTGCGCCGGGCCTTCTTCGTGGATCAGCGTATCGATCTCGAGACCCTGCTTTTCCGAGAAATGGTAGATGTCGTCGATCAGTTCGTCGAATTCGTTGATGCCGGCGATCGAATAGCCCTGACCCCCGAGGATCGAACGGCCGGAGCGGCCCTTCGGCGGATGCAGCGGATAATCCGGGTCATCATTCTTCGCCACGAGGTAGAACTCGATCTCGGGCGCCACGATCGGCTTCCAGCCGCGATCGCCATAGAGTTTCAGCACGCGCTTCAGAACGTTTCGCGGCGTGTAGGGGACCTCTTCCCCATCCACGCTAACGATATCACAGATCACCTGCGCCGTCGGGTCGGTTTCCCAGGGGACGACCGAAAGCGTCGAAAGGTCAGGCACCAGCTTCAGGTCGCTGTCGCGCGGCTCGTAGCGGAAGCTTTCCGTCTCGTCCGGATATTCGCCGGAGATGGTGTGACGGTAGATCGCCGAAGGCAGCGCAAGCGAGGTGTTTGACGTGAACTTGGAACTCGGCATCATCTTGCCGCGCGGCACGCCGGCAAGATCCGGCGTAATGCATTCGATGTCTTCAATGCCGCGCGCCCGTAAGAACTGCGCTGCTTCCTTCCAGTTTTCCACGCCGCGCTGATGTCCGGGGTCCGGGGGTGTCTTCTTCGAGGCAGGTACGTTTCTGGCAGGCTTCAGCGTCGTCTTTTTTGGGGACATGACACACCGGTTTGCGTTGATCGTGACGGCATCATAGCTGGAGTTTGGCAATTGGCGAGGGGGACGCACGTTGACTTTCGCCTCTTGATGGAAAAAGAAGATGCCTTTCGACAAGGGAAGTGGTTTTGCAGCGAAAAAGCGATGTGATCGTCATCGGCGCGGGCGCAGCCGGCATGATGTGCGCCATTCGCGCCGCTCAGCGCGGCCGCTCGGTCATCGTTCTCGACCATGCGAAATCGCCGGGCGAAAAGATCCGCATCTCCGGGGGGGGGCGCTGCAATTTCACCAACATTCACGCCGGCCCGAAGAGCTTCCTCTCCGCCAATCCGCATTTCTGCAAGTCGGCGCTGGCGCGCTTCACGCCTTCGGATTTTATTGCCATGGTCGATCGTCATCGGATTGCCTGGCGCGAGAAGACGCTTGGGCAGCTGTTTTGCGACGACAGCGCCAAGGACATCATCCGCATGCTTCTCGATGAGATGCAGGCTGCCGGAGCGGCGTTGCATCTGCGCACCGAGATCGCGGACGTGGAAAAGAGCTGCGAAGGCTTCCGCATCTCGACGTCGGAGGGGGCATATGAATGTCGCTCGCTGGTGATCGCGAGCGGCGGCAAGTCTATCCCGAAAATGGGTGCCACGGGCTTTGCCTATCGCATTGCTGAGCAGTTCGGCCTTCCCATGGTGGAGACGCGGCCTGGACTTGTGCCGCTGACCCTGGATCAGGCGACGCTCGAAAGCCTTTCCGACCTGTCGGGCATATCGGCGCCAGCCGAAATCCGTCACGGCAAGACAGCATTCCGCGAAGCCCTGCTGTTCACCCATCGCGGCCTCAGCGGGCCTGCGATCCTGCAAATCTCCTCCTACTGGCGCGAGGGCGAGGACATCACCGTCGACATCGAGCCCGATGTCGATCTGTTCGAACATCTGAAGGCGGCGAAAAGGGTGAATGGCCGGCAGTCCGCTCAGACGGCGCTGGCCGAGATACTCCCGAAGCGGCTGGCGCAATATATGGCCGACCGAGAAGGCATCGTCGGCCATATGGCCGATCTTTCCGACAAGGTCCTGGCGCGTTTGGCCGAAGCGATACAAAGCTGGAAAATCAAGCCGTCCGGCTCTGAGGGCTACAGGACTGCCGAAGTGACGCTCGGCGGCATCGATACGACGGGGCTCGACTCCCGTACCATGGCGGCGAAGAGTATTCCGGGCCTCTATTTCATCGGTGAATGTGTCGACGTGACCGGCTGGCTCGGCGGCTATAACTTCCAGTGGGCCTGGGCTTCGGGCTTCGTCGCCGGTGAATCTTTATAGGCGCGAAACTATCTGCTCGATTCAAGAGTTCTTAAGAAGGGTGCGCCATCCTGCCTCATGACGGAATGGAAAAGCACTTCCTAAATAGAGCTTTACCAACAGGTCGTTTTGTTGGATTGTTGTGTCAGAAATGAAGTGAGGTTCTGCAAAATGAACAGGAACGCACGACGCGCCCGCGCCATTGCAATCGCTCAAGCCAAGCCCGACAACAAGCTCGTTGCCGCACGCTACTTCGTCCTCTCTGCCAGTGCATTGGCCGCCGTGGCCGCTCTCCTCCTCGCACGTTGGTTCTGACACTCCCGATCTCGGATCTGTGAGCATCGGCCGCATTCGGGCCGCCGGCCATCTCTGGGCCAAATCGATTTGACCACCGCTAAAATCGATTTGATTGCGGCTATCCGTAATTTCCGCTTATCCGAAAATTAAGACATCCTCTGCAAAACTTGCTCGATGATTTTTTGGGCGCTTCCGCGTTGGCGTGAGGCGAACCGGCAATGACTGCCGACCGGGCCTCGCCGTCCGGGACTCCAATGTTCCAATAAAGCAGCTCGATGCACTCGGTCGGCGCCCCGCCAGGCGGCCGGCGGGAGGAGTGGTGTATGGAAGGCCGGAACCGCTATGTTGATTGACAAGTTTCTTTCCCGTTTCAAGATCAAGACCAAGGTCCTGATCTTTGTATTGCCCTTCGTCGTGAGCATTTCTGCCGTCGGCCTGACCGGCCTCTATGCTTCGGGCATGCTGCAGGGACGTATGGAAATCTCCAACAGCGTCCTGCAGTCGCTCAGCGGGTTCAAGGATCTCTATGGCTCCATGGACGACTTCCTGCAAATGACCAGCCAGGAAGCGCGTGACAAGCTTTACGGGGACATCAAGACGCAACAGGGCACGCTGAACGCCACGCTGAAGCAGATCGGCGACAATGGCGGTCGCGACAACCTTCTTGCCGCCATCGACGGTACCTCGGGAATTTCCGACACCGTGGGCAAGCTCTGGACCCTGCACGAGCAGGAGCTCGCCCTTCGCAAGTCGATCGATGACGCGCAGAAGGTGATGATCACCAGCCGCTTCAACGTCAACTACGATGCGCAGCAACTCGAGGAAAACATCCGCAAGGATGAGGGCAACGCCACTGCAACGCTGCGCGCCGCCGACCGCCTGCTGAAGGGCGGTGATACCCTTGCGGCCGTCATGGCCGACTTCAACAAGGCCCAGCTGCCGGCTGACAAGCTGAAGGTCGTCACGGACGCCATTCCCGCTATCGCAAAGGCGCAGCGCCTGATCGAGATTTCGGTCCCCGCGAACCAGAAGAGCATGACACAGTCGCTGTCGCAGACGATCAGCGACGTGAAGGCGCAGGCAACGGCGGCCGATGCCGGCACCGACGAGGCGATCGCCAATCTCGGGCGACTTGTCTCCCGCTTCCGTCAGATGTCGACCTATACCCAGCTGACGGCAACGCAGATGATGCGCGCAGCGACGACGACCTTCGTCGAGCTCGACAGCCGTATCGCGCAGACGAACTCTGTTCTCGAAGACACGCGCCGTCTGGAGAGCGCGATCTACTCGCTGCAACTCGTGCTCGGTGAGTTCGCTGCCAAGCCTGGCAAGGAAAATCGCGTCCGCCTGCATCAGGAGATCGCGACGCTCGGCACCAACCTAAACACGCTGCTCGCCAGCGCGAAGGGCATGAATTTCGCGGAAGACATCGTCGCGGCAATGTCGCCTGCCCTTGCCTCCATGGATAAGGATGCGCAGAGCCTGGTCGACACGATCAACCAGCGCGTCACCGACTACGCATCCGCTCGCCAGCAGCTTGATGCCGTCTGGGGGCAGCTCACGACGTTTGCCGAATTGCAGAAGAAGAGCGCCGGTGCCGAGCGCACCCAGGCAAATGGCATCTCCGTGCTGACGACGGGCCTCGGCATCCTGGTTTCGATCATCGGCGGCATTGCCCTTGTCCTGACGCTGCAGCGCCCGATCGGCCAGATCACCGCCGCGATGCGCCGCATTGCCGATGGTGCGCTCGACACCAACATCTCGGGCGACCAGCGGTATGACGAAATCGGCGACATTGCCCGCGCGCTTGGCATCTTCAAGGAAAATGCGATCTCCAAGATCCGCATTGAGGAGCAGAGCGAGGAAGAGCGCGTCGCGGCCGAGCATGAACGCCAGCGCAACGACGCCGAGAAGCGCGAAATGGACCGCCAGATCGAGTTTGCTGTCAATGCGCTTGCCTCCGGTCTCGAGCGCATGTCGCAGGGTGATATTTCGACCACGATCGACACGCCGTTCATCGGTCGCCTCGAGCAGCTCCGCCAGGACTTCAACGGTTCGATGATGCGCCTGCAGGCCACCATGAGCCAGATCCGCGACAACGTCGAGATGATCCAGGGCAACGGCAACCAGATGGCTCAGTCTGCTGAAGACCTCTCCAAGCGTACTGAGCAGCAGGCGGCTTCGCTGGAGGAAACCGCCGCTGCCGTTGACCAGATCACTGTCACGGTCCGTTCTTCGGCCGAGCGGGCCAAGGACGCCGATCAGATCGTGCGTCAGGCAAAACGCAGCGCCGACGACTCCGCAGTTGTCGTCAGCAACGCGATCGACGCAATGGGCCGGATCGAAGCGGCGTCCCGGCAGATCGAACAGATCATCGGCGTCATCGACGAGATCGCATTCCAGACCAATCTGCTGGCTCTGAACGCCGGCATCGAGGCAGCACGCGCCGGTGAAGCCGGCAAGGGCTTCGCCGTCGTCGCCATGGAAGTGCGTGAATTGGCGCAGCGCTCCGCTGCTGCGGCGCAGGAGATCAAGGGTCTCATTAACAAGTCGACCACCGAAGTCAGCTCCGGCTCGCAGTTCGTGCAGGAGACCGGCACGGTGCTCGCGAAGATCAGTGCCCAGATCGTCACGATCAGCCAGCATGTCGAAACGATCGCCCGCGCGAGCCATGATCAGTCGAGCGCACTTGGTGAAGTCAACGCGACGGTCAACCAGATGGACCAGATGACGCAGCAGAATGCGGCCATGGTTGAAGAGACGACGGCAGCAAGCCGCGAGCTTGCGGTCGAGGCGGATTCACTGCTGCGGCTCATCCAGCAGTTCAAGATCGACGGCGACATGCAGGCGAGCGTCTACCGCGCGGCATAAGACGACGACCAAAACAAGCGCTTGGAAGGCCCCGGTATACCCGGGTTCTTCTGTTTTTCCGAATATCGGCCGCGTCTTTTTAAGTTTTCGACGATTATCAATTTTTTGAAGATTTTCTTTAAATTTTCGCATTAGCCTCCGGGGCTTACGTCTCAGGGGATACCTATGCTACGCCTGTTCTCGGCTTCCATCGTACGTCAGATCGTCGCCATCACACTCGTTCTACTCGTCTTCAGCACCGCAGCGATCGTCTGCGCCACCTATTACAATCTGAGCGCTTACGTGATGACGAGCGCCGTGTCTGACGCCAAGGATGCAAGCAGGACGATGGCGGTCCTCTACGGCGCGAGCGATGCCGGAGTGAAGGTCGACGTGAGCAACAACGAGCTTGCCGGGGTAACCGAGGAAAAGCTGCCATCGCTCGGCGATCACGTTCTGGTCGATCGCACCGCACAGTCGATTGCTGGCGTTGCCACCGTCTTTGAACGCCAAGGCAGCGACTACGTCCGTGTTTCCACGAACGTCAAGAAAGAGAACGGCGACCGCGCTGTCGGCACGAAGCTCGCGGCGGATCATCCCGCGCAGGCGGTACTGGCCAAGGGGCAGGCCTACTACGGCCCGGCTGACCTTTTCGGTCGGAAGTTCATGACAGGTTATTTTCCGGTGAAGAACACGGCCGGTTCAAACGTCGGCATCCTGTTCATCGGCATCCCGATGGAGGTCTATTACAGCAGCCTGCAGCAACTGCTGATGCTGGTGGCCGGTGTCGGTGTAGCGGTATTGCTGCTCGTCGGCGTGGCAGCCTACTTCGCCATCCGGGCGTCCATCAGGCCGCTCGAGGCGCTGACGGCGACCATTCATACGATTTCCGACGGCAATCTCGACAGGCCGATCCCTTGCGTTGAGAAGCAGAACGAATTCGGCGCGATCGGACGCGCGCTCGCGCTGTTCCGCGACAACGCCCGCGCCCGCCAGGACTTGGAGATGCAGGCGGCCGAACAGCGGCAGCTTAGCGATAGTGAACGTGCCCGCAACGACGCCGAGAAGCGCGCGCTTGACGGCCAGATCGACTTCGCCGTCAACCAGCTCGCCGCCGGTTTGGGGCGCCTGGCGCAGGGCGATGTTTCGCAGACGATCCAGACGCCGTTTGTCGGTCGCCTTGAGCAGCTTCGCGTCGATTTCAATGCGTCGCTCGTGCGGCTGCAGGAAACCTTGGCGCGCATTCGCGACAACACCGCTTCGATCCAGAACAACTCCGGCGCGATGCTGGCGTCTGCCGATGAGCTTTCGAAGCGTACGGAAGCACAGGCTGCCAACCTGGAGGAGACGGCGGCCGCAGTTGAGCAAATCACCGTGACCGTCAAATCGTCGGCTGTACGTGCCCGCGAAGCGAATGATGCCGTGTCCGCGACCAAGAAAAACGCCGATAGTTCAGGCGCTGTCGTCACCGACGCGGTCGCGGCGATGAACCGTATCGAAGAGGCGTCGAAGCAGATCGAGCAGATCATCGAAGTCATCGATGACATTGCGTTCCAGACGAACCTTCTGGCGTTGAATGCCGGTATCGAAGCCGCCCGGGCTGGCGAGGCGGGCAAGGGCTTTGCCGTGGTTGCGCAGGAGGTGCGCGAACTTGCACAGCGGTCCGCCGATGCGGCGCGCGAAATCAAGGGGCTGATCGAGAAGTCGACGCGCGAGGTTACCGCAGGCTCCGGCCTTGTGCAGAAGACCGGTGCCGTGCTCGCTGCGATCAGCCAGGAGATCATTGCGATCAGCAGCCATGTCGAAATGATTGCGACGGCAAGCCAGGATCAGTCCGCTGCCCTGCAGGAGGTCAACGGCGCGGTCAATGCGATGGACCAGATGACGCAGCAGAACGCCGCCATGGTCGAGGAAACGACCGAGGCGAGCCGCCAGCTCGCCAACGAGGCCGATGCGTTGATGACGCTGGTACAGCAGTTCCGGTTCGAAGCCGCCCAGAATTACGACCGCGTGAGGCATGCGGCGTGACCGACGTTCCCGGATCGGCAAGCGTCCGTTCTTCCGGAGCGGCGCTTCCCGCTCCATAGCCACGGAGACGTGAGGAAAGCCGCGAAGCGGACCGCGCGGGAGCTGCCGAGGCTCTCGTAGAATTCGCTTTCGGCCTTTGCCGAGTACTTGTCACGACTGCCATTTAGCAGGTCTGCAATCTGGGCGACGGCGATGAGAGTGATCATGGCGATGTCCTTCTATATGGGCATCGCCTTAGTTATTCCTCGAAATTTGGTTTATAAACGGGAATTTCCTCACTATGTTTTTCATCGATGAAAAACACACAATGGGATTCCTTTCAGCTATTCGTGCAGGTCGCTCGCTTCGGCGGGCTGACGGGCGCCAGTGCGTCGAGCGGGCTCAGTCCCGCCACGATTGGTCGTCGCATGCTCGATCTCGAGCATGAGATCGGCAAGGCGCTCTTCATCCGCAGCCAGAAGGGTTACAGCCTCACCGCGGATGGCCAGGTCCTTTTGGATCATCTGCAGGACATGGAGGCCGCGGCGCGCAAGATTGACGCCTGGCGGCAGGCCGGGAGCGTTGGTGCGACGGTCAAGGTTGCCGCCGGCACTTGGGTCGCGTGGCTTCTGACGGAGAATTTCGCCGCGATCCGCAAACCCGGCGATGCCTTCGCTATCTCTTTGACGGTCGGCGAAGCGCGCGCCAACCTCAATTACAGGGAAAGCGATATCGGCATCCGCGCCTTCGAGCCCGAAGAAAGCAACCTTGCCGCCCGCCTGCTGGGCGAGGTGGCCTACGCGGTCTATACGAGACGCAATGTTGACGCGACCGAGGACAGGTGGGTGGCCGTCTCCGAAGAGGATGCGATCTCGAACTATCTCCGCTGGCCGCACCGCAATGCAGGCGGCTTGATCGTTGCAACGGTCAACCGGCCACGCTCGCTGCTGGAGCTGGTGAGAGGAGGGGCGGGCAAGGCGGTCTTGCCATGCTTCGTCGGCGACCTCGATCCCGAACTGCAGCGTCTTGGCGGCGAACTGCCGGAATTGCGCCACCGGCAGTGGATCGTCATGAACAACGAGGATCGGCACCGGCCGGAAATCCGGACCGTTGCCGATCGCATGACGAAATTGCTGAAGAGCTATGTCGATCTGTTTGCGGGCAGGCGCGCCAGCCGAAGTTGAGGGCGCCCGCCGCGATCTCAGTTGCGCCCCGCGACTATGATGGGGATCAAAAGATCTCCCCAGTTACCGTCGCCGCCGTGGTGTCTCGCCGAGCGAACGATCTCGACGGAGACACCGGCATCGACCGCCTTCATGACCGACTGGTTCAGTCGGTGCAGATCGTTGGCGAGCGTGCGGATCGTCGTCTGCTGGTCTGTGGTCATGCAGGTGGACTGTTCTTCAGCGCGTTCCTTGACGCGTGCAAGAGTAGGCATGGCATTCTCCTCCTTGGTGCGATCATTCTGCTGCTGGTTTGAACTGTGCATGTTCGGTGGATTCCCTCATCGCCGTAGTCGACGAACGTCCGCCGGTGATGGCCATCGAAACGGCATCGAAGTAACCGGTGCCGACTTCGCGCTGATGCTTGGTCGCGGTGTAGCCGTTGATCTCCGCCGCGAACTCCGCCTCCTGCAATTCGGAATAGGCAGCCATCTGCCGGTCCTTGTAGCCGCGGGCGAGTTCGTACATGCCGAAGTTCAGCTGGTGGAAGCCGGCAAGCGTGATGAACTGGAACTTGTAGCCCATTGCGCCGAGTTCGCGCTGGAACTTGGCGATCGTCGCGTCATCCAGGTTTTTCTTCCAGTTGAACGACGGCGAGCAGTTGTAGGCGAGCAGCTTGCCGGGATGCACCTTGTGGACCCCCTCGGCAAAACGGCGTGCCTGCTCGAGATCCGGCTTCGACGTCTCGCACCAGATGAGATCGCAGTGCGGTGCATAGGCGACGGCACGGGCGATGCACGGCTCGAGCCCGTTGCGAACCTGATAGAAGCCTTCGACCGTGCGGCCGGCATCGTAGTCGACAAAGGGCTGGTCGCGTTCGTCGATATCTGAGGTCAGTAGCTTGGCGGCTTCCGCATCCGTGCGGGCAATGACGAGCGTCGGAACACCCATGACGTCGGCGGCGAGGCGAGCCGCATCGAGGTTGCGGATGTGTGCTGCGGTCGGGATCAGGACCTTGCCGCCGAGATGGCCGCACTTCTTCTCCGACGCCAGCTGGTCCTCGAAATGGACGCCGGCTGCACCGGCCTCGATATAGGCCTTCATGATCTCGAAGGCGTTCAGCGGGCCACCGAAGCCTGCTTCCGCGTCAGCAACAATCGGCGCAAACCAGGTCTCGACGGAGAGGCCGTTCTGCTCTGATGTTTCGATCTGATCGGCGCGCTGCAGGGTCCGGTTGATCCGCTTGGCCAGTTCCGGACCGGCGTTTGCCGGATAGAGGGATTGATCCGGATACATGGCCGAGGCGGTGTTGCTATCCGCGGCGACCTGCCAGCCGGACAGGTAGATTGCCTTCAATCCGGCGCGAACCATTTGCATCGCCTGATTGCCCGACAGGGCTCCGAGAGCATTGACGAAATCATCCTGATGCAGAAGCTGCCACAACCGCTTGGCGCCCATTTCCGCGAGGGAATAGCGCAGTTCGACGGAGCCGCGCAGCCGCTTGACGTCATCGATCGAGTAGGGACGCTCAACCCCATTGAATCGCCCAGCTGGAAGGTCCCGGTGCAGCTTGTCAAATTCTGTCATCTTATGCTCCTTGCAGATTATGTGGTCAGTTTGGATGATTGACAGAATTTACAGATCTCGGAAAAAGACCAGAGTTTTCTATGGAGTAGCCATCAGAAACGAGTTAGGATGCAAAGCCTTGACAGGCTGGCTCTGTCAATTTGTAAAGTATTGTAAAGTTATCTGCGCGGACTTTTGTAAAGGATTGTCACATGGCGGAGCGCAAGATTTTTGCGGGGCCAAAGGTCCGGCGCATTCGCAACGGCCTCGGTTTGACTCAGTCAGCGATGGCCGAGGAGCTTGGCATCTCTCCATCCTATCTCAACCTTATCGAGCGCAACCAGCGGCCACTGACGGTGCAACTGCTCCTGAAGCTGTCGTCGGTCTACAAAGTCGATCTGGAGGAGCTGAGGGACGAGAGCGGCGGCAGCCTCAACCAGCTGCGCGAGATTTTTACGGATCCGCTCCTGGCCGGCGAGCTTCCCGGCGACCAGGAACTCGTGGAGGTCGCGGAGGCCGCGCCCAACGCGGCAAGCGGCATCATCAAGCTGTACCGGGCCTATAGCGAACAGGCGAGCCGCCTGTCGGACCTGACGTCGTTGACGGCCGGCGCGGGGCAGGTACCGCTCGCCGGTGCGCGGCTGCCGGCCGACGAGGTCCGCGATATCATGGAGCGGCGCTCCGCCTATTTCTCTCAACTGGAGGCTGCGGCGGAGACCTTCCTGGCCCGCTTTGCCGAGACGCGCGATCTGCCGGCCGCGTTCAGGGAGTGGCTGCGGGCGGAACGCGGGATCAGCGTGCGTGTCCTTCCCGTTCACGTCATGCCCGATCTGCGGCGCCGCTTCGACCGGCACTCGATGCGGCTCTTCGTTTCCGAGCGCCTGTCGCCGGCCGATCAGGCGCATGAGATCGCCATCGAGGTGGCAACGCTCGCCTTGCGTGATGCGATCCTGGCGGAACTCGATGGTCTGGCGCTGTCGACGCCGGAGGCGAAGCGGATAGCGCGCTTCGAACTCTGTCGTTACGGCGCCTTGGCGCTTGCCATGCCCTATGGGCCATTTCTCTCCGCGGCCCAAGGCAGCCGATACGATGTAGATATCCTCCGTTCCCGCTTCGGAGTTTCCTATGCGCAGGCCGCAGCCCGGCTGGTCATGCTGCAGCGACCGGGCGCTTCCGCGATTCCCTTCTTTATGATTGAGATCGACGCCGCCGGTCACCGACTGCGGCGGGCTGGGGCGCAGGGTTTCCCGCATTCGCGTTTCGGCGGCGGCTGTCCCAAGCTGAACATTCATGCCGCCTTCCTGCAGCCGGGCCAGATCCTTGCCGAAACGGTCGAAATGCCGGATGGCGCCCGCTATCTCACGGTCTCCCGGACGCTTGAAGGGCCGAACGCCGCGTTCGGCGAGCGCGTCAGGCGCACCGCATTGCAGATCGGCTGCGACGCTGCCGCCGGCGAAGCGTCGGTCTACGGCCAGGTCGCAACGTCTCAGCAGCCAGTTGCGATAGGACCTGCTTGCCGCCTTTGCGAACGGCGCGGATGCCTCTCACGCGCCGAGCCGCCGGTCACACGACCATTGGGCCTCGACGAGATGGTTGCGGGCCTCAGCAGCTTTGATTTTCAATGATTGTGAAATGATTGAGAGTGCAGGTTTTTGCGCTTGTGGGCTCACAAAAACATTTCTAGTCTGCTTGCAAAACCAGAGGGTCGGCGTCTACAGGCGCCACAAAGCAAGAAGAAGACAGGAGATATCATGAGGTCAACATTCGCAAGACTTGCAGCGAGCGCCGTTGTGCTTGCATTCGCCGCTGCGCCGTCCTTTGCGCAGGAGCGGGTGGTCAACGTCTACAACTGGTCGGACTATATCGACAGCTCCATCCTTGAAGACTTCACCAAGGAAACCGGCATCAAGGTCGTCTACGATACCTTCGATTCCAACGAGACGGTTGAAACCAAGCTGCTCGCCGGCGGTACCGGCTATGACGTTGTCGTCCCGAGCGGCGACTTCCTGCAGCGCCAGATCCAGGCCGGCGTCTTCCAGAAGCTCGACAAATCCAAGCTGCCGAACCTTTCGAATATGTGGGATATGATCCAGCAGCGCACCGCCATGTACGACCCCGGTAACGAATACGCGGTGGACTACATGTGGGGCACCAACGGGATCGGATACAACAAGAAAAAGCTCGCCGAAATCCTCGGGCCGGACGCAAAGGCGCCGGGCCTCGAAGTCATCTTCGATCCGAAGGTTGCGGAAAAATTCAAGGACTGCGGCATCTATGTCCTCGATGCGCCGAAGGACGTTCTGCCGTCTGCCTTGACCTACATCGGACTTGACCCCAATTCGAGCAAGCCGGCCGATCTGCAGAAGGCCGGCGAAATGCTGGAAAAGGTACGGCCCTTCGTTCGCAAGTTCCACTCCTCGGAATACATCAACGCCTTGGCGAACGGCGACATCTGCATCGCTTTCGGTTATTCCGGCGACATCTTCCAGGCTGCCAACCGTGCGACCGAAGCCAAGAACGACGTGGAGGTCGGTTACTCCATTCCGTCACAGGGCGCGCAGATGTGGTTCGACATGATGGCGATCCCGGCGGATGCCAAGCATGTTGCCGAGGCGCACGAATTCCTCAACTACATGATGAAGCCTGAAGTCATCGCCAAGGCCAGCAACTACGTATTCTACGCCAACGGCAACAAGGCGTCGCAGCAGTTCATCGACAAGGAAATCCTCGAAGACCCGTCGGTCTATCCGAGCGAGGACGTGATGAAGAAGCTCTATAGCGTCACCCCATGGGATCCGAAAACGCAGCGCACGGCGACCCGGATCTGGACGAAAGTCGTCACCGGCCAGTAAAGAGTATCAGGCCCGGACGGCAACGCCCGGGCCTTTCCTTATCATGCCGATTGCGGGGACGTCGGTTCTCAAAATGACTTTTCGGGGCACATAATGAAGTCACTTGGCAATATTCGCCGTTCCTTTGCGCCGTGGGCAGACCCGGCATCGAAGCCGTTCATATCGTTCAATAACGTCACGAAGCGGTTCGGTGACTTCACCGCCGTCGATGACCTGTCCCTGAATATTTATCATCGTGAGTTCTTTGCCCTGCTTGGGGCTTCCGGATGTGGGAAATCCACGCTGCTGCGCATGCTTGCAGGCTTCGAGCAGCCGACCTCGGGCGAAATCGTCCTCGACGGTACCGACATGGCTGGAACGCCACCGTACAAGCGACCGGTCAACATGATGTTCCAGTCCTATGCGCTGTTTCCGCATATGACGGTGGAGAAGAATATCGCCTTCGGCCTGCGCCAGGATGGCATGCCCAAAGAGGAGATCACCGAGCGCGTTCTGCAGATGCTGAAGATGGTGAAGCTCGAGAAGTTCGCCACGCGCAAGCCGAACCAGCTGTCCGGTGGCCAGCGCCAGCGCGTGGCCCTGGCGCGTTCCCTTGCCAAGCGACCGAAGGTGCTGTTGCTCGACGAACCGCTTGGCGCGCTCGACAAAAAGCTGCGCGAGGAAACACAGTTCGAGCTCATGGACCTGCAGCAAAACCTCGGCCTGACCTTTGTCGTGGTCACCCACGACCAGGAGGAGGCGATGACCATGGCGGACCGCATTGCGGTCATGAGCCACGGAAAGGTCATCCAGGTCGCGACACCGGCGGAGATCTACGAGGCGCCGAATTCCCGCTTCGTCGCCGACTTCATCGGCGACGTAAATATCTTTGATGGCAAGGTCGCGAGCACGAACGACAGCACCGTCGAGATCGCCGTCGACGAAAATTTCTCGATCAGTGTCGTCACTCCCGAAAAGCCGGCAATGGGCGCGCCAGTCGGCTTTGCCATCCGTCCGGAAAAGCTGAAGGTCTCGCGCAAGCCGCCAGCCAATCCGAGGGTAAACGCGGCGTCCGGGGAGCTGTGGGACATCGCCTATCTCGGCGACATGACGGTCTTCCACGTGAAGCTGAAGAGCGGCAAGGTGGTCAAGGCCTCGCTCCTCAATGCGCAGCGCGCTGTCGACGACCCGTTCACCTACGACCAGGAAGTCTGGATTACCTTCGCCGAGGATGCCGGCGTCCTCCTCAAGGATTGAACCATGGGCAAGCTCGGTTCCGCATTCTACAATCGCCTGGTCATCATCATTCCCTATGTCTGGCTGCTGCTGTTCTTCATGGCGCCGTTCTTCATCGTCTTCCGCATATCGCTCTCGACGACGGCAATCGCCATGCCTCCCTACGAGCCGGTCTTTGCTCTGGCTGACGGCTGGGCCGAGTTCTGGGCGAAGATGCGCACCTTTTCCTTCGAGAATTACAGCTATCTGTTCGACGACCCGCTCTATTTGAACGCCTACATATCGAGCGTCGTGATCGCTGGCGTATCGACGTTCCTTACGCTGCTGATTGCTTATCCGATCGCCTACGGCATGGCCCAGGCCCCACGCAGCATCCGTCCGACGCTACTGATGCTCGTCATCCTGCCGTTCTGGACGAGCTTCCTAATCCGCGTCTACGCCTGGATCGCAATCCTGAAGCCGGAGGGATTGTTCAACCAGCTGCTACTGTCGGTGCACGCCATCGATACGCCGTTGATCATTCTGAACACGAATGTCGCGGTCTACATCGGCATTGTCTATTCCTATCTGCCGTTCATGGTCCTGCCCCTCTATTCCTCGCTGGAAAAGATGGACGGCACCTTGATCGAGGCAGCGCAGGATCTCGGCTGCACGCCTATTACCGCATTCTGGCGGGTAACCTTCCCGCTGTCGCTGCCAGGTGTGGTTGCCGGATGCATGCTGGTGTTCATCCCCGCGGTTGGCGAGTTCGTTATCCCCGACCTGCTTGGCGGATCGGAGACGCTGATGATCGGCAAGACGCTGTGGAACGAGTTTAACTCCAACCGCGATTGGCCGGTGTCCTCGGCGGTGGCGACGATCCTGCTCTTGATCCTGGTGATCCCGATCGTGTTCTTCCAGAACGCGCAGGCCAAGGCCGACGAGCAGGGGAGATAGACATGCTGAGATGGACCCGTTTCAACATCGCCTCCGTCGCGCTCGGCTTTGCGTTTCTCTATCTGCCGATCGTCCTGCTGGTGGTGTTTTCCTTCAACGAGTCGAAGCTGGTGACTGTCTGGGGCGGCTTCTCGACCAAATGGTACGTCTCGCTCCTGCACAATCAGGCTCTGCTCGATGCCGCCTGGGTGACGATCCGCGTCGGCCTCCTTTCGGCCACGGCGGCAACGGTCCTTGGAACGCTCGCCGCGATCGCCTTGGTGCGCTACACGCGCTTTCGCGGCCGCATGCTGTTTTCCGGCATGGTCTATGCACCGCTTGTCATGCCCGAGGTGATTACCGGCCTGTCGCTTCTACTGCTGTTCGTGGCGATCGGTTTCGACCGCGGCTTCTGGACGATCGCGCTGGCGCACACCACGCTCACCATGTGCTTCGTCGCCGTCGTTGTGCAGTCGCGACTGTTGACGTTCGACAGGTCGATTGAGGAAGCGGCGCAGGATCTTGGCGCACCACCGGTGCGGACCTTCTTCGAAGTGACGCTTCCGATCATCGCGCCTGCCGTGCTTTCCGGCTGGATCCTCGCCTTTACGCTGTCGCTGGATGACCTCGTCATCGCGAGCTTCACCTCCGGCCCTGGGGCGACGACGCTGCCGATGAAGATCTACAGCCAGGTCCGTCTCGGGGTAACGCCTGAAATCAACGCGGTCTGCACTATTCTCATTGCAGTCGTGGCGATTGGCGTCGTCTGCGCCTCCACCATCACGAAACGCCGTGAACTGCAGCGCGAGCGTGACGAACGTGCGGCTGCAAACGCGCCGTGATTATTTGGTCGATCCCTGCTGCGTGACGGGAGCCGGGGAGATCACCGGCTCCGGCCACGCGCCGCCAACGAAGAACGGCAGAGGCGGGAAACTCGTCGATGCTGTCGGGTCAGTTGCTTCGATCGTCCCCGACAGTGCCAATCCATTCGAGTGGTATGGGATGACGCCGGAAAGGATCAGCGTCTGCTGGGGACCTTCGATACGGCCGCCATGGATGGTCGCCACGCCATCGGCGAGATCGGCGGCGATGTCGAAATTGTCAAAGGCAAAGGCACGGTGGGATACCGCGTTCAGCGTGAAGAAGTCCGCGCGCGTGGCTTCTTCGCGTACGGCCTCCGCATCGAAGCCCGGAAGCGAGCCCGAGCGCGCGCGGAAAGCGATCCTGCCCGTCACGTCGCCGGCTTCGACCTTCCAGAGCGGCTTTGTCGTTTTGATCGACATGTCGAGAGAGCCGGTGGCAAGGGGGAGTGGCCCCTTCAGCTGAAGCCGCTCGATCAGCCCGGCGAAGTCGGCGCCGCGGATCGACAGTTGCAGTTTGCCGCCGCCGTCGAAATCACCGCGCATCGCCTCGAGATGAGCGGACAGGGAGCCGCCTTCAAACTCGCTGTCACCGATGTCGAACTTTGCCTCGTTGCTGGAAACGATGATGCCCGCTCCGACATCGGAGAGGATGAAAGGTTCGATGAGGGCCTGTTTCGCGGAAAGCCGGAGATCAAGATCGAGTTTCTGCAGCGCACCGCCATCAGGCCGTCCGCCAGCCTCGCCGGCGGCCAGACGAAGCACGAATGCATCGAAGAGCGACCTGAAATTCATCTGGTCGAAGGCCAGCGTGCCGCCGAGTTTGGCGCGTTTGCCTGGCGGAAAGGCTACGTCCATCACGCCCTTCGCATTCGACCCATTCATGCTCATATTGACATTGTCGAAGCGGAATCCGTTCGCAACCGAAGCGACATCGGTCTCGATCGAGAAGGTCTTGAGGGTCGCGATACCCGGCAGCGAGCGGTCGGCCCATGTCAACAGTGCCGGCAGATCGGGGATGTTTAGCGCCATGTTGCCGGAGAGGTCAAAGAGATGCGAGATGTTCGCGAGTCCCTGGAACCGTGCCGTGAGCAGGCTCGAAGTCAGCGATCCGCTCATTTCGGCCTTGTTGCCGCCGAAAATGAGAAGCGGGCTGGGGGACGAGAAATCGAGCTTGAGATCCTGCCCACTCATCCGTGCGATCAGCACGGCGGTAATCGGACTCGACAGTTTGCGCCAGCTGACGTCGGCGGTCACACCCTCGAAGCGATAAGTCCTGCCGCTTGCGACATCGGCGACGTTGACGGTGCCATCCTCAACTGTGATGGCACCGACGGCGGCATCCAGTTTCCGATCTAGAACCTCTCTTCCACCTTCCTCACGCGCGCCTGAGATCGCTCGCGCCAGAAGCCCCTCATTGGTCCAGTCGATCACGCCGCTGCTTTCACGGGTGAGTTGCAGGTTTGGGCGGAAAAGGTGGAACTCGTGGAAGCTCGCGCGCCCTCGGATCGCATCGATCAGGCTGAACTCGGCGGAGAGGCTTTCGATCGTTCCGAGCAGCCTATTGCTGTCGCCTTTCTGGTGAACCGAGATCTTGCTGAGGGTGATGCGAGGCGTCGGCCAGAATTCGATGACCGGCTTGCCCGCGACCTCGGCACGATAGCCGGCCCATTTGGACAGGGCATCCTCGATGCCGGAGCGAACGAGGCCGGTTGAAATCAGGTAGGGGGCGGCGACACGAAGCGCCACGAAGATCGACAAGACGACAAGCAGGGTGGCTGTGGCAAGCCGGGCGAAGCCAGGCAGCCAGCGTGACACGGGTCTGATTTTCTTCCGCCATCGCGGTTGTCTTGACGTACCCATGAATTCCGCCGGTATTTTCGGCCGTCGCCGCCGTTAATGCTCTGAAATGCCCGATATATCAAATGCAAGCTGCATGCAAACGCGAGCCTCTGACTTTGCTCGTCACTCCCTTTATAAGCTGATATTGCATGGTATACAGGCGAACAAATAGGAGAAGTCTCGAATGCGCGACGATAAGCCACTCTGGATGCCTTGGCGTACATCGGTCGAAGCGAGCCCGATGTACGCCTTCATGCAGCAGTGCAACCGTGACTTCGATCTCTCCCTGACAAGCTACCATGATTTGCACGCTTTTTCTGTCGCCGACAGGGAACGGTTCTGGACATCGGTCTGGGAGTTCTGCGGCGTCAAGGGCGAGCGCGGAGCACGCGCGCTCCTCGATGGCGATGTCATGCTCGATGCGCGCTTCTTCCCGGATGCGATGTTGAATTTTGCCGAGAACCTGCTTTCCGGAGAAGGCGCTGACGATGCACTGATCTTTCGGGGGGAGGACAAGGTTGCCGATCGTTGGAGCTGGGACCGGCTGCGTGGCCTGGTTTCCAGGTTGCAGCAGGCATTCAAGGCAATGGGGATCGGTCCCGGAGATCGGATTGCGGCGATGATGCCGAACATGCCCGAGACGGTGGCCTGCATGCTGGCGGCCGCGTCGATCGGCGCGATCTGGTCGTCCTGTTCGCCCGACTTCGGGGAGCAGGGTGTTCTTGACCGGTTTGGCCAGATCGGGCCGAAGCTTTTCATCGCCTGCGACGCCTATTGGTATGGCGGCAAGCTGCAGGACGTGAAGGCCAAGGTGGCGACCGTGACGAAGCAATTAGGCGCGCCATGCCTCGTCGTCCACTATGCAGGGGATGCCGCCGCGGTCGCAGACGAAACACCCGGCGCCAAGACGCTGGACGACTTCATCGCGCCCTTCGAGCCGCGTTCTGTCGAGTTTACGCGCCTGCCCTTCGCGCATCCGCTCTATATCCTCTTCTCATCGGGAACGACCGGCGTTCCGAAGTGCATCGTCCACTCGGTCGGCGGCACATTGTTGCAGCACCTCAAGGAACACCGGCTGCATTGCGGAATTCAACCCGGCGAGAGGCTTTTCTATTTCACCACATGCGGCTGGATGATGTGGAACTGGCTGGTGAGCGGCTTGGCGGCAGGTGCCACGCTTTGCCTTTTCGACGGCTCGCCTTTCGCGCCTGACGGCAATGTGCTCTTCGACTTTGCGGCAGCCGAGAAGTTTGCTGTTTTCGGGACCTCGGCGAAATATATCGACGCGGTGCGCAAGAGCGGGCTGACGCCGCGCACCACTCACGACCTCGCCAGTCTTCGGCTGATGACATCGACCGGATCGCCGCTCTCGCCGGAGGGCTTCTCCTTTGTCTACGAAGGCATCAAGGAAGACGTGCAACTCGCATCTATTTCCGGTGGCACGGATATTGTCTCCTGCTTCGTCCTCGGCAACCCCTTGCAGCCAGTCTGGCGTGGCGAAATCCAGGGGCCGGGCCTCGGCCTGGCGATGGATGTGTGGGACGACGAGGGCCGGCCGGTTCGCCAGGAAAAGGGTGAACTCGTCTGTACAAAGGCCTTTCCGTCGATGCCCGTGATGTTCTGGAACGATCCTGATGGGGCGAAGTACAGGGCAGCCTACTTCGAGCGTTTCGACAATGTATGGTGCCACGGCGACTTCGCGGAGTGGACCGCGCACGAGGGCATCATCATTCACGGGCGCTCTGACGCCACCCTCAATCCCGGCGGCGTCCGCATCGGAACCGCGGAGATCTACAATCAGGTCGAACAGATGGGCGAAGTCGCGGAGGCTCTCTGCATCGGCCAGGAATGGGATGACGATGTCCGCGTGGTTCTGTTCGTGCGCCTCGCGCCCGGCGTATTCCTGACCGATGACCTGACGAAGGCGATCAAGAGCCGCATTCGCACAGGCGCCTCGCCACGGCATGTGCCGGCAAAGATCATTGCCGTCAGCGATATTCCTCGCACCAAATCGGGGAAAATCGTTGAACTTGCGGTGCGCGAGGTCGTCCACGGTCGGCCGGTCAAGAACAAGGAGGCGCTTGCCAATCCGGAGGCGTTGGATCTCTTCGCGGGGCTTGCCGAACTGCGCGCGTGAGCAACGGGTGCAACCGGCCACTACAAGCTTTCACCGTTAACAGATTGAAGGCGGCGGCAACTTTTCGTTAAGAAACGTTGGTCATGAATGAATTTAACTTGGGGCTGCAGATGAACGAGGCAGCCGGAGCCTTGGGCTCCTGAAACATGATGTTGCTTAACTAAGCCCTTGTTGAACAGCACACCCCAACTCTCAGGCAGCCCCTCCGGCTGCCTTTTTTGGCTCAGCCTGCAAGGACCCGCTGTGACGGGAAGGCGATCTCTACCAGCGTGCCTTCGTTGGGTGCGGAACTGATCGCGAAAATGGCCCGGTTGGCATCGACCATCGCCTTGGTCAGCGGCAGGCCGAGTCCCGTACCTTCGCCACGCGGCCGAGACTGTGCGGACACCTGACGGAACGGCTTCATGGCTTGGTCCAGTTCGCTCCGTGTCATGCCGACGCCGGTATCGCGCACCCGCAAGACGACGCTGCCGTTTGCCTCATAGGAGGTGGAGACGACAATCTGTCCGCCCGCCGGCGTGAACCGTATCGAGTTCGACAGGATGTTGAGTGCAATCTGCTTGACCGAACGGAGGTCGGCGACGACGTCAGGCACGGCCTGGGATAGGGCTGTGCGGATGATGACACGCTGGCTGTTGGCCTGCGGCTGGAGGAGCGAGACCGCCTCCGAAACCGCCTCGTTCAGGTCGATGGCGCCGAAATCGAGGTCCATTTCGCCGGCCTCGATCTTCGAGATATCCAGCAGGTCGTTGACGATATCGAGGACATGGCGTCCGGAACGACCGATGTCGTTGGCATACTCGACATAGCGCGGATGCCCGATCGGGCCGAAGCGCTCGCTCGCCATCATGTCGGAAAAGCCGATGATCGCATTGAGGGGCGTACGGATCTCATGGCTGACGCGCGCGAGGAAGTCGGTCTTGTGTTCGCTCGCCGTCTCCGCTGCGCTCTTGGCGCTGCGCAGTTCATCCTCGGTACGCTTCCACTGGGTGATATCGCGGATGACCGCGCAATAGCCGCTCGAGGAGGTGAGGCGTCCCATCGTCATGAACAGCGGCACGAAGCCGCCGCCGGCTTCGCGTCCGATGACTTCGCGGCCATCGTTAAGCACGCTTGCGACGCCGTGGCCCGAGAGGCCGCCGAGGTAATCGAGCACAGCTCTTTGGCTCTCATGCGCAAACAGCATGACGAAGGGCTTTCCGCGGGTCTCGTCCTCATCGTAGTTGAACAGCGCGCTTGCCGAGCGGTTCATCGAGCGGATGTCGCCTTCAGCGCCGATCACCACGACGCCGTCGGTCGCCGTTTCCAGGATCGAGCGCAGTTCTTCGACTTCCACCTGCAGCTTGGCGACCTTCTCCAGCATCCTTTCGAACGAACGAGGCTCTGCGGGCGGCGCAGGGCGCGCGCGAACTGCCGCGTCGCTTGCCGCCGGCATCAACGCCAGCATCAAGGCGCTGCTTTCCTCCCAGCGAATGGACTGCAGCCGCGCCGTGACCGGAACGAGACTATCATCGACCGTTACCAGCATCATCGAACCGGAGCGGCCGGCACTTCCTTCGAGCTCCGAGCGCTGCAGTAGCGCATCGATGCCACCGACCTCGCCCAGGGCTTCCAGCGACTTGTAGCCGGTCAGTCGCATGAATTCCGGGTTGGCGTGGATCAACTGGTCGCCCGCATGGACGAGGACGGCGACAGGCAGCTGGTCGATGGCAGCCGCGGACAGGCCGGCGCCCATCTTTGCGCGCGGCGGAATGAAGCTCGCCAGCATATCCATCTGGCTGACGGTTTCTTCCAACCCCTCGGTCACACCGTCGTCGGGTGCGGAGGCCGAAGTGACCGTCTCGGGTTCGTTGACAGAAGGCTGTGCCTCGTCACCCTCTTTCTGTTCAGGCGAGGCGTCTACCGAATCGTCCTCGAATGCGGAGGATTGATCAGCATGCATACTGGCCTTCGGAGTTTCCGCTGCCGCGATGTCGCGCTTCCCGGTTTCGCTTACCCGAGGCTCGTCGTCGCTGCGCGGCTCGCGAACGCCGAAGGCTTCGAGACGCTTGGCGATCTCGCGGAAATTTGCCTGCTCGGCGGAGGTGAGCTGCGGCCCGGCCCCGTGGAGCTGTACGATCTTGTCGGTCAGGCGGCGGCTCGGACTTTCGACGATCCGCAGGGCCGGCGGCTCTGCTGATGGTTGTGGTTTCGTCGGCTCGGGTGTCGCCTCAATGTCAGCTTCGGTGGTTGCGGCCTCTTCTGCAGCCGGCTCGAAAGCCGGGGCGGCCGTCTCCACCACCGTCGGCTCGCTGGTCGCCACTTCATCGGCGAGCGCCGACAACGCTGCGTCTTCAGAGGTTTCCGCCTGCTGCTCGAGCGCTGCAGCGTCGATGCCGTTCGGGCCAAGTGTCAGGCCTAGCGCCAAAGGATCTTCGGCGGCATCGGACAGGCGCACGACACCGAAGCCGCGAAAACCGTCGAATTCCCGGCTTCGGGTGTAGGTGGGCAGGGCCGCGAGGTCGACCGGGACTGCCAGACTCGTCCCTTCGATCGGCCAGTTGATTGTCTTGCCCGACCATGTGTCGCGCCGCGCCAGAGCTTCGCTGATCTTGCCATCGGGATCGAGATTGAAGAGTGCCGAAACATCGCTGAAGGGCGTGCCGACGACGTCAGCCGCATGTGGTCCGACCGCCTCGGCAAATTCGCTCGACACCTCGCTGAACCGTCCCGCCGCGTCGATTTTCCAAACAAATCGGGTCGCGCGGCTATTTGGATTGAACTCAAAGGTACCCGCCTTGGCGGCCCGGGTTGGCTCCGACTGCTCTATCTCAGGGGCGACGGCGGCATCCTGATCGGCGGCGGCTCCGACATGTTCGGTTGCTGGTGCTTCCGCAGGACTGTATGCGACGGCAGCGGCCACAGCGGGTTCATCCGTCAGGCGTTCCGGCGTTGTCTCGGTTGCGTTCGGTTCCTCGGCAGCCTCGTCCGTCGGAGCCGGCAGCGGTTCGGCTTCCTGGCCCATCGCTTCAGCGCCGATCGCCTCCTCGGCGATTGCGGCAGCTTCCGTGGTCATGGCTTCGGGTTCGCCCTCGTGATTGTTCTCCTCGGGAAGCTCTTCCATGTCCTCGATGCCAGCAATGGCATCGATCGCGTCGACAAAGCTCGCGACCTGCGGTGCCTCCTTATGGTTAACGGCGGCTGTGGAAAAGTCCTCTGCGGGCGCCTGAGAGTCGATCGGGTCGAGATGCCCGATGACGGTTTCAACGGCGAATAGGAGATTGAGGGCCGGCTCGTCACTGAGTCGTCCGACGGCGGCCGGAAGGAGGCCCTTGCCGGTGGCAACGGGCCGTTTCACCAATCGGTCCGCGTGGCCGCCCGCAAGCGTCGTCATGGCCTTGGCGGTTTGCTCCGTGACGCCCAGCGCGGCAAAACCGGGCGACGCGGCGATGATTTCGCCGTCGGCGCCGATCACAGCCATATGCGTATCCGGATCGTCGAGTCCCTTGAGCATCCGTTCGGCGGATGCCTTGATCGACAGGGCGTTGGTCGCAACCGGCAGGGACAGAAGAACCGCGCGCTCCCCGGAGGAAAGGCGGATCAGTTCGACAGTTGCCTGAACGGCAACACGTTGGAAGCCCCGGGCAATGCGGATCATAAAGTTGCGGCTGTCGCCGACATTCACGAGCTGCCGGGCTGTGGCTTCCAGCTGGCGAAAGGTGATGTCAGCCGCATTTATGCCTTGGTCGAGCAGATCGTAGACCGCCGATTGCCCGAAGAGCTCGGCGCCGGCGCCGTTCGCCCAGAGCGCGCGGCCGAGATCCGCCGACAGCAGCACCATCGCTTCGCCACGCGAAAAGCGTTCCCGTACCCGGGCATGCACGGCGATGTCGATGAACGGGTACTGCACTGCGGGCATGATCGAACCTTCGGCTTCGGTCATCGTGAAAATTAATAGTCTATTAATAACGATAGCCCGGAACGGGGTCCAGAACGGCGTCCGGCTTTCGGCTGGAAAGGTTAACGCATTGTGCGCCGCACAAGTATGTTGCAATGCACAAAAATCTGCGCTATATAATGGACATCTAACCTACGAGGCCATCACGCATGCCGAGGCAAAAGGAGCGCAAACCAATGGCTAACATAAAGATGGACGACGTTTTTTCAATGTCGTCGTTTGATCCTTCGAAGTTCACTGAATCTTTCCGCGACTTCGCGGAAAAGGGCGCACAGCAGTCGCGTGAGGCCTATGCCAAGATGAAGAGCGCCGGCGAAGAAGCGAGCAAGACGCTCGAAGTCACGGTTCAGACTGCCCAGGCCGGCGCTGTTGAAATCGGCCACAAGGCGATCGACGCTCTGCGCACGAACGCGGAAAACTCGCTGACCCACATGGAAGCGCTGCTTGCAGTCAAGTCGGTCGCCGAGCTCGTCGAACTCCAGACGACTTTCCTGCGCAAGCAGGTCGAGCTGACGATCGAGCAGGCGAAGTCCATGCAGGAAACCTCCAAGCAGGTTGCCGAAAAGCTTGCGAAGCCTTCCAAGGAAGCAGCTGAAAAGGTCATGGCCTCCTTCAAGGCGGCCTGATTCTTTAACAGGACACACGAAGAGGCTGGACCATTTGTCCGGCCTTTTTGTATATTGGGGCGAGATAGGGCTTGAATTAATTTCCAAGTCCTCGTATGTGACCCCCGTCGCGTCGGACGCGACTTGTGCGGTTGTAGCTCAGTTGGTTAGAGCGCAGGTTTGTGGCACCTGAGGTCGGAGGTTCGAGACCCCCCAACCGTACCATTCTTCCACAATGAAATCAGAGTACAACCGACCCTGCCCGCCCGGGAACCATGTTCCGGGAATGCTACTTGGAACTTGTCTCGAACATCTGGCGCGTTGAAGGTCTAGGCGTTCTGCAATTGGCGTGRCAATACCGCCGAAAGCTCGTCGGGTCARCTTCCGCCGTCCGCGCCCTCCCAAAAAGAGGTGGCATTGCGAATGTTTTTCGAGATCCCCCGTTCTTCCCGCCACGTGCGTCCGGTGTCCTCAACTATCGGCTTGCGGTCCGGAGAGAATATATAGTTATCGTAGCCTGCGACGGCGCGCTCCAAGGCCGAATTCACACCTGAATAGAATTGCTTCTCCGGATCGAAGAGCGGGTCCATAAGAACGGCGCTCATCCTGGCGAAATTGCCCTCAATAACCGAGGGAGATGTCGTGAATTTCGGATAAGTTCTAGGAAGCGGAAGCTTGATGCCTAAGATGGTCGTGTAGCGCCTGCGCCTATGAAGATATCCCCGCCTCGCTATGTCCCAGTTTTGATTGGCAGTGTGGAATGATGCCTGCTTGACGTTCTCAGACTCGAAACAAGCCTCGATGCGAGAGTCGATGTCATCCAACGCCAGCCAGTCGTCTTCCAGGTGCATGACGAAGCCGCTCGTCGTCGACGACCAGAGCCTTTTCACCGCGGAACCAAAGCCCGCGTCAAAGGGCGTGAAAATAACAGGTGATGGGAAGTAGCGCCTTACGACTTCGACGCAGGCCCCTAAGTCAGCCTCGTCTCCGAATATGGGATCAATATTTACGAAGACGTTTTGCACATCGTGGTGGGCAAATGCTCGATGGGAGAAGCTGTCCAGTGTCGCGCGCAGGAGTTCCGGTCGACGACCGGCAATGATCGTTACGTCGATTTTCACTTTTGCGTCACCTACAGATTGCCACCAATTGGCTGGCTTTCGCCCAAGCAACCCTGTATGCGAACCCGACATGGATTTGGAGTCCGTAGTGAAAAAAATCGTAAGAGAAAGGGCAAACTCAAGAACGCGACTGGGCTTTTCGTGGCATCTGAAAGGAGAAAATTCAGCGCCAATGAGATCGCGCCCTTGGTGTTTTTCCGTTCGAAGCGTCAACCGCCGATTACCTCGATCTGCTTCAGATCGAAGTCTTTGGCTCTGCGAGCGTATGTGATGTCCCGGACTATTAATGTATATGCGGCTTCCGTAGGTAGCCGGTTCGGTCAGGAGGCGGAGAACTTCGGCGACAACCTAATGGCTGATTTGCTGGAGGGAATGTTTGGCCTCAAAGCCAACTACGTCAAGCATGGCTCCGCGGAACTCCTCGGCGTTGGCAGCATTCTGGACTCCTATTACAGAAGAAAGAAGGGCGCGAGTGTTCCGCTTCTTTCAAGACGTCCCTGGAGAACGCTGCATGTCTGGGGCTCGGGTTTCATGAACGAGAATTCTGCGGCCGTGTGGCCGCAACGATTGAAATTTCATGCCGTCCGCGGGCCGCTCACGGCCGCGAGAGTGAAGCAACGTTTGCCGTTGGGCGACCCGGCTCTCCTTCTCCCCAGGCTCTGGCCTATGCGGGGCATTAAGCAATTCGCTGTTGGAATTATCCCTCATTTTGCAACCCTTCCGCTTTTCAGGGACAGGTACGCGAGCAGCCTTCCTAAAGGATGGCAGATTGTCGATCTCCTGCAGAAGCCGAAGGAGATTTGCGAGTTGATTTCGGCGTGTGACGTGATCGTCTCCAGCAGCTTGCACGGGCTCATTGTCGCCGATGCGTACGTTGTACCGTCAAGGTGGGTAGCGCCGGAAAACTCTATTAAAGGCGATGGCTTCAAGTTCAGAGACTATGAGGCACAGCGAGGAGTTGCGTTTTCGCCTCCGGTCGAGTTCCATGAAATATTGAGCAATGGAATCAAGGGCGAAGACCTAACTGTCTCCACGCCAAGCAACCAGTTGCTTGACCAGCTAGTTTCGTCTTTTCCTTTCAAGTGACTTCCAAGATTCTGGGCCATCCTGATCGCTCTCCAAGAATGGTCGGTCTCAAAGGCTTATCACCGGCGAACCCGGAAAGCTTAGCCAGAGCACCGCTTCGCCTGCCGCGCGAGTGGGGACAAGGCGAATGCCCCGTTCCCCCAAGCGCATACCAATCAATACTTCGATGGAACGTAGAGTTCTGGCGGCAGCACCTTGCGCTCGTAGTCCGGATTGAAGACGCGGTTGGGCAGGGTGATCTCCTCGTGCGGCACCTCAGTGTAAGGGATCTGACGCAACAGGTGATCGATGCAGTTCAGCCGTGCGCGCTTCTTGTCGTTGCCTTCGACGATATGCCACGGGGCTTCCGGAATGTTGGTGCGCGCGAAGGTCTCTTCCTTCGCCTTGGTATAGCCTTCCCAGCGGACGCGCGATTGCAGGTCCATCGGCGAAAGCTTCCACTGCTTCAGCGGGTCGTGGATGCGCACGAGGAAGCGCATCTGCTGCTCTTCATCGGTGATCGAGAACCAGTATTTGACAAGCCGGATGCCTGAGCGAACGAGCATGCGTTCGAATTCCGGCACGTCGTTGAAGAACTCCTCGACCTGGTCCTCGCTCGCAAAGCCCATCACCCGCTCCACGCCCGAGCGATTGTACCAGGAGCGGTCGAAAAGAACGATTTCGCCCCCGGCAGGCAGATGCGGGACATAGCGCTGGAAGTACCACTGAGTCTTCTCGCGGTCGGAAGGCGCGGGCAGGGCGACGGCGCGGACAACGCGCGGATTGAGGCGTTGCGTGATGCGCTTGATCACGCCGCCCTTTCCGGCGGAGTCGCGACCCTCGAAGATCACGACGACCTTCTCCTTATTATAGACCACCCAATCCTGAAGCTTGATCAACTCCGCCTGCAGCGAAAGCAGCGCGCGAAAATAGTCGAGCCGCGGGATTGATGCCGGATGGGCGTTGCGATAGATTTTGCGGATCGCGTCTGACAGCGCCGGCTCCGAGAGTTCCAGCTCGTAGTCCTCATCGATGGTGTCGGCCAGTTCGGCTTCGAGCCAATCGGACTGGTTGATGTCGGATATGTTGTTCATAGGCGTTCACCCTCGATGCGTTCGTGGCGCGGTTTGAAACGTGGCGGCATGGCGACGATGTCTCTGAACAGTCGTCATCTTCCAGCAGATCCTTAGTCGGATTTATTCCCTTAGAATGAACCTCCTGTGACACTCGGCGTGGGCTTTGCTGCGTTCGAAGAGTGGTCGCTTTTTGCGTGCGCCCGCCGAGTGAATGAGGGCCGGGCAGTAACCTAGGGGCGGTGTCACATGAACCGCGGATGCGCTTTCATCGAGAACTCGTCTCCCGGCCTTTGTCGTCTCATTTGCCCAGTTTCGGCCGCAAATGATTCGCCCGAAACATGCGCCCATGCCTAAGAATAGGTGACAAATCGCCGCGTGCGAGACGTTTTTTCAACAGGTGGCAACGTCCATGTGGCCGGCGAGGCGGTCAGGAAAATGTGCTTTGCGAACAAGGGGCAATCAGATTTTGCCCACTTGCCCGAGGCTCCGTTGCCGCGCTCTCGTTGATCACGGATTAACCGTACTGCATTGCAAATCGTGATCGGGGGTGTCATTTTCCGGTCGGGGGTTAATTCAGAGTGATTTCAGAAGGAGACGTAAATGTCCATTTCGCTCAGCAATCTGGATGCATCCAAGGCTACCGCCGTTTCGGCCGTGAATGTAGCCGCTGCTGTACGTGCCGCTCGAGAGGCCGTAGGCTATAGCCTCGACGACCTCGCAGTGACTTGTGGCCTGGTTGTTAATGAGATTGAGGAAATCGAGAGTGGTGAGGATGCTGATCCCGCCAAGCTCAAGCGGATCGCCTCTGCATTGCAGGTGCCGCTCTCATCGTTTGCTCCGATGTGATAATGACCTCAGGGCCGGGCAGGCAGTCGCCCGCCTGGCCTTGCCTCTCCCAAAAACGCCTGTAACACCGCCCTTCATCTTTTCTTAACCATCTCCTCCGAACCGCTGAACGCTCTTGCTCGCGAAGGGTAATTTTACCGCCGCTGATTGTCCGGTGCGTTAGCAACTTCATCGCAAATGTCCGCCCTCGAACGAGCCGGGTGCCTGTGCACTTCGGCGGTTTTGTGTATAGAGGAGAGGGCAATGAGCCGGGCTCGACGCATTGGCGCCACGCGGATTGATTTGAACGAGCTCATCAAGCGTAGCGCGCTTGCCGTCCTTGCCATTCTTGCGGTCTTGCTCCCAGTCCTGAAAGTCAGCTTGGTCAGCGAGTCGGACGATATCGTTCTCGGGGATTTCCGGTTGCTGGGTGGGGCGGCCTATCTGCTGCTGGTGGCCTTTCTGTGCGGCCTTTCTACCGTTGTCATCGATAGCATGCGGGCACATTCGCGCTTCATCGACATGGCCGGATTGATCATCGCGGTCGCGGCCGTCTCGCGCGCTGCCTATAGTCTCAGCGCGAGCCTTATACGCAATCCGATCGCGGTTGATGCACCTCCCCAGAGACTGGATCAGTTGGCGCAAGTCTCCTTGTCCTATGGCAGCGTTCCGCTGTTGCTCATCCTGTTCGGCGCCTTGTGGCAGTCGCGAAAATCCTGGCGCAGCTAAGCGATCGATTGGGGATGGAACCGCGCTCGCTCCTTGGACGTTTTAGTCGATAGGAGAAATGCGCATGTCGAAGACGCTTCTATATGGCGCGACCAAGGTGGATGAAGGCAACGAAGCCTATTCCGCCATTGCGAGCCTTGAGCAATTCCAGTGGCGGAACCGTGTCCTTGTCATCTTTGCAGACAAGGGAAACGCGCGGGCTGCTCGCCAGGAAAACCAGTTGCTTGCCGATCGCGATGCCTTGCAGGACCGCGATATGGTCATTCTCAAGATCGTCGGCGGCAGTGTCAGGGAGCTTTTCGGCGCTGGCGAAAAGCTGGACGCTGCGGCGATTGCCCGCGATTTGGGTGATCCGACTGCCGGAGAGTTCGCAGCCTTTCTCGTCGGCAAGGATGGAACGGTAAAGCTCAAGGTGAGCGAGCCGGTCACCAGCGCCGAACTGTTTGCGATCATCGACAGCATGCCGGTGCGCGCTGCCGAAGTTGCGGCAGAGAAGCAGCAGACGAGCGAAGAATCTGAGAAGCGCGACTGACCCTGCCGCGTTGACCCGATGTTACAGGAATATGTGGCGCTCGGCGGCCACGAGTTCCTGCAGGAAATCGGAAACGGTACGCACCCGCACGAGTTCGCGTGCGCTTTCATGAAACGTCGTCCAGTACGCTCGCCGGATCGAGATATCGGGCAGGATGCGCACGAGTTCGAGATTCTGCCGGGCAATATAGTCGTGCAGGATGCCGATCCCGGCGCCGGAAAGCACGGCTTCTGTCTGCCCCGTCGCCGAAGAAATCTCGAAGGCGGCGTTCCAGTTCCGCATCACCTCGCCGGTGAAGTTCAGCGATTGGGAAAAGATCAGGTCCTCAACATAGCCGATCCGCCGGTGCTGTTTCAGCGCCTCGACGTTGGCGGGCTGGCCATTAAGTTCGGCATAGCTTCGTGATGCATAAAGGCCGAGCGTGTAGTCGGTGAGCTTGGCCGACACGAGCCGGCCTTGTTCGGGCCGCTCCAGCGTGATGGCGATATCCGCCTCACGCTGTGAAAGCGAGAATGATCGCGGCACCGGCACAAGCTGGATCTTCAGTTCCGGATGACGCTCGATCAGTCGACCCATGCGGGGCGCGAGAAAGGAAACGCCGAAACCGTCGGGCGCTCCCACCCGCACCGTCCCGGCGATTGCCGTATCGGTACGGCCAAGATTTGCCTGCACGGACAGCATTTCGGTTTCCATCCGCTCCGCAGAGGCGAGGAAAACCTCGCCCTCGGCCGTCAGCTCGCAGCCATTTGTGCGGCGGACGAAGAGGCGGCTCTTCAGCGCCTCTTCCAACGAGGTGAGCCGTCGAGAGAGGGTGGCATGGTTGAGCCCCAGACGTTTCGAGGCCGCAAGGATCTGCCCGGTGCGGGCCACGGCCAGGAACATGCGGACATCGTCCCAGTTCATGGCTTGCCACGCATCATGATCGGGTCGACGTCGATGAGCGTCAGGGACTTCACCATTCCCGCGGTTCTGTTCTTGTATTTGAGGAAATGCGGTGTCTGCAGGTGCGCTTCGTAGGCTGCCTGGTTCGCATAGACCTCGAGGATACGGATCTTTTGCGGACTGTCCCTGAGGGAAACGGCGTTCAGCGACAGAACGCCGGGCTCCAGTGCGACAGAGGCCTCGATCTCCTCGGTCAACAGAAGGCGATAGATTTCAAGCTGGTCGGGATCGATTTCGAGCTCGGCCATTCTGACAACCAGTTTCGTGCTCATCGAAGCACTATCTCCTCTTCAGTTTGCATCGACCGTGGTAGTCTAGCGGAGTCCTGCGTGGACCTTGAGAGAAGCATCAGCTCGATCAGCTGGGCTTCAATTTACGCACAACGGTTGCTTATCTCAGCGCATTGATTTGTGCAAATTGAAGTGTGATTGTTTCGGCATCCAAAAACAGGAGGAGGCACATCCATGCGTGAGATCGGTCATTTCATCGGCGGTAAGCACGTCGCCGGCACCAG
Source organism: Rhizobium sp. 01T417 (assembly GCF_056398905.1). NCBI lineage: Bacteria > Pseudomonadati > Pseudomonadota > Alphaproteobacteria > Hyphomicrobiales > Rhizobiaceae > Rhizobium > Rhizobium sp. 01T417. The sequence continues at coordinate 109,413 of NZ_JBFTQH010000009.1, read as the reverse complement.
CGGCCGCACCAGCAACGTCTTCAACCCGGCAACCGGCGAAGTCCAGGCCACTGTGGCGCTGGCAAATGTCGAGGAACTGCGCGCCGCAGTCGAGAACGCCAAGGCCGCTCAGCCAAAGTGGGCGGCGACGAACCCGCAGCGCCGCGCCCGCGTCTTCTTCAAGTTCGTCGAATTGCTGAACAAGCACATGGATGAACTCGCTGTCCTCCTCTCGACCGAGCACGGCAAGACAGTCGAAGACTCCAAGGGCGACATCGTTCGTGGTCTTGAGGTCTGCGAATTCGTCTGTGGTATTCCGCATCTGCAGAAGGGCGAATTCACGGAAGGCGCCGGCCCGGCAATCGACATGTACTCCATGCGCCAGGCGGTCGGCATCGGTGCGGGCATCACCCCGTTCAACTTCCCGGCCATGATCCCGATGTGGATGTTTGCGCCGGCAATAGCCTGCGGCAACGCCTTCATCCTGAAGCCGTCCGAGCGCGACCCGTCCGTGCCGCTGCGTCTCGCCGAACTCATGATCGAAGCAGGCCTCCCGGCAGGCATCCTCAACGTCGTCAATGGCGACAAGGCTGCCGTCGACGCTATCCTGACGGATCCGGATATTGGCGCGGTCTCCTTCGTCGGCTCCACGCCGATTGCCCGCTACGTCTACGGAACGGCCGCCATGAACGGCAAGCGCGCCCAGTGCTTCGGCGGCGCGAAGAACCACATGATCATCATGCCTGATGCAGACATGGACCAGGCCGTCAACGCACTGATGGGCGCAGGTTACGGCTCTGCCGGCGAACGCTGTATGGCGATCTCGGTCGCCGTCCCGGTCGGCGAGGAAACCGCTAATCGCCTCGTCGAGAAGCTGACGCCGAAGATCGAATCGCTGCGTATCGGCCCCTACACGGACGAGAAGGCCGATATGGGTCCGCTCGTTACCAAGGAAGCCTACGCCCGCGTCAACGGACTGATCGATCGTGGCGTCGAGCAGGGTGCAAAGCTCGTCGTCGATGGCCGCGGCTTCAAGCTGCAGGGTTATGAAGACGGATATTTCGTCGGCGGTACGCTGTTCGATCATGTCACGCCGGACATGGATATCTACAAGACGGAGATCTTCGGGCCCGTTCTCTCCGTCGTCCGTGCCAAGAACTACGAGGAAGCGCTCGACCTGCCGATGAAGCACGAATACGGCAACGGTGTCGCGATCTACACCCGCGACGGCGATGCCGCCCGTGACTTCGCCTCGCGCATCAACATCGGCATGATCGGCATCAACGTCCCGATCCCGGTTCCTCTGGCCTATCATTCCTTCGGCGGCTGGAAGGCCTCGAGCTTCGGTGACCTCAACCAGCATGGTTCGGACTCGATCAAGTTCTGGACCAAGACGAAGACGATTACCGCCCGCTGGCCCTCGGGCATCAAGGACGGCGCCGAATTCGTCATGCCGACGATGAAGTAAGACGAACGAACGATGTTATTGAGTTGGGGGCTTCGGCCCCCAATTTGCGTTGAACGTGGTTCTGGCCGTCATCGAAAGTCTCGCGTGACATGATCCCGGGTTCCGGACCAAATAACGTCGCGGCAATCCGTCTCACATAAGATGATTATGATTTTCATATTTTGGAATTGTTCAAAACTAGCAAAGCCACTATATAGACCACGTGTAACTGACGATTCTGGAGATCGGCATGCGTTTGACCAAGCAGACCAACTATGCGGTTCGCATGTTGATGTATTGTGCTGCCAATGAGGGGCAGCTGAGCCGGATTCCGGAGATTGCCAAGGCATACGGTGTTTCCGAACTCTTTCTGTTCAAGATCCTGCAGCCTCTGAACAAGGCAGGGTTGGTCGAGACGGTTCGCGGTCGCAACGGTGGCGTTCGGCTCGGCAAGCCTGCGAAAGACATCAGCCTCTTCGACGTGGTTCGCGTCACGGAAGACAGTTTTGCAATGGCAGAGTGTTTCGAGGATGACGGCATGGTCGAATGCCCGCTTGTCGACAGCTGCGGTTTGAACTCCGCCTTGCGCAAGGCCCTCAACGCTTTCTTCGACGTGCTGGCGCAATATTCGATTGACGACCTCGTCAAGGCGCGGCCGCAGATCAACTTCCTGCTGGGCCTGACCGGCGAGCACGAACGCCGCAAATCCCCCGTCGTGGCACCCGCTGCCTGATCGGCGATGACGAAATTTTGATCCGGCCGCGGCAGCGTCAAATGCCGCGGCCGTTCCGTTCTAGGGGAGTTTTTTGTCGGGAGTTTCGCGTGACGCGTGTGTGAAAAGGTCGCAGCTGGCGCGAAATTATACCAAATGCGACAAGAATCACGTTTATTCAGTCCGTTTATTTCTAAGTGCGGCCCATTTTTGGCGGAAAATTACTAAAGTTGCCCATCTGGAAGAATTTTCCACTTCGGTCGTTGATTTCAGCAAACAAATGTCGTTCCATCTGCCGTCATTCCGGGTTCCCCGGGATCTCAAATAAAAGAACAAACCTGGGAAACGATATCATGAAAAAGATGTCTGTCTTGCTGGCCGCGACGGTCCTGGCTTCGGCCATGGCATCCGCAGCCTGGTCTAAAACGCTCGTTTACTGCTCTGAAGGGTCGCCGGAAGGCTTCGATCCGGGCATTTATACCGCAGGCACCACCTTCGATGCCTCCTCGCGTACGGTTTACAGCCGTCTCGTCGAGTTCCAACATGGCAAGACCGAAATTGAGCCGGGCCTGGCCGAAAGCTGGACGGTTTCCGACGACGGTACGGTCTACACCTTCAAGCTGCGTCCGGGCGTCAAGTTCCAAACGACCGAATTCTTCACGCCGAGCCGCGATCTGAACGCTGACGACGTCGTCTTCTCGTTCGAGCGCCAGCTGAAGGCTGACGGCCCCTGGGCCAAGTACGTTGCCGGCGTTTCATACGAATATGCCGCGGGCATGGGCTTCCCGGAACTCATCAAGTCCGTCGAGAAGGTCGACGACCTGACCGTCAAGTTCATCCTGAACCATCCGGAAGCACCGTTCCTCGCCGACCTGGCAATGGACTTCGCGTCCGTCCTGTCGAAGGAATATGCTGACAAGCTGCAGGCTGACGGCAAGATGGAACAGATGAACCAGATGCCGCTCGGCACCGGTCCGTACACCTTCGTTGCCTACCAGCCGGATGCTGTCATCCGCTACAAGGCCAACGAAACCTACTTCAAGGGCAAGGAAAAGATCGACGATCTCGTGTTCGCGATCACCCCGGACGCTTCCGTCCGCGCTCAGAAGCTGAAGGCCGGCGAATGCCACATCATGCCGTATCCGAACGCGGCTGACATCAAGGACCTGCAGACGGACTCGAACCTGAAGGTTCTGGAACAGCCAGGCCTGAACGTTTCCTATCTCGCGTACAACACGCTCCAGGCTCCGTTCGACAAGGCCGAAGTGCGCAAGGCGCTGAACATGGCGATCAACAAGCAGGCGATTGTGCAGGCCGTCTTCCAGGGTGCTGGCCAGGTTGCCAAGAACCCGATCCCGCCGACCATGTGGTCGTATAACGACGACATCAAGGATGACGTATACAACCCGGACGAAGCAAAGAAGATGCTCGAAAAGGCTGGCGTCAAGGATCTCAGCATGAAGATCTGGGCTATGCCGGTTTCGCGTCCGTACATGCTGAACGCACGTCGCGCCGCTGAACTGATGCAGGCTGACCTTGCCAAGGTCGGCGTCAAGGTCGACATCGTCACCCACGAATGGGCTGAATACCTCAAGCTCTCCAAGGACAAGGCCCGTGACGGCGCTGCGATCCTCGGCTGGACCGGCGATAACGGCGACCCGGACAACTTCCTTGACACCCTGCTCGGCTGCGAAGCCGTCGGCGGCAACAACCGTGCACAGTGGTGCAACAAGGAATTCGACGATCTCGTGAAGAAGGCCAAGAAGACCGCTGACGTCGCAGAGCGCACCAAGCTCTACGAACAGGCGCAGGTCGTCTTCAAGAAGGAAGCTCCGTGGGCGACGATCGATCACTCCACGGAATTCGTACCGATGAGCGCCAAGGTTTCCGGCTACGTGCAGGATCCGGTTGGTGTTCACCGTTTCGACGGCGTTGATATCGCCGAGTAATCAAAATTATGCAAAGATGCCCGGCAATCCCGGGCTTGGCCGGCGGTCAGGTTTGATACCTGACCGCCGGAACACTATGGACACTTGCCAATGTTGCGATTTCTCATCGGACGCCTCGCGATCCTGATCCCAACCTTCATCGGCGTTTCACTCATCGCCTTCTCGTTCATCCGCCTGCTGCCCGGTGACCCGGTCATGCTGATGTCGGGCGAGCGCGTGATGGCGCCGGAACGCCATGCCCAGGTCATGCATGATCTCGGCCTCGATCGACCCGTCTATGTTCAATACCTGGACTACCTCGGTAACGTGGTGCAGGGTGATCTGGGCTCGTCGATCGTTACCAAGCGCCCGGTTCTGCAGGAGTTCGGCTCGCTCTTTCCGGCGACGCTTGAGCTTTCGCTTTGTGCGATCATTTTTGCCATCGTGCTTGGCATTCCCGCCGGCGTCTTCGCCGCGGTCAAGCGAGGAACCTGGTTCGACCAGAGCGTGATGGGCGTTGCCCTCGTCGGCTACTCGATGCCGATCTTCTGGTGGGGCCTGCTGCTCATCGTTCTCTTCTCGAACACGCTGCATTGGACACCCGTGTCCGGCCGCATTTCGCTGATGTATTTCTTCAAGCCGGTCACCGGCTTCATGCTGATCGACAGCCTGCTCTCCGGCCAGGCCGGTGCATTCAAGTCGGCGTTCGTCTCGCTCATTCTGCCGACGATCGTTCTCGGCACCATTCCGCTTGCGGTTATCGCGCGACAGACGCGCTCGGCCATGCTGGAAGTGCTCGGCGAAGATTATGTTCGCACCGCGCGCTCCAAGGGTCTCGCCCCCATCCGCGTCGTTGGCCTGCACGCGCTTCGCAACGCGATGATCCCGGTCGTGACGTCGATTGGTCTGCAGGTCGGCGTGTTGCTCGGCGGCGCGATCCTGACAGAAACGATCTTCTCCTGGCCTGGTATCGGCAAGTGGATGGTCGATGCGGTCTTCAAGCGCGACTACACCGTCGTTCAAGGTGGCCTGCTGCTCATCGCCGGCATCATCATGATCGTCAATCTGATCGTCGACCTCATGTACGGTCTGATCAACCCACGTATTCGTCACTAGGAGCGGCTTATGAGTGCGATAACCACCAAGTCGACCCAGCCGTCAGCGCTCTCTGAGTTCTGGTACTATTTCTCTCGCAACAAGGGTGYCGTCATCGGCTTCGGCATCTTCCTGCTCGTGCTTTTGACAGCGATCTTCGCGCCGTTGATTGCCCCGCATGATCCGAACGTTCCTTTCGACGGCATGCAGCGCGTCCCGCCGGTTTGGTCGGACAAGGGCAATCCGATGTTCCTGCTCGGAACGGATGCCGTCGGTCGCGATATGCTGTCGCGCCTCATCTATGGCACGCGCTTCTCGCTGTTCATCGGCCTCGTCGTCGCCTCGCTGTCGGCTGTCGCCGGCGTGCTGCTCGGCCTCGTTGCAGGCTATTTCCGCGGCCGCGTCGACACCTTCATCATGCGCGTCATGGATATCATCCTGGCATTCCCTTCGCTGCTGCTGGCCCTCGTGCTGGTCGCCGTTCTGGGACCGGGCCTGCTCAATGCCATGATCGCCATCTCGATCGTCAACCAGCCGCATTTCGTGCGACTGACGCGCGCCGCCGTCATCAGCGAACGCGAAAAGGAATATGTCGTAGCGTCGCGCGTCGCGGGCGCCGGCACCTTCCGTCTGATGTTCAAGACGATCCTGCCGAACTGCCTGGCTCCGCTGATCGTTCAGGCAACGCTCGCATTCTCCGCCGCGATCCTTGATGCCGCAGCCCTCGGCTTCCTCGGCATGGGCGCCCAGCCTCCGACATCGGAGTGGGGCACGATGCTTGCCGATGCGCGCGAATTCTTCCAGAGCTCCCCGTGGCTCGTCACTTTCCCCGGTCTTTGCATCCTGATCACCGTTCTTGCCATCAATCTGATGGGCGACGGCCTGCGCGATGCGCTCGACCCCAAGCTGAAGAGGTCCTGATATGGCACTTCTTGAAATCGAAAATCTCGCCGTTGAGTTTCAGACGTCCACGGGCCCGTTTCGCGCAGTTGATGGCGTGTCGCTCAAGGTGGATGCGGGTGAAGTCCTGGCAATCGTCGGAGAATCCGGATCCGGCAAGTCGGTCTCCATGCTCGCGGCGATGGGCCTTCTGCCCTGGACGGCAAAGGTAACGGCCGACAAGATGGTCTTCGACGGCCGCAACCTGCTTGGCATGTCGGCGAGCGAGCGGCGCAAGATCATTGGCAAGGATATGTCGATGATCTTCCAGGAGCCGATCGCCAGCCTCAATCCCTGTTTTACCGTCGGCTTCCAGATCGAAGAAGTTCTGCGAATCCATCTGGGGCTGGACAAGGCTGCACGGCGCAAGCGCGCCATCGAGCTGTTCGAGGCCGTTGGTATTCCCAATCCTGCCGAGCGCCTTGGCCATTTCCCGCACCAGATGTCGGGTGGTCAGTGCCAGCGCGTCATGATCGCCATCGCAATCGCCTGCAATCCGAAGCTCTTGATTGCCGATGAGCCGACCACTGCGCTCGACGTCACCATTCAGAAGCAGATCCTCGATCTCCTGATGCGGCTGCAGACGGAGCACCGCATGGGCCTGATCATGATCACGCACAACATGGGCGTTGTCGCCGAGACAGCCGATCGCGTGATCGTGCAGTATAAGGGCCGCAAGATGGAAGAGGCCGACGTCCTGTCGCTCTTCGAGTCGCCCAAGAGCGATTACACGAGAGCGCTGCTTGCCGCCCTGCCGGAAAATGCCACCGGTGATCGACTGCCGACCATCGGCGAAATTTTCAAGGGAGCGGCCCAATGACGCCAGTCCTCGAAGCAAAGAACATTGTCCGCAACTATTATCTGCCGGGCGGTCTCTTCAAGAAGGAGAGAACCGTACACGCCGTCAAGGGTGTGAGCTTCAAGGTAGAGCAGGGCAAGACGCTGGCGATCGTCGGCGAAAGCGGTTGCGGCAAGTCGACGCTCGCCCGCATCGTCACGATGATCGATCCGGCGAGCGGTGGCGATCTCTTCATCGACGGCAAGAAGATCGATATCGCTGCAGGCGATCTGACACCGGAAATTCGCCGCAAGGTGCAGATTGTCTTCCAGAACCCCTACGGCTCGCTGAACCCGCGCAAGAAGATCGGCGACATCCTGATGGAGCCCCTGATCATCAACACCGATACGGCCGCCGCTGAGCGGCGCGAATTGGCGATGGCGATGCTCAAGAAGGTCGGCCTGCAGGAGATCCATTTCAATCGCTATCCGCACATGTTCTCCGGCGGCCAGCGCCAGCGTATCGCGATCGCCCGCGCTTTGATGCTGAAGCCGCGGCTTCTGGTTCTCGATGAGCCGGTGTCTGCACTCGACCTTTCGGTCCAGGCTCAGGTTCTCAATCTGCTCGCGGATTTGCAGGACGAGCTGAACCTCACATATGTCTTCATCAGCCACGATCTCTCGGTCGTCCGCTATATGGCCGACGACGTCATGGTGATGTATTTCGGTGAAGCTGTGGAGTATGGCGCGCGGGATCAGGTTTTCAACGATCCGCAGCACAGCTATACGAAGACCTTGTTTGCGGCCACGCCGCGCGCGGATGTTGACACCATCAAGGCTCGCCTTGCGCGCAAGAGTGCGACACTCGCTGCTTCATAAGGTCGTCGTTCTCCCGTCCCCGGGAGTGCCGGAACGCTGAGAGAGACAAGCAATGCCAGAGACCAACGGAACCCCTTACGCCATCATCGTCATGGGGGTCAGTGGTTGCGGCAAGTCCTCGATCGGCCTGAAGATTTCGGACGCCCTCGGCATGCAATTTGTCGAGGGCGACCAGCTGCATCCTGCATCGAATGTCGAGAAGATGTCGAAGGGCATTCCCTTGACGGATGACGACCGGATGCCTTGGCTCGACCTCATCGGTCAGACAATGAAAGCGTCGCTTGATCGTGGGCAGGGCGTCATCGTTTCCTGCTCGGCGTTGAAGCGCATCTATCGCGACCGGCTGCGCAAGGCAGTGAATGGAAAACTCTGTTTTGTCTATCTGTCAGGCTCGAAGGAGCTGCTCACGAAGAGGATGGGTGAGCGCAAGGGTCACTTCATGCCTGCATCCTTGCTGGAAAGCCAACTCGCGACACTCGAAGTGCCGACCGGCGAGCTCGGCGTCGTGACCGTCGATATCGACAATACAATCGAAGGGATGGCGGAAACGGCGCTCCGCGATCTCAAGTCTTTGGGCGTTGCTTAGCCGTCGGTCCGCAGCAGGACCTTCTTCTCGAAGAAGAAATAGGGCCGCAGGCGAACGCCGATGACATTGCCGGCAAATGCGGCCACGGCCCAGAGATAGCCATGCAGGCTGCCCGACGAGATGCCGGAGAAATAGGCGCCGATGTTACAACCGTAGGCGATGCGTGCGCCGTATCCGAGCAGCAGGCCGCCGATCACAGCAGCTAGAACCGAACGCAGCGGAATATCCCAGCTCGGTGCAAATCGACCGGCGAGCGACGAGGCGAGCATTGCACCTGCAATGATGCCGAAATCCATGACGGAGGTGATATCCGCAAAGACGCTGTCGGCCAGCGCCTTGGCATTGGCGGGCGTCTGCCAATAAGCCCAGGCGGTCGGGTCAATGCAAATGATCTGTGCGCCCTTGGCGCCCCAAAGTGCAAAAGCCGAGGTGATGCCCCAGGGGCGACCGGCGATCGACAGAGTCACGAAGTTCAGCAAGGCAAGGGCAACGGCGCCGAGGACAAGCGGCCACGGTCCGCGCAGGAAACGCGAAAAGCCGCGGCGCGGGGAGGGCGCTTCCCTTTCGAGCGAGCCGTGCCAGCGCTTCTCGACGACAACAGTCAGTGCGGCGATCGCTGCAAAGATGATCAGCGAGACCGCGATGCCGCCGATGGCGCCAAAGCTCTGTACCAGCGAGGTCGGTGGAAGTGACGGCAGGCTCACCCACCAGTCGAAATTCACGGTGCCGAGCACCGAGCCGACGATAAAGAAGAACAGGGTGATGAGCATCCGCGCATTTCCGCCGCCGGCGGTAAACAGCGTACCGGAAGCGCAGCCGCCGCCGAGCTGCATGCCGATCCCGAACATGAAGGCGCCGACGAGCACGCCGATGCCTGCGGGCGACACCGAACCCTTGACCTCAAGGCCGAACAGCGTGCCGCTCGCCAGGAACGGAAAGAACAGCACGACGGCGATCGCCAGCAGGATCATCTGCACGCGCAGGCCGCGTCCGCGACCATCCATGATGAAGACGCGCCATGCGGAGGTGAAGCCGAAGGCGGCGTGATAGAGGGCAATGCCGAGGGCGCCGCCGACAAGGAACAGTGCGCCCTGAGCCGGGCCGTAATAGTAGCCGAGCAGTAGCGTGCCAAGGACAAGAACGACGAGCGCGCCGAGACCCGGCGTGCCGAGCGGGGGCTGCCGTGTCTCGAGGGCGGGGGAGGAGGCAATAGACATGTTGGATTTCCTGAGAGTTTCCCTCGTCTTATAGGCAACTCGGCGTAAACGTTGGAGGAATCAGGTCCTCCTTTCCGCCGGTCTGGCGGATTGTTGTCCTTCTATGAGCCTGTTTGGTATGCGTGCGTTGCTTATGGGTTGAAGCGCTGCGGCGAATAGGCCGAAATATCGATGAACGGTGCCTCGCCGGTGATCGCTTCCGCCAGGGCGCGGCCGGTGACAGGCCCGAGCGTCAACCCGTGATGAGCGTGGCCGAATGCGAACCACAGCCCGTCGTGCCGGGGCGCCTTACCGATGATAGGCATCATGTCGGGCGTGCACGGTCGGGCGCCCATCCACGGCTCCGGATCGAGCCGCTCGCCGAGCGGAAAGACTGTGCGTGCCACCTTCTCGGCGCGATCGAGCTGCACCGGTGTCTTCGGCGCATCGAGTGCCGCGAATTCCGCACCTGTTGTCAGCCGGATGCCCCGGCTCATAGGCGCGAGGAAATAACCGCGCTCGGCATCGAGCGTCCAGTTGTTGAGGGTCGCATCGCCTGCCGCGGCATAATGCATGTGATAGCCTCGCTTGACGCCGAGCGGGAAGGCATAGCCGAGCCGACGTGTTGCAACAGCAGCCCAGGGGCCGAGCGCCAAAACCGCATCTTCCGCGTCCAGAGCCCCCTCGCTGGTGACCACCCGCCAGCTCGAGCCGGAGCGACCGAGCGAATTGGCGTCGCCAGTGACACACCTTCCGCCCAGACTCTCGAGGTAGGTGCGGTAGGCCATCGTCAAACCGTGCGGATCGAGTACGGACCAAGGATCGCGCCACCGCAGGCCGCCGACGAAATCTCCCTTGATATGAGGCTCCAGCCGCGCGACGGCTGCGGCGTCCAACTGCTCGTGCATGACGCCGAACTCGGCTCTAAGGCGCTCTGCCTCGGCAAATTCCGCGTCGCGCCGGCCAGCCGTGCGGAAAATCTCCATCCAGCCGTTCTTGCGAATCAAGTGCTGTGCATTGGACGCTTCGATCAGATCATTGTGCTCCGAGATCGAGTGCTCGATCAGCGGGGCATAGGCGCGGGAGATCATCTCATGGCGTTTCGCGCCGGAATTCCACCAGTAGCGCGCAAGGAAAGCGAGCTGTCCGGGCAGCGCCTTGAGGTGGTAGTGAGCGTCGATCCGGTTGTTGAAAGCGTAGCGGATCAGAAGCCCGAGTTGCTGCGGAAAACCGTACGGCACGACGCCTTCGCGTTGAATGAGCCCGGCATTCCCGAACGAGGTCTCCTTGCCTGGGGCCTTGCGGTCGATCAGCGTCACCTGCCGACCCCTGCGCTGCAGATGAATGGCCGTCGACACGCCGACGATACCGGCGCCCAGTACAATTGCATTCTTTGTCATTGCCGTGCATTCCAACTATTCCAAGCAATGAAAATGCAACTACGGCAGGCTGCACGCAAACGAAAAATGTCGTTTTATTTCAAAAACATTGTCGTTCTGAGTGCCTCGTTTTCGGCTTTGATGCGGACGTAAAGTACGGCCGCGTTCAGCACTGAAAATGTCGCCGCGTAGAGGGGCATCCCGAAGGCAAGCGGAAGGACGGCGATTTCGCCAGCCACGATGACATAGTTCGGATGAGCCATGAATCGGTAGGGTCCGCTGCTGACGAGCGGAGCGCCCGGGAGAACGATGATGCGTGTTGTCCACCGCGCCTTGAGCGTGCCGATGACCCAGAGCCGGCCAGCCTGCAAAACCATGAAGACGGCAAACCAGATTGCGTCGACCGGACGACCGATCGCCAGCAGCCACAATCCGGCGATCCAACAGCCGTGCAGCGCTACCATGAAAGGATAGTGCTGCGGCGCGACCTCGTTCGCGCCGCTGTTTAGAAGCACCCGCGTATTGTGGCGGGCAAGGGCGAGTTCCGCGAGGCGCTGTGCGGTCACGAAGGCGAGCAGTGCAAGGGAGGGCCACATCATGCCGCTCTCTTCAAGGTCACGCAGCTGGCGGAGAAACCCGGTCCTAGGGCGACCATTGCGCTGCGTTCCGGCAATCCCTCCTTCAAGGCGCGCTCCAGCACGAAGAGGATCGTCGGCGAGGACATGTTTCCGTATTCCGCAAGCACCGCGCGCTCGTGATCCAGGGTTCCCGATTCTAGCGACAGCGCGCTCTCCAGGGCCATAAGCACTCTCGCGCCGCCGGGATGGCAGATGAAGCGACCTATATCGCGACGAGAGAGACCGTTTCTCGCCAATATCCCGTCGACGGCCGGGCCGAGTTCCGTCTCGGCAAAGGGCGGTAGCGATTGAGCGAGAACCACGCCGAAGCCGGTGTCGTCGATCTTCCAGCCCATGATACCGAGCGTATCGGGGAAAAGATGCTCCCCCGTCGACTCGACTTCGGCCTTACCCTCTCGCCCCGCCCGGAGAATGCAGGCGGCCGCGCCATCGCCGAAAAGTGCCGTGGCGATGATGTTTGCGCGCGTCAGCTCGTCCAGCCGGAAAGCCAGAGTGCAAAGTTCTATTGCCACGAAAAGCACCGTTGCGCCCGGCCGATCGCGGGCAAATCGCGAGGCGATGGCGAACCCGGAAACACCTGCTGCGCAGCCGAGTCCGAAAACGGGAACGCGTTCGATGTCCGAGCGGAAGCCCATTTTCTCTGCGAGCTGTGCATCGAGGCTCGGTGTAGCAATGCCCGTGGACGAGATGGTGACGATGCAGTCGACGTCGCATCCCTTTAGACCGGCCTGCTTGAGTGCATGGGTGGCCGTCTCGAAAAACAGGCTGCGCGCGACTTCGCCATAAGCCTCCATTCTGTCTTGCCAACCGTGCGGCTCGATGAACCATTCCAGCGGACGGGCGGCATAACGTCTCTTGATGCCGGCATTCTCGAAGACGCTTGCCAAATGCGAAAAATCCTTGAAGCGGGACGAAAACAGGCGCGCAGAGGTTTCCGCCGCCTCCTTTTGCGTGATGACGTGCTCCGGCGTCGCGACGGCAAGACTCAACAGTTTTACGGTATCACTCACGGGATGCTCCTTTTGCCCGGCGCGTGAGCGGCTAACACGTCAGGCCCGCATTTATTCGCCCGCACCGAGATCGCAAGGTGCAAAAAAGAAGAACACGCAATCGAATAAAGTGCCAGTCAACGGTGTTCATTCGCCGCCAACGTCATTTTCGTAGGAGATATCCCATGACGATCGCGACTGTTCGTATTGCTTCCATCCTGGTCGGCGGCTGCATTGCCGCGTTTGCACTCTCCACGCCCGCATTTTCGATTGGCGGCGGCAGCAGCAGCGGCGGCAGCAGTAGCGGATCCAGCGGGTCCAGCGGCTCCGGAGGCAGGAGCAGCGAAAGCACCATGCCGACCTGCAAGAAGGGCCAGATGTACGACAAGAGGACGAAGAGGTGCGTCAAACAGAGCAGCGCCAACGTGACGGAAGAAAACCGCACGGACTACGCCTATTCGCTGGCAAAGGCCGGACGCTATGAAGAAGCGCTCGCCATACTCGATACGCTGAAGGATCCGAATACCGCCGAGGCTCTGAACTATCGCGGCTACGCCACCCGCAAGCTCGGCCGCACGGATGAAGGCATTTCCTACTACCTGAAGTCCGTTGAGCTTGATCCCAAATACGCGCAGGTTCGTGAATATCTCGGCGAAGCCTACGTCATCAAGGGTCGGCTCGATCTTGCCAAGGAGCAGCTGGAAACAATCAAAACGATCTGCGGCACCGATTGCGAGGCGTATCGCGATCTGAACGAAGCGATCCTCAAGCCTTGACCATTGAAGAACAGCGGGAATGCGCAACCACGGTTGAATAGGAACCTTCCAATGCCGGTCGCGTACACCACATTTCCTGCCTATAGTCGCGCAGTACCAGAGCCGTCGGTGCAACCGGCGGCTTTGGAAGGAAAAATCGTGGCGGAGGCTCTCATCGCAAGCGAAGCCGATATCAAAAGTGGCCTGGCGGACAATCTGCTGCGGCTGTGGCGCTATGGCCTTGTGCTCTCGCATCGCCGCGACGTTGCCGACGATCTCGTGCAACAGACCTGTGTTCGCGCTCTGGAGCGCGTCGAGCAGTTCGAGACGGGAACGCGGCTGGACCGCTGGCTGTTCTCCATCCTTCATTCCATTTGGTTGAACGAGATCCGGTCGCAACGCGTGCGCCTCGGTCAGGGCTTCGTCGATGCAGACGAGGCCCTTGTTGTCGATGGCGCCCGCGACGCGGAAACCCATCTCATGGCAAACCAGGTTCTGCGGCTGGTCAATGCGCTGCCGGATGCGCAGCGTGCAGCGGTCTTTCTCGCCTATGTGGAAGGTCTTTCCTACAAGGAGGTCGCAAGCGTACTGGATATCCCGATCGGCACCGTGATGAGCCGCCTTGCCGCCGCGCGCGCCAAGATAGCCGCCAGTGTCTCGGGAGAGGGGGTTACATGAACGACAAGAACCAAATCCTCTCCGATGAGGAGTTGACGGCCTATATCGACGGTGAGCTGTCGGATACGGAGGTCTCGCGCATCGAGGCGCTTCTCGACTCGAACGCGCGTGCGGCCGCGAGGCTGGAGTTGCTGTCGCGGAGCAGTCTCCCCTTCAAGCAAGCCTTCGAGCCGCTGCTTGCCGAAGCTCCGAAGGCAAGGCTCGACACCTTGCTCGGTACGCCGGCCGACGCGAAGCCGGCTCCCGAACGCTTCGGTCGCCGCGGTTTCCTCGGTTCGCTTGCAGCCTGCCTCTTCGCCGGAATTGTGGCTGACCGGGCCTTCATCAGCATCCACAATCGCGTTGATGCTCCGGATGAAAGCAGCGAATGGCGCGCCGTCGTTGCCGAATACCTCGCCCTCTATACTGTCGATACCCTGGCCGGCCCGTCGCCTTCAGGCGAAGCGCAGGCAGCCCAGCTCGCCAGGCTCGTCGACAAACTTGGCATCTCCCTGTCACCCGAAGCGGTGTCGCTGCCCGGCATCGAGTTCAAGCGCGCCCAATTGCTGCAATACGACGAAAAGCCGCTCGCACAGATTGCCTATCTGGACCCGGAGACGGGGCCGCTGGCACTCTGCATCGTTCGCTCGGACGTCGGAAAGCAGGATCCCGACGTCGAAGGCCGACGCGGCATGAATGTCGTCTACTGGTCGAACGAAACGCACGCCTTCATGCTGATTGGACGCATTCCGATCGACCGGATGCAGGAACTGGCGGAGGATGTCCGCAAAAGGACTGCATGAGGTCTGAGGCGGAGTGGCGGCGAGAGCGGCTATGAAAAAAAAGGACTGCCCAATCCCGCGATTTTTTGAGATAGTTGCGTGGGGAGGATGACCTCTACGGCTCGCGTGGCCGGTTCGAATTGGTATCCCTTGAACGTCCTTGGACCCGCCCCATCCGCAGCGTGAGTCGGCTGTCGGCAAGCATTTAGCGAGCATTTTTCACTGTTCAGCACACGCTAGCCAGGAGCAATTCACATGGAAACGTGGAAACCTGATCCGACCTTTTATCCGTCGCCACGCATGGCCATGAAGGCGGCGCCCGAGACGTTTGCCTATGTCGTCGCCTTCGATCCAACGCGAGCGGTTCCCGATGAACTTGCCGTCGTCGATGTCGATCCGACATCGGCCAGTTACGGGCAGATCATAAACAAGCTCGCGATGCCTAATGTCGGTGACGAACTGCATCATTTCGGCTGGAATGCCTGTTCGTCCTGTCTGTGCCCGAACGCGCCGCACCCGCACGCGGAACGCCGCTATCTGGTCGTGCCGGGACTGAAATCTTCCCGAATCCATATCATCGACACCAAGCCGGACGGCAAAAATCCTCAGATCGTCAAGGTGATTGAGCCCGCGGACGTGGCCGAACGAGCCGGCTATTCCCGGCCGCACACCATCCATTGCGGCCCCGAGGGCATCTATGTGGCCGCGTTGGGCAATGCCGAAGGCAAGGCCCCAGGCGGGATTTTTCTGATTGATCACAGGACTTTCGAGGTCCGCGGACAGTGGGAGATAGATCGGGGAGAGCAACAGCTCTCCTATGACGTATGGTGGCACCTTGGCCACGACACGCTCGTTACCAGCGAGTGGGGCACGCCCGATACCTTCGAAAACGGGCTCGTCCCCGACATCCTGCTCGGCGCGAAATACGGACGCCGTCTGCATTTCTGGGATCTGCACACGCGCAAGCACCTGCAGACGATCGATTTCGGCGACAAGTACCAGCTCGTATTCGAGCTCAGGCCCGCGCACGACCCGACGAAAGCCTATGGCTTTGTCAACTGCGTGCTCAGCCTAGAGGATCTCTCCTCCTCGATTTGGGTCTGGCACCGTGACGGTGAAAAATGGGGGGTGACAAAGGTGATCGACATTCCGGCGGAGCCCGCCGATGCCGACCAACTGCCGCCAATGCTCAAGGGTTTCAAGGCCGTGCCGCCGCTTGTCACCGACATCGATCTCTCGATGGATGACAGATTTCTCTACGTGTCCTGCTGGGGAACCGGCGATCTCCTTCAGTACGATGTATCAGATCCGTTCAAACCGAGGCTGACCGGCAAGGTCCGCATTGGCGGTATCGTTTCGCGTGCGTCGCACCCAGGGGCCGAGAATGGCGCGCTGAACGGGGGCCCGCAGATGGTCGAGATCAGCCGCGATGGTCGTCGCATCTACTTCACCAACTCGCTTTACGGGGCGATCGATGAGCAGTTCTATCCCGATGGCATAACGGGCTGGATGGTGAAGCTCGATGCGAAGCCGGAAGGTGGCATTGCCTTCGACGAGAAATTCTTCGTCGAATGGCCCAAGTCACACCGTCCGCATCAGGTCCGCCTGCAAGGTGGAGACTGCTCGTCGGATTCCTATTGTTATCCCTAGGGAAACGACATCAGGCAAACGAGGCGCCGATGAACGAGCTCTGGCCCTGGGTGCTGCTGGCGGGACTGGGCGCCTTTCACGGTCTCAATCCCGCGATGGGGTGGCTGTTTGCCGTCGCGCTCGGCGTTCACCGGCAGAGTTTCACGGCGGTGGTTCAGGCCGTACCCGCCATTGCCCTCGGGCATGCTGTCTCCATCGCGTTGGTGGCCGGAGCTGTAGTCGCCGCCGGCCTTTTCGTGAACCAGGATGCTGTGCGCATGGCCACCGGCGTGACGCTCGTTGCCTGGGCGATCTGCCATCAAGTCTTCGGGCACAGTCGCCGCGTTCGCGTCGGCTTGCGGACGGGACTCGCCGGCCTTGTGTTCTGGTCGTTCCTGATGGCCACGGCCCATGGCGCCGGCCTCATGATCCTGCCCGCCCTGATGCCCCTCTGTCTGACCCAGCCGCCATTGCCGAATGTTGGCGGCGCCGGTTCCGCCGCCATGGCGATTGCCGCAGTCGGCGTCCACACGCTCGCAATGTTGGCGGTCACAAGCCTCATTGCGCTGACGGTTTATCGCTGGGTCGGGCTCGAAATATTGCGCAGTGCCTGGATCAACGTCGACTTGCTGTGGACGGGGGTTCTGTTCGCCACCGGTGTCGGGCTGCTGATCATCAGGTGAAGGCGAGTAGACCTGGCACACGCGCACCAGTAAGGACCAAACGCGCAGCCGTCCAGCTTGTATCAAGCAGAGGCAGCAGCCAAGACCTCGACCCGGCAGCCGCCTGAGGACCGGATCACCGAAATTGGTGCACTCGAACGACTTAGCGCGTGGCCGCGAGCTGAACGGCGGACTTGGCGTCTTCCGTTTTCATCCGACCTTCAACGACCGCTCGGCAGGCCTTCCAGGCTCGTTGCCACTTGGCCGCACTCTGGTTCGGTTCATGGACGAGCCAGGTCAATGCCTCCTCCGGGGAGCCGACGACAATACGAATGCGGTTGTCTCCCAGCACGAGAGGTGTTTCCCATCGGTGTACCAGCATGGCCACACTCCAATCATGTGAGGGTCCCTTATCGGCGCCATCGAGTACTCGTTCCGCCTTCAGATAGATGGGTATTCGCAGCAGGCAATCAAAGGGAAGAAATGGATGGCAGGTCGCCAAGTGCCTCAAACAGGAACGGATCGGTGTTTCTTGGGCGACGATAAGGCGACCGATACAGATGCCGATCGCCCTTCCGAACCTCAATTCTTCTTTGGGGCGCTTTGGCTGGCCTTCGGCTGAGAACTTTAAATGGGCAGGCCGGCTTTGTCGGCGGCCGCCTTTTCCTTCTTGGGCTTCCAAGAAGACGGAGCGGCTGAAGCTCCTCCGTCTGGAACGTGAGGCTTGCGCGCCCGCACCGACGGCGAAACCAAAGCGCGGGCGGCACGCTTCTTGGTCTAAACAACAACGTGATGGAGATCAGTGATCTCGGGATCTTCATGGCGAAGACACGACCATCCTCACAGTAAGGAGTTAGGCCATCCGGAACACTGCCTCTGCGTCAAGAGCCGCTGCGAGAAATGCGGACTGCGCGTCTCCCTGAGTGACTGTTTCCGTCATCGTACCAGCGTAGGCCTGCATTGCCGAGAAGAAGGCGCGGCCGTTCGTCACCAGGCCAATTCGCAAAAAAGCATATCAAGGTCTTCTTCTGGAGATGCAACAGGAAGCAGCACGCGGTTGCGTTCACAACGACTAAGACTAGCCAGCTCGGTACCGACACAGGGTCTCCGATTCCACATTCGAGAATAGTGGATCACACAGTTAGCCAGCGTAAGACATGAGGGAGAAACATTCCTCACCCGTGCGATCCACTCCCTCAATCCCCGCCTTGACGCGTTGTTCCATGCTATCGGCCCGCTACATCGGGAAGGCGGAGAGTCCTACAGCTCCAGGAAATTTCTACCGGGGAGGCCGTCCCTGAATGGAGGCGCGTGTCCGCTGGAAGCTTGGTGGAGATATTGCCGAAATCACCCGGCCAAAATGCCTTTCCAGTTCCCTGGATAGGTCGTCGGGGGAGGTCATCCCATGTTGGAAACGTTCGAAAAGTAGCTTGGCTGCGATGTTGTATCGCTCAGGATGAGCAACACTATTGGCAGCACTGTATCCAGCCGCATCCAAGATGCGTTGCAGCATAGTAAGGTCCCTGGAATGTAAGACATAACCGAATTCGGAAGACACTTCGGTCCTCCTTCAATTTGGGGCGAGGGCTGTGAGCCCTTGATGCAGCAGCGCCCGTGACATTGGCTGCTGAAGAAGCGAGCATGCCTGAGCGTGGCTCCGGATGCAACGCAATTCGTGCAATTTTTGTTTTTATCAGACTTCGAGAATAAAACCAAAAATTGCGCTTGCGTTTCACGCAGCGAGTGCCTATATGCCTTTCATCGGCATTGCTGATGAGCGCTGGAATATGTCTGCCGCTCGCAATTTGCCGCAATCGCTTTCTACTTTTGACCACGGATGTACTGGCACTGGTATGAGTAGCGATGTGAGGAAGGTCGGTGCGGTTTCGCCCCGGCCTTTTTTGTTGGCTGCTTCGCTGGTCGACGTCTTGAGGCTCACTGCGAAAGACGAACCCTGCGCGCAGGTCCTACGACAGGTCATGACCGACCTTGGCGGAGTAGGAAAGCTTGCTGAGCGCGTCGTCAAGGAACGGTGCAACTGCGGCGGCACCGATCGCCGGGGCAACAGCGATATCGAGAATTCGGCGCCGGCCAAGCGTGGTCGGGCTTTCATACGTAATGATCGCTGATGGCGGATAGAAGGAAAGGCAGAGATGGTTCGAAACGAACGGGCGCCGACCGGCTGCAGACCGGTGCATCAGCATTCGGATGCCATCCTGGAAGCCGCGAGTGTTCGCCTCATGGAGCAGCTCTAGATAGTTCGATCTGATCGCAAAGATATGAGATGCAGATACCCCGTTGTCGAGCCGCGAGCAGCTTGTCAGCTCAGCCATTCTCCAGATGGAGCTCCAGCACTTCGATGTCGGCGGGACGGCCGTTGCGTCTTGCGGCGATCGAGACGTCTTCAAGATGCAAGCGCATCACGTCGCGTTCATGTTCGCAAAGCTTTTGGAGCTGCGCCTTGGGCATCGGTTCCTTCGAGTTCATCTTCAGCTCGGCCATGAGCGTGTTGAGCTTCCGACCGACTGCTTGAGCCTTTTTATGGTCCGAACAATGAAGGCTCAATGAAAGCCGGCTGCCCGGCTGGCACCGCGTGAAAGAACTGGGAACACGCGCCCGCCGGTAAAAGATGTTGCCGCGGCGAATAAGGTTCTGGACGTCGTGGCGGACCGCCATGGGATAGTTGCCCTTGCCTGCCACTGCGACGCCCCCGCGCTCATTAGGCGGGCATCACCTGTGTGCTACAGCTCTGGGCATCAGGTCGCGCATGATGCCAAAACGATATCCGGCAGGACCGGAAAATCAAGGAATTAAGGGCATTTAGGGAGAATTGGCTGGGGAACCTGGATTCGAACCAAGATCGACGGAGTCAGAGTCCGCTGTTCTACCATTGAACTATTCCCCAGCAGGTGCGGCGCTCGAAGCGGCTCCGCTGGTGTGCGGCGCTTATAAACAAAAGCTGGCGGATTGCAAATACCTGTTTCGAAAAAAATGAACAGGGGTTTTACGCTGGCTTTTGAGCTCGAAGAGAGGACCTATTTCGCTAACGCCAAAAAGAATTTGGTGATTTCGCCATGCGCTGGTATCTTCGCGCCAACGCAAAATCGAATGAGCGCCTGCTGCATACCTTTTGGACTTGCGCGGCGCGATGGAAAAAGAACGTGGAAGACCCCGAACGCGGCCAAAGGCCGCAAGGTAACGGGGCGTCGGCGGCAGGGCGCAGGGATGGCAAGAAATCCAGGCGCCGCAAGGGCAAGCGTGGTGGGCAATCCCGCAATGCGAACCAGTCCGCTCAGCATGTCCTGTCCGGCGATGCCGGAGAGGCGGCGCGCCCAATTGAAGCCGACAATGTCGCGCGCAAGCGCAAGCGTCGCCGTCGTGGCGCAGGCGCTCCAGGCGAAGCGGTTCAACAGCATCAGGCAAGCAACGAAAACGCCCTAAGCGCGACGCACGCTGTTCGCGGTGACGGCGAATCGGTGCCGAGTCGCCGCAATCGCCGCAAGCATCGCGGCAAGCGCGGCCTCCAGGGACGCCCACTGGTCCATGAAAAGCCGACCGGACGTCCGGCCCAGCCGCAGCAGCCAGCGCCCGCCGGGCGGGCCGGGGCAGCCGAATTGCGAACCGGCCAGAACGATAATCGTGGGGCACGCCCGTCCGAAGGAGGGCAGCGCAGCCACGAATATCCGTGGCCGGATGAGCTTTACGCCGCTCTCGATCTCGGCACCAACAATTGCCGTCTTCTGATCGCGCAACCGACGCGGCCGGGTCAGTTTCGCGTTGTCGACGCCTTCTCCCGGATCGTACGCTTGGGCGAGGGACTGGCGGCAAGCGGCCGCCTCTCCGACGATGCGATGGATCGCGCCGTCGATGCGCTCCGCGTCTGCGCCTCCAAGCTGAAGAGCCGCGAAATCCGCCGTATGCGGCTGATCGCGACCGAGGCCTGCCGGCAGGCGAGCAACGGGGCCGTGTTCCTCGAACGCGTCATTGCCGAGACCGGCCTCGAACTCGAGATTATCGATCGGGAGACCGAAGCGCGGCTTGCCGTCTCGGGCTGCTCGTCGCTCGTCGGACGCGAGACCCGCTCCGTTGTCCTCTTCGATATCGGCGGCGGCTCCTCCGAAATCGCGGTCATTCGTATCGGCGACAACCGCTTCAATCGCCTCGCAAACCACATCACCCACTGGACCTCGCTTCCCGTCGGCGTCGTCACGCTATCGGAGCGTCATGGCGGGCGCGATGTCACCCCGGATGTTTTCGAGGGCATGGTGGTGGAAGTGGCGGGCATGCTCGACAACTTCGATTGCCCTGCGATCGACATCGGTCACGCGGATGATTTCCATCTCATCGGCACCTCGGGAACGGTGACGACGCTCGCAGGCGTCCACCTCGACCTGCCGCGCTACGACCGCCGCAAGGTCGACGGCATCTGGCTTTCGGACGACGAGGTCTCGGCGATGCAGGCAAAGCTGCTGTCGTGGGATTTCGCAAGCCGGGCCGCCAATCCCTGTATCGGACCGGATCGCGCCGATCTGGTGCTCGCCGGCTGCGCGATTCTGGAGGCGATCCGCCGCCGCTGGCCGAGCCCGCGCATGCGGGTTGCCGATCGCGGCTTGAGGGAAGGCCTGCTCACGGACATGATGGCGGACGACGGCGTCTGGCGGCGCCACCGCAACCGCCGCGGCCAGCGCGGCAAATAGGGGACAAGCATGGCGAAGCCAACGATTGCGGGTAGCCGCACCGGCCGCAAACTCGGCCAGCGCGTCAAGAACAAGAAGATGAAGGCGTCGTCGCGGCAATGGCTGCAGCGCCACATCAACGATCCCTATGTGCAGCGCGCCCAGCTCGAGGGCTATCGCGCTCGTGCCGCCTTCAAGCTGCTCGAGATCGACGAGAAGCACGGCATCCTGAAGGGCGCCCGCCGCATCATCGATCTGGGTGCCGCACCGGGAAGCTGGTCGCAGATCGCTGCCAAGGTCACGGGCTCGACGGATGAGGATATCCGTGTGGCGGCGATCGACTTCCTGGAGATGGATCAGCTGCCGGGCGTGAAGATCCTGCAGCTGGACTTCCTCGATCCGTCAGCGCCGGCACAGTTGATCGAGGCCGTCGGCGGCACGCCTGATCTGGTGATCTCGGACATGGCAGCCCCCACGACCGGCCACCACCGTACCGACCATTTGCGCACCATGCATCTCTGCGAAGTGGCGGCACACTTTGCCATCGAAGTGCTGGGGGAGGGTGGCCACTTCCTGGCAAAGACCTTCCAGGGAGGCACCGAACGCGATCTTCTCAACATGCTGAAGCGGCATTTCAAGCAGGTTGTCCACGTCAAGCCGCCGTCGTCGCGGGCCGAATCGGTGGAGATGTTCCTGCTGGCGAAAGGCTTCAAGGGCCGCCAGATGGAGCCCGATGTCACCGAAGCTTGATCTTTGGGCTGGTCTCGGGTGATGATCCGGTCTCCCAAGACTTGGAATGCCCGGGTACCATGCTCCTATACGTCACCCTCGGAACCAACGACATTGATGAAGCGCGGCGGTTTTACGATATCGTTCTGCCGCTGCTCGGCTATCGCCGCCAGCGCTACTCCGAAGAGGAAATCGGCTACGCCGCAGATGGCGACACCCGATGCCGGCTCTGGATCGTAACCCCGTTCAACCGCAGGCGGGCATCAACTGGCAACGGCTCGATGGTCGCGCTTCATGCCGAGCGCCGTGCGGACGTCGATGCGTTTCATGCCGCAGCCCTTGCCGCGGGCGGCGTAGACGAAGGCGCCCCCGGATTGCGGCCGTTCCATGCCAATTTCTATGCCGCCTATGTGCGCGATCCGGATGGCAACAAGCTGAGCGCCGTCTGCGAGACTCCGGAATAGGCCTTACTTCACGGCCTGTTGTTCCGCCTCGATCGTCGCCGGGGTGATGCGCTTCGCACGGTGGCCGGAAACAAGCGCGCCGGCGCTCCTGTCCATCCGGATGAACGGGATGGTCGCCACGACAGTCAGGATCGCGATCACGTAGAAGGCGACGTGGAAGTCGGCCACCTGCAGCGCCTCGCCGCGGAAATGGATCGATGTTTCAAGGATTGCTGCGGCAACCGCGACGCCAAGCGCCAGGCTGATCTGCTGCATCACCGAGCTCATCGACGTTGCCTGGCTCGCCTGTGCATCGTCGATGTCGGCAAAGGCCAGCGCATTGACGCCGGTAAAGAAGAACGAGCGCGAGAAGCCGCCGACCAAAAGAATGGCGATGATGACGAGATGTGGCGTCTGTGGCGTGAAGAAGCCGGTCGCGACCGTAACCACGGTCGTCACCCCTGCTGCCGAAAGCAGTGTGGTGCGGAAGCCGGCAGCCGCGAAAACGCGACGCGCCATGAACTTGGTCGTGATCGCCCCGATCGCGCCGGCAAAAGTGATGAGACCCGATTGGAACGGCGTCAGGCCGAAGCCGAGCTGCAGCATCAGCGGCGTCAGGAAGGGCATGGCGCCGATACAGATGCGAAACAGCGTGCCGCCGGTTGTCGATGCGCGGAACGTCGGATTGCGGAAGAGGTTCAGATTGAGGATCGGCGCTGGATGCCGTTTGGCATGGCGCACATAGAGAAAACCGCAGACGAGGCCGATTGCCGTCGCCATGATGCCGATAACGGGCGGCAAGGCCGGGAGGCTGACGACGGAAAGGCCGAAGACGACGCCGGCGGCCGAAAACGATGTCAGCAAAAAGCCGGTGAAATCCAGCTTCGGCGGCGCCGTCGCCTCAACCTCCGGCAGGAAAATCGTTGCCAGCCAGACGCCGACAATGCCGACCGGCACGTTGATCAGGAAGATCCAGTGCCAGGTGAAATAGGTGGTGATGAAGCCGCCTAACGGCGGTCCGGCCAACGGTCCGACGAGCGCCGGGATGGTCAGCAAGGCCATCGCCGAGACAAGCTCGCTTCGCTTCGTCGTTCGCAGAAGCACAAGGCGGCCAACCGGCGTCATCATCGCCCCGCCCATGCCCTGCAGGAAGCGCGCAATGACGAACTCGATCAGGCCGGACGAGATTGCGCAGAAGATCGACCCGACGACGAAGACGCAGATGGCCAGGCGGAAAATGCGCTTGGCGCCAAACCGGTCCGCCATCCAGCCGCTGATCGGAATGAAGACCGCAAGCGACACCATGTAGGAGGTCAGTGCCAGCTTCAGCGTGATCGGCCCGACGTGGAGATCGTTGGCGATGGCGGGCAGGGCGGTCGATATGACGGTGGAGTCCATCTGCTCCATGAAGAGAGCAACGGCGAGGATCAGCGGAACGATGCGGTTCATACGCGAAATGCCTTGAAGGTCTTGCGAAGGCGGTGGAGGCCCGTGCTCTGTAGTCCTCGCGACAGGCTCTGCCAACCCTTCATTCCGCTTCCGAAGCACGTTTGCATCACGTCTGCGTGAGACCGCTTGCTCAGCAAATTCAACGGCCAAGATTGACATATGCTTGTTTTGGTCGGGTGCAACAAACGCGGCGGCTGTTGGTCATTTGGGGGTATGCGGCAGTGATGCTGCACGCTATTGGGAGGCGGGATATGGCACTACCGGGGATGAAACGGCGCACTTTGCTTGCTGCGGGCATCAGCCTGCTGGCGACGCCGATGATTTTGAAAGAGACGGCCGCTATGGCCGTAAGTGGAGACAAGACCAAGATGGATGCGACGCCGCAGCCCCAGTTCAATCAGTTTAAACTCGGCTCCTACAAATTTACCGTCTTCAAGGACGGCGCCACGATTGCCGAAAAGCCCTATGAAACCTTCGCAACCAACCAGAAGCCGGAAACGGTTCAGGAGCTGCTTGCGAGGAATTTCCTGCCGACCGACAAGTTCGTCAATACTTACGCACCGACGCTGATCGACACAGGATCGGATGTCATCCTTGTCGATACGGGTTTTGGCGAAGGCGGTCGCGCCCGCGGCAGCGGGCTGCTTCGCGATGGGCTCAAGGCTGCCGGCTATTCGCCCGACGACATCACGCTGGTCGCGCTGACCCATCTGCATGGCGATCATATCGGCGGCCTGATGGAAGGGGGCGCACCGGCCTTCAAGAACGCGCGTTACGTCATCGGCCAGATCGAATACGATTTCTGGACGGACAAAGCGCGTGAAGGCACAGCCGCCGAAGGCGGTCACAAGACAGTTCTCGCCAACGTCGTGCCGCTTGCCGAGAAAGCGACGTTCATCGGCGATGGCGGCACCGTTGCAAGCGGCATCACCGCAATGCTGGCGCCGGGCCACACGCAGGGCCACATGGTTTTCCACATCGAATCCGAGGGTAAGCGCCTCGTGGCAACGGGCGACACCGCCAATCACTATATTCTGTCGCTGCAGAAGCCGGATTGGGAGGTTCGTTTCGATATGGACAAGGCGCAGGCAGCAGCAACGCGCCGCAAGGTCTTCGGCATGATCGCGGCCGACAAGATTGCCTTCCTAGGCTACCACATGCCGTTCCCCGCCGTCGGCTTTGTCGAGGCACACGACGACGGATATCGCTTCGTTCCGAAGACCTATCAGTTCGACCTGTGAGACCGCTGCATGGCAGCCACACCAAGCCCGGCGAACACGTCGGGCTTTTTGCTATTCACTTCCTGTCATAGACGTGTTACCAGCCCTCGCCAACTTCCAAAGCAACCCTTGCACACTGCCGGTGCGGACGATTCGTTCCGGGAGGCGTTGCATTTTTCTTAATTGAAGGAAATTGGCCATGGCTCGCATCATAGAAACGCCAACCGGTTTGGATGCACTCACCTTCGATGACGTGCTCCTGCAGCCCGGTCATTCCGAGGTCCTGCCCGGTCAGACGAGCGTTGCAACGCGCATCGCCACTGACTTCGAGCTGAATATCCCGATCATCTCTTCGGCCATGGACACCGTCACGGAAAGCCGCCTTGCCATCGCCATGGCTCAGGCCGGTGGCCTTGGCGTGATCCACAAGAACCTGACGCCGGCCGAGCAGGCCGAACAGGTCCGCCAGGTCAAGAAGTTCGAAAGCGGCATGGTCGTCAACCCGGTTACGATCGGTCCCGACGCGACGCTCGCCGATGCGCTCGGGCTGATGAAGACTTACAGCATCTCGGGCATCCCGGTCGTTGAAAAGTCCGGCCGTCTCGTCGGTATTCTGACCAATCGCGATGTTCGCTTCGCCTCCGATCCGAAGCAGAAGATCTACGAGTTGATGACGCGCGAGAATCTCGTCACGGTCAAGGAAAGCGTCGACCAGCAGGAAGCCAAGCGTCTGCTTCATGCGCATCGCATTGAGAAGCTGCTGGTGGTCGACGGAGAAGGCCGCTGCGTCGGTCTCATTACCGTCAAGGACATTGAAAAGTCGCAGCTCAACCCGAACGCATCCAAGGATGCGCAGGGCCGCCTTCGCGCCGCTGCCGCTGTCGGCGTCGGTGACGATGGTTTCGAGCGCGCCGAACGCCTGATCGAGGCAGGCGTCGATCTTCTCGTCGTCGATACCGCGCATGGTCATTCGCAGGGCGTTCTCAATGCCGTCGGACGAGTAAAGAAGCTGTCCAACTCCGTCCGCGTCATGGCCGGCAACGTCGCGACATCTGACGGCACCAAGGCGCTGATCGATGCAGGTGCCGATGCCGTCAAGGTCGGTATTGGCCCGGGCTCGATCTGCACGACGCGCATCGTCGCCGGTGTCGGCGTTCCGCAGCTCGCAGCCATCATGTCGGCGGTTGAGGCAGCACGGGCGCAGGATATCCCTGTCATCGCCGACGGTGGCATCAAGTTCTCGGGTGACGTCGCCAAGGCGATCGCATCCGGCGCTTCCGCTGTCATGATCGGTTCGCTGCTCGCCGGCACCGATGAGAGCCCGGGTGAAGTCTATCTCTACCAGGGCCGTTCCTTCAAAGCCTATCGCGGCATGGGTTCCGTCGGCGCCATGGCGCGCGGCTCGGCAGACCGCTACTTCCAGGCGGAAGTGCGCGATACGCTGAAGCTCGTGCCTGAGGGCATCGAAGGCCAAGTTCCCTACAAGGGCCCGGTTTCGGGCGTCCTGCATCAGCTTGCAGGCGGCCTCAAGGCAGCCATGGGCTATGTCGGCGGCAAGGACATCAAGGACTTCCAGGAGCGCGCGACCTTCGTGCGCATCTCCGGCGCCGGCCTTCGCGAAAGCCACCCTCACGATGTGACGATCACCCGCGAGAGCCCCAACTATCCGGGCTCCGGCGGCTGAAAATGAACGCGGGCAGCCGTATTCCGCTCTGGATTATTGCGCTGCTCGCGGCTATCTGCCTTGGCGTGCTTGCGTGGACGACGTTCGGCTTTGTTGTCCCCTTCAAGCACGAAACCGGGCAAGCCGTTCTCGATATCTATTTCGCCGGTTATGACGAATTGACCGTCGGCCGGATGCAGCGGCTCCTCGGCGAGAACGAGATTGCCAACAATCTGTTGCGGGCCATGTACGCTGGTCCCGAGCTGATCTTTCCGGCACTTCTGACGGCACTCCTCTTGCTGGTCTTGATCAAGCTGAGACCCGGCGGCTCATACTTCAACCGCCCGATTCGGCCGTTCTTCGCCAAGCTGATCTATGCGCTCCCCTTCATCTATGGCCTCGCCGACTACGGCGAGAATGTCTCCAGCTTGATCGCTTTCGGGGACAGTGCCTGGGCGGATCAGGCCGCGCAGTTGTTGCCGTGGATGACACGGCTGAAATTCGCAAGCCTCGCCATCTGCCTCGTCGTCATCATCCGCTTCGCTGTCGTTCGTGCGATGCGCGGCGAAGAGGGCGAGCAGTAGCTTACCGCGGCCAACGCCATGGCGGATTGGAAAGGCGAGCCGCCATGAACTCCGATAATACTTCGACCTTTGCCGGTCGTGCGCGTGCGGACGGCGTGACAAAATAAAGTGCCCCGCTGGGCAGGCTCCAATCGGTCAAGATCGCCTTCAAGCGCCCGTCAGCTAGATATTCGCTGGCCATGAACTCCGGCAGCTCGCAGATGCCGAGGCCGCGCAACGCCATTGGGATCAATGCTTCCGAATTGGTCGCCCGAAGTGGGCCGGTTGGGGTGACGAATTCCTCCTCGCCTGCCTTATTCGTCAGCCGCCATATGTCCTGGCGTGGCCGATAGGCATAGCCGAGGCAGTGATGCGCGGCCAGCTCTCGAGGATGCTCAGGACATCCGTATTTCTCGAGATAGGCAGGCGACGCCAGAATGAACGGCTTAACCGGCGCGAGCCGACGGGCAATTAGGGACGAGTCCGGCAAAACCGCGATACGAAGCGCAGCATCGAAACCTTCCCCCACGAGATCGACGTTCGCGTCGCTCATGTGAAGATCGATGCTGATGTCGGGGTAGAGTTCAAAGAACTCGGGCAGGATCGGTGCAATCCAATGCACGCCGAACGTCATTGGCGCTGCCAGCCGGATCAGACCGCGGGGACGGCTCGACAGCTCGAGCGCCGCATTCTCGATCTCCTCCGCATCGGAGTAGATCCGCGACGCGCGCTCGGCGAGACGGAGGCCGAATTCCGTCAGCGACAGTTGGCGCGATGTCCGATTGAACAGCCGGGCGCCCAGTCTCTGTTCCAGGCGTGCGACGCCGCGCGAAACGGTTGCTACGGAAATACCCAGCGTCTTTGCCGCGCGGGCGAACGATCGCTCCTCCGCCACTTTGGCAAACATCGCGAGGCCTTCGAAGTCTGGCAGCTTCATCATTTCGTATTTGCAACAATGGTTTTCATTCCTTTCTATTTCGAAACGATCGGCTCGTCGATATCTTCTGCTCAGTCGAACAAAAGGAGACGACGACAATGACTCAGAAATTGAATGGCAAGATTGCAGTGATAACCGGCGCCACGTCGGGCATCGGTCTCGCCACGGCGAAGCGTTTCGTCGCCGAAGGCGCTCGCCTCTTCATCACCGGCCGCCGCGCAGATGTGCTCGCCGCGGCTGTCGACGAGATCGGCGGCAACGTCATCGGCATCCAGGCCGACTCCGCCAAGCAGGCCGATCTCGATCGTCTGTTCAATCGCGTGAAGGAAGAGGCCGGCCGCATCGACGTGCTCTTCGCCAACGCAGGCGGGGGCTCGTTCGCGCCGCTCGGTCAGATCACCGAAGAACAGTTTGACGACACGTTCAACCGCAACGTCAAGGGCGTGCTCTTTACCGTGCAAACGGCACTGCCGCTGCTCGGTAACGGCTCGTCGGTTATTCTGACGGGCTCGACGGCCGGTGCGACGGGCACGCCCGCTTTCAGCGTCTACGCTGCCTCGAAGGCGGCGATCCGCAACTTCGCGCGCAACTGGATCCTCGATCTCAAGGACCGCGGCATCCGCGTCAACACGCTTAGCCCCGGCCCGACGGAAACGACCGGCCTGGTCGAACTCGCAGGCAAGGACAAGGCTGACCAGCAGGGCCTTCTCGACTATCTCAGTTCGCAGGTTCCGATGGGCCGCGTCGGTCGCGCCGAAGAAATCGCCTCCGCAGCTCTGTTCCTGGCTTCGGATGAATCGAGCTTCGTCTCTGGCGCAGAACTCTTCGCCGATGGCGGCATCGCCCAGGTCTGATGCAGCAGCCATGCCCGTCGCACAATCGCGACGGGCATTTGCGGCGTCGGTTGTTTTCCTCTACAGCGTGGAAATCAAACGGAAAAACCGCAAGGAAGAGACAGCATGACCGGCTACGAGATGTTCTGGCCCATTATTGCCCACGTAGCCCTAGTCTATTTCCTCTACATGCTTCTCTCGTACCGCCGGCAAAAGCTGGTTCGGGGGGGCAAGATCCGGCGATCGAACTACCGGGAAAATCGCGACGAGCCAGCGGAAGGCCTTGTCGTCAAGCATTGCCTCGCCAACCAGTTCGAGTTGCCGGTGCTTTTCTACGCCTGTTGCGTCCTTCTTTACATGACGGAAGCCGATAACCTCGTCGCCGTTGTTCTTGCCTGGATCTTTGTCGCATCGCGCTATCTGCACGCCTTCATCCACGTGACCAGCAACAATCTGCGTTATCGCAGCCCGCTCTTTGCCTGCGGCTATGTGGTGCTCGGCGCCATGTGGATGTGGGTTGCCGCCTGGATGGCATTCGCGAACGGTTGAGCGACTTGAAGTAACGCAGTTTTGTTCCTGCGTTACTGGCCGCTGACCTATCTTCCCCAACAGGCGAAAGCCGACAGGTAGGGAACGGGAGGCCTCAAATGAACAAGCCGGAAATCACGCAGGCGATGATCAACGCCTACGACGAATACACGCATCTGACACTCGATCGCCGCAACTTCATGGACAAGCTGACGAAACTGGCCGGTTCCGCCGGCGCAGCCGCTGTCATCGCACCGATGCTTGCGGCCAACAAGGCAAGCGCCGAAATGATCGCCGCCGACGACACGCGGGTGGTGGCCAAGGACGTCACCTATCCCGGTGGAGCTGGTGAGATGAAAGGTTACCTCGTCGAACCCAAGGATGCATCGGGAAAACTCGGCGCCGTGATTGTTATCCACGAGAACCGCGGTCTGAACCCGCACATCCGCGATGTCGCGCGCCGCATGGCGCTGGAGGGCTTCATCGCGCTGGCGCCAGACTTCCTCTCGCCCCAGGGCGGCACGCCGGAGAATGAGGACAAAGCCCGCGAGATGTTCAGCACGCTCGACCGACCCGCCACGGTGGCGAACGCGGAGGCGACGCTTACATATCTGAGCAAACTCGACAATTCCAATGGCAAGGTCGGCGTGATCGGTTTCTGCTGGGGTGGCGGGCTGGTTAACGATTTCGCTGTTGCCTCGCCGGACCTGAAGGCGGGTGTTGCCTATTACGGCGCCCAGCCGAAGGCGGCCGATGTGCCTGGTATCAAGGCTGCGCTGATGCTGCATTACGCCGGCCTCGACGACCGTATCAATGCCGGCATCGACGCCTACAAGAAGGCGCTGCAGGACAATGGCAAGGACTTCCAGATCTTCGTCTATGACGGCGTCAACCACGCCTTCAACAATGACACGTCGGCGGCTCGCTACGACAAGAAGGCGGCCGACCTCGCTTGGAGCAGGACTGTCGAATTCCTGAAGAAGAACCTGGCCTGATCAGGCCGCCAGCTCGCGCGGCGCAGGGGCGACAGCGATGATCGCCTCTGCCAGCGCCTCCATCTCCTTGCCACGATGGTTGCTGCGACGCCAGGCAAGGCAGATCTCGCGCGACGGCTGTGGATCGGTAAAGGGCACGATGCGGATCGAATTGCGGCTGGTCTCCGTCGGAATGGCGATCTCGGGAATGAGCGTCATGCCCATATCATGCGACACCATCTGCAGCAGCGTCGCCATTGAGGTCGCACCAAAGTTGACGAGGCTGCGCTTGCCGGCGCTGCAGACGGCAAGGGCCTGATCGCGCAGGCAATGTCCTTCCTCGAGCAGTAGCAGGCGATCGACATTTACTTCATGCTCGGTGAGCGGCGACATCAGCACCGCCTCGCCGTTGTCCGCTACGGCCATGAAGAAGCGGTCGGTGAAGAGCGGTCGCGTCTGGATGCCTTCGATATCGAGCGGCAAGGCCGCGATCACGGCATCGAGCTTTCCCGTCAGGAGGTCCGCCATCAACCGATCGGTGACCGCCTCCCGAAGTTCCACCTCAACGCTGGGGTAAGTCTTGCGCAGATGCGGAACGAACTGAGGGACGAGGTAGGGCGCGACTGTCGGAATAATTCCGATACGGATCAGACCTTCGAGCGTGCCTTCGCCCTTTCGGGCCGTCTGCTCGAGCAGGTCGACCTGATGCAGGATGGCGCGGACATAGTGCAGAACCTCTTCGCCTTTCGGCGTCAGGATCGTGCTCTGCCGCGTTCGCTCGACTAGCTTGGCGCCGAGATATTCTTCCATTTCCATGATCTGGGTCGACAGCGCCGGCTGGCTGATGTGGACCATTTCGGCGGCCCTGCCGAAATGGCGCGTCGTTGCCAGCGCATCGAAATAACGCATCTGTCGTAAGGTTAGCATGATAATCTCTTCCAATCGATAATCTCATTAAGTACGACTTGAGATTATCGAAGGTCAATGGAATTACGAGCAAGGCCGCTCTTCAGGTGGCATCTGAGTGGCCGCCGATTTGAGGGCACTTGAGGCACATGTAGCGCGCGCGAATCGGTGCGCGCAGCGACCGAGAAGCCACGGCCACAACGATTAACGTCCAACCCGTCGCAAGTGAGCAAAACAACACGCGGAGTTGACCAAATACGGGTGTATCACCCCGATTTTCTTATACTTTTCCCCATCCATACAATCCGATGCATCTCGTTTACGAGTCGTGAAGACCTGCATGTCATATCGGCGAGATGGCGCCGGTATGAACCACCTCCGTCGCTCCACATAGAACAAATGGGAACGACATGAAGGTCGGAAGTTTGGATCGTATTGGCCTCCGCCGGAAGCCAAAGCAGGAACGCAGTATTCAGCGGCTCGACCACATCTTGTCGGCCGCAGCCGCACTCATCGCTGAAAAGGGCGTAAGCGCCATGCGGATGACGGAACTGGCCGTCGCCGCCAAGGTTCCGATTGGTTCCGTTTATCAGTATTTTCCCGAGAAGGCGGCGATCGTCAAAGCGCTCTTCGACCGCCATGCGCTGGCGCTCCAGACGCGCATCGCCGAGGCCTTTGCGTCCGTGCACTCCGTCGACCATGCGCTCGAGGTACTCGTCGCGACGATCGACTGGCACTACGCCGACTATCGCAACGATGCCGCCTATCTCGGCATCTGGATGGGTACCGAAACCGACCACGACCTGCTGCTGCTCAACATCGAGCATAGCAAGCGGATTGCCGACATCTTTCAGGATACCGTCCGCCGCGTCGCACCTGAGCTCTCCGCAGCCGACATGCAGGCCCGCAGCTATCTGTTCAGCCATCTGCTCGGGGCATCGATCCGCCTTGCGGTCGTCAGCGAGGATTCCCTTGCAAGACGCATCCTGGATGAGTGGAAGCGCGTGATCCGAACAGCCTTCCTCTCACCGGTTGCCGCCTGAGCCTACCAACTCGGGACGATGCCAGCGACCTTGAGGCGGGGCTGAGCCCGCCCATAGGCGTTCTTGACGTCAGCGTCGAGATTGTCATCGACGACAGCGGGCGTGATGTTGTCGAGGCAGGCGGTGATATGCGCCGTGATCGCGTTCATCAGCGAGATGGAAACACCCGGCCGCTTCATGATGCCGATCTGGACCGGGGGCAGGGCAGGGAAGCCGTCCGCCTGGCTTAGCACCTTCATCCCCGTGCGCAGAGCCGATTCCGGCATGACGGAAACGGCCATGCCGGCGAGGACCGCGGCCGCGACGACGGTGCACGACCAGCTGGTGAACAGGATCTGGTGTTCGCGACCGACCGCATCCAGCGCCGAGCAGGCGAGCTGCCGCCACTGGCAGTCGCGACGGCCGACGGCGAGCGGCACAGGGGCATCGTCACGGATCGGATGGTTGGCAGAGCCGACCCAGCAGAGCGGTTCCGTTCGCACGACATCCGACATGCGTTCGCGCGGATTGTGGGTCACCAGCGCGATGTCGAGCTCGCCGCGATTCATGCGCTCGGCGAGGCCCACCGAGGGTTCGCAGACAATGTAAAGCTCGACGTTCGGATGCGTCTTGGCAAAGCGGCCGATGATCTCGGGCATGTAGCGGTCGGCGTAGTCATCGGGCGTGCCGATGCGCAGCGTGCCCTCGAGACGGTTGTCATCAAAGGCTGCGATCGCTTCGTTGTTGAGGCGAATGATTCGTCGCGCATAGTTCAAGAGCTTCTCGCCTTCGACGGTGAGGCGGTTGCCGCGCCCGTCCTTGATGAAAAGCTGCTTGCCGATGCGCTCTTCCAGTCGCCGCATCTGCATGGAGACAGCGGACTGCGTCTTGTAGACTCTGTCGGCAGCCTTGGTGAAGCTGCCGGAATCCACAATCGCAATGAAGGTCTGCAACTGATCAATATCGAGAGGCGCTGACATGAGTTCACCTATAAAGATCTCTGATGTTAATCATTAGAAACATTCGTTGGACTGATCAATAGGTGTTTGGCATCTTCGGGGTGCAAATCAAGCAAAGTGAAGGACAGACACCCTGCCTGTCCGCTCCGATTTCAACCCGATGCCTTGCCGCTCGACCTCGCGGGAGGGGTGGGTTGTTGCGCGCCAATGAAAGGATCGTCCCATGCGCACGACAGACCGGATACTCGAACTCGACTGCAGCCAGACCTCGCTGACGTTCTTCCAGCGTCTCGTAAATGGCTTTGCAACGCTGTCATCCGTACTGCGCGTGATCCGCAACCGTATGGAGATCAACAAGCTGAACGAGCTCGATGACAATCAATTGAAGGATATCGGCCTTAGCAGGACCGATCTCACTTCCGCGTTCCTGGCGTCCACCTTCTTTGAAGATCCGTCGGAACACCTGACTAAATCCGCGCGCAACCGCGGACCGAAGTCGCTCTTCCGGTCCCAAAAGGATTGAGACCGGCCCAGTTTTTCCCCGCAGGGTGATAGCCAATAGCCCTGCCTCTTACCCGGTGACCGGCCTCCCAGCCGTCTCCGGGTTTTTTTATGCCTTCGGGGGAGTGGAGGGCGCCTTCGGCATATAGGTCTCGAAGATCGCTTCCATGCTCTTCTGGTAGCTCTTCTGAACCTCGAGCCCGCTGTCGAACATGTTGTTCAGCATGTCGACGTAGCGTTCCGCCTCTGCCTTTGCCTGCTCTTTCGGGGCTTCGGCTCGTTTCGGCTCAACCGGCTTTCCGAGCGAGCCCATCATTTCCTGAAAGGCCTTTGCGAATGGATTGTCGAAAAACGGATTGGTGACCGTCTTCTCTGCCTCCGGCTTCTGCATGCCGAACATCTGCTGCATGGCCTGAGTGAAAGGATTGTCGAAGATGGTGGGCTCCGGAGCGGCCTTCTGCTTCGGCGCAAAGCCGGTGCTTTCCAGCCATTTCTGGATGGTTTCGCCCATGGCGGTGTTGATGAATGGATTGACGGGCGCGTTCATCTGCCCCATCGACTGCTTGAACAGGCCGCCCATCAAAGTATCGGCCATCACGGGCAGCATCTGCTTGTAGATCTCCTGGCCGATCCCGGTCATCTGGGCAGCCTGCGCCGCAACCGCCCGCGAGACCTCCTTGGAGCCGAACAGCTGCCCGAGGATGGTGTTGCCATCATCGATTCCTTGCGGGGTGAAGGCCTTGCCCATGTCCTCGAAATATTTGGCGTAGTTGCCGGAGGCGACCGCCTGCATCAGCCCCATGAAGTCGTAGGGGTTGCTGCTGCTCCGTTTCAGGCTGGCGGAAAATGCCGGCATCAGCGCGGCCATCGCCTTTGTGGCCTGCTCCTGGGCAAGATTGAACTGCTTGGAGACCGCATCCATCGCCGCGCCGTTCTGGGCCTGCATCATCATGTCGAAGAGTGGCAGCATGGTAATCCCTTTCCCGGTTTCGCAACGCGTAATTGCGTCACTATAGCCGGAAAAAGGAATGCGCAAACCGCTTTTTGCAGAAGGGCTTAGGGTAGACCCTAGTATTGATACTCTTCGAAGACAGGCTCCACGGAACCGTTCCAGCGGCCGTGATACAGCGCCAGCAGATCCTCGGCCAAAGTCGCCTTCTTGGCCATGACTTCGTCGAGCGGCGCAAGGAAGATGGTTTCGTCCTGGCCTTCCTTGTTGAGCTTGTTGCGCGCTCGGAGACCGGACTTCGAAACGGCGATCACTTCGCGCGCCGTCTCATAAAGCTCATGGCCGCGGAACTTTGCCCTTAAACCCTGAGACGGGACGGCATCGCGCAACGCGTTGACCTCGTCGAATGTCCAGTCCTTGGTCAGCATATCCGCGTCTTCGAGTGCAGCATCGTTGTAGAGAAGCCCGACCCAGAAGGCCGGCAACCCGCAAATGCGCCGCCACGGGCCGCCATCGGCACCGCGCATCTCTAGGAAGCGCTTCAGGCGAACGTCGGGGAAGAGGGTCGAAAGGTGGTTCGTCCAGTCGCCCATCGTCGGCTCCCAGGCGGCAACCGCGCCCTTCAGCGCGCCGTTCATGAACTGGCGGAACGTGATGTGGGTACAGTCGTGATAGTGCCCGTCGCGCACGATGAAATACATCGGCACGTCGAGGGCCCATTCGGCATAATCATGAAAACCGAAATCGTCGCGGAAGGTGAAGTCCAGCAGACCGGAGCGATTGTTGTCGGTGTCGCGCCAAATGTCGCCGCGCCAGGAGAGCAGGCCGTTGGGCTTGCCTTCGGTAAAGGGCGACGAGGCAAACAGCGCGGTTGCCAGAGACTGAAGCTTCATCGAAACCCGCATCTTCTTGCGCATGTCGGCTTCGGAGGAAAAGTCGAGGTTCACCTGGATGGTGCAGGTGCGATACATCATGTCGAGACCCTTGGCGCCGACCTTCGGCATGTAGCGGGTCATGATCTCGTAGCGGGATTTCGGCATGACAGGCGTTTCGGCCAGTGTCCATTTGGGGCTGCCGCCAATGCCGAGGAAGCGGATGCCCATCGGCTCGGCGATCTCGCGCAACGTCGCCAGATGGGTATTCGATTCCTTGCAGGTCTCGTGGATCGTTTCCAGCGGCGCGCCGGACAGTTCGAACTGGCCGCCAGGCTCGATCGATATCGCGCCCATTCCGTTCGGCTCGCCCAGGCCGATGATGTTGTCGCCGTCCATGATCGGGTCCCAGCCGGATTTCTGCTGAAGGCCTTTCAACAGCGCCGAAATGCTGGCCTCGCCGAAATACGGCACAGGGCCGTTGTCCGCCCGGAAGAAGGCAAACTTCTCATGCTCGGTACCGATGCGGAATTTTTCCGCCGGCTTGTTCCCCGCGGCAAGATAATCGGTCAGCTCCTGAACCGAAGAGAGTGGCGTCTGGTCGGTGGTATCGCGAGCCATTCAAGTCTACCTGCAATGGGAGAGCGCCTGGAAAAACCCGGGCAATTGGAAGGGTGATTAGGACCGCTCCCACGTATGTTGCAAGTGAAATTGTTTCAACGGTCCATCAAAAAAATAGCAGGATATTTCGGCTGCGACCGATCCTAAGGTTAATTCCAGTCGCCGATCGACGCTTGAATGACTGCCATGGCAGCAACCGCAGCCGTATCGGCTCTGAGGATCCGCGGCCCAAGCGGGATTGCGGTCACGAAATCAAGGCCGCGCAGCCGCGCGCGCTCTTCCTCAGAGAAACCGCCCTCTGGGCCGACAAGGAGCGCCAGCTGTCGCTCGCTGATCTTGGACAGCAGTGGTAGCGGGTTCTGCCCCGCATCGCCCTCGTCGCAATAGATGATGCGGCGGTCGCTCGGCCAAGTGTCCAGCAGGTCGAACAGCTTCACGGGCTCGGCAACGTCGGGGATATCGAGTATGCCGCATTGCTCCGCTGCCTCGATGACGTTTGCCTTCAGCTTGTCGAGATTGGTGATCTTGCCCTGCACATGCTGGGTCATCACTGGACGCAGAAGGCCTGCGCCCATCTCGACGGCCTTCTGCACCAGGTAGTCGAGTCGCCCGACCTTCAGTGGTGCAAAGAGATAGTGCAGATCGGACGCTGCCGGCTGCGGGCGGGTCTGCTCCTCGGCGACCACTACAATCCGTTTCCGCGTTGGAAAGGTGAGGCGCGCCTTCCACTCGCCATCGCGGCCATTGAAGACGAGCAGTTCGGCGCCATCAGTCATGCGCAGTACGTTGGCGAGATAGTTGAAGTGGTCGCCCGTCGTCTCGACCGTTGCTCCGGCGGCCAGGGGAGCGTCCACAAACAGCCGTTGCATCCGAAAATTGGCGCGCATCGAAAAGTCCTGCTCATACAAAGAGCGCGAACATAACCCAATAGATCATCGCTGCAAGCGCTGCCGAGGCCGGCACCGTGATGATCCAGGCGGCGATGATCGTCATGAAGTGCGAACGGCGAACGAGATAGCGGCGACGAACCTCATGCGTGTTCGGATCTTCCGGTTCATCAATCGCCCAGCTTTCCGCCTTGCGCCGCACGTACCGGATGCGTCGCTTCGAGTTCCGGGTGTACCACTCGCGGAAGAAGCCGACGCCAAACACGGAACCGACCGCGATATGCGTCGTACTGACGGGCATGCCGAGCCACGAGGCCACGATAACCGTGAAGGCCGTCGACAGCGCAACGCAATAGGCGCGCATGGGGTTGAGCTTGGTGATCTGTTCACCGACCAGCCGGATCAGGCGCGGCCCGAACAACAGTAGGCCGACCGAGATACCGAAGGCGCCGATGAGCAGCACCCAGATCGGGGGCTGGCCATTCGGGCCGGCTGCGGATCCCGCGACCGCGCGCACGATTGCCGAAAGTGGGCCGACTGCGTTGGATACGTCGTTGGCACCATGTGCGAAGGAGAGCAGAGCTGCCGAGCCAATCAGGGGAATCTGGAAGAGGACGCGCAGCGAGCTGTTGCGGTTTTCCAGCCCTACGGCCTGCCTGTGAACGAATGAACGCGCGGCAAACCATCCGAGGCCGCCGGCCGCGACGCCGAAAAGGAGGATTGTGAACGAGGAAAACGCGCCAGCGGGCGTAAGCTGCAGCACCATGTAGGAAGCAAAGCCACCGAGCATCATCGCGATCAGAACGGGGACCCAACGCCGCGCCGCGGCAATCTTGTCGTCGCGGTAGATGATCAGGCTCTTCACGAGGAAAAGCAGGCCGGCCGCAATCACGCCGCCAAGCAGCGGCGAAGTCACCCAGGCCGATGTGATCTCGACCATCACCCGCCAGTTCACCGGGTCCGGACCGACCGCGCCGATACCCGCTCCAATCACCGCGCCGACGATCGCGTGCGTGGTCGAGACCGGTGCGTTCATCCAGGTCGCGAGGTTGATCCACAATGCGGCGGCCATCAGTGCCGCTATCATGATCCAGCTGAGTGTGCCTGGTGGGACTTGCACGGCATCCACGATGCTGGAGGAGATCGTCTTGACGACCTCGCCGCCGGCAACTGTCGCCCCGAGAATTTCGAAGATGGCTGCGATGACAAGAGCTTGCCCCATCGTCATCGCTCGGGCGCCCACGGCGGCGCCGACGTTATTGGTAACGTCGTTTGCACCGATGTTCATGGCCATGTAGGCGGCGAGCGCCGCTGCCGCGATCACCAGCACGGCGCTTGGCCGGTCAAAGACATAGACGCCCGCGAAAAGCATGGCTAGCCCAAGGAAGATCAGCCCGAGGCCCGGCGCCACCAGTTTGCGCGAGACGAACTTCGTCGCATCCTCGACATGCGTAAGCTTGTCGAGGTCTTTGTCGAGCGTTCGTTTCGTGAGGACGGCTGATCGGTTGGGCATGCTATTCCTTCGTTGAATCCTGCTTTAGCGCCGCCAAGTTTAGCAGCGCAAGATGGCAGTATTCATTCCGCCGGAATTTGCTTTGGCATGCTTGCCGCAAGCTGTTCCGTCATGCGGCGCTTGAACAGCAGGATGAGATTGCGAAGTTCAGGCTCATGAACGCGCTTCACAGCCTCGTCGCAGGAGACCCACTCCACCTTGCGCTCGCCTTTTTCCTTGAAGTTCTTGGCGATCTCCAGAACCTCGAGAGCATAGACCTGCACTTTACAGGTGACCTTTAGGCCGTTCTTCAACACCTTAGGGTAGGAGTAGGAACCAAGGAGCTCGTTCTCGACGGTTCCGCGCGCACCGGCTTCCTCGAATGCCTCGCGTGCGGCGACCTCATACGAGCACCTTCCGTCCATCGGCCATCCCTTGGGGATCACCCAGCGGCCGGTGTC
This sequence comes from Rhizobium sp. 01T417, assembly GCF_056398905.1. Lineage (NCBI taxonomy): Bacteria > Pseudomonadati > Pseudomonadota > Alphaproteobacteria > Hyphomicrobiales > Rhizobiaceae > Rhizobium > Rhizobium sp. 01T417. Next base: position 69,699 of record NZ_JBFTQH010000009.1, on the reverse strand, counting down.
GCGGCTGGTCAGTAAAAGTACTTCAACGTCGTTGGTTTTCTTTTTGACCCGATAGCAGAGCGCAGCATATTGTTGACGCGGAGGGCGCCGAAACATGAGCTGGACGTCTGCAGCGAGGCGGGCGAGAAGAGTCAACGGTCGGGTCACCTTGGCGTTCTGTTCGAGTGAGTCGTCTATATTAGTATCCGCTGGAAAGCTTGCGCGATCCATACGCATTTCATGCTTTTGGCTCGGATTTGATAACTATCAATAGGAACTTTTTGTTTCGCCGGGTAACAAAAAATCCGTCAGATACTATCCTGATTCCGCCAATGCACAGGCGTTCAATATGAGCGCGCCTTGCATTTCAATCAACGGCGGCGTCATCTCATACACTGTTATGTCAATACTATGGTAATCATGCGTCTTCCTCCCTTAAAAGCCATTCGCGCCTTTGAAGCCGTATACCGTCACGGCAGCATTCTTGGCGCCGCCGCCGAGCTTGGTGTTGTACGCGGCGCGGTGCGCCAGCAGATCTCGATCCTGGAGAACTATTTCGGTGAGAAACTGTTCGAACGCGATGGCAGAAAATTGGCTGCGACCGCGAAAGCTGCACTGTTCGCGGAGGCCTCCACCGCTGCCTTCGCGACGCTGGAACGCGCCGCTGCAGATTTTGTCGGTGGCGAGGATCGCCGCATTCGCCTCGGCGTGCCTTCGGCCTTTGCTATATGGTGGCTGATGCCGCGGCTTGCAAACATGCAGGCTGAGCTTGGCGTCGTCGACGTCGATATCGTGCCGATGTCGGTCGTCGAGCCGCTGGCGCTGCACCCGGAACTCGACGCCGTCATCATGGGCGCCGAATACCGGCCAACGGCAGGGGTGACAGCGGTCAAGTTCATGGAGGACGAATTCGGACCCGTCGCGACACCGGATCTGGCAGAAAGGATCGCCGGCGATCCCGCGCGGATGGTGGAGATCACCGCTCTTGTCAGCCGCAGCGCGCCAACCCTTTGGCAGGAGTGGTTTGCCGAGAGCGGCACTCAGGCCGTGATGTTCCGGCGCAAGCAGGAATTCGAGGATCTGCTGCTGGTGCTCGGGGCGGTGCGATCGGGGATTGGTGTTGTGCTCGCGCCGCGCGCTGCCATCGAAGATGACTTGCAGCGCAATCTGCTTGCTGCACCCTATGGCTTCATTCGCCGACTGGCCGGCTATAGCCTGTGCTGTCGCAACGTCGACTCGCCGAAACCCGCGTTCGTCGCCCTTCGCGACTGGTTGCTCCGCTCTGGCGCGGCGACGCAATAGGGCAGATTTTCTGCCCTATTGCGCAGAATTATCTCCATGGTCGAAAGGCGCTGCCGAGCCTAACACTGCGTTGCGAGCAAAAGGACATGGATATGCAAAGAGTAGCAAGCCGCATCGAATGGATCGGCAACAGCTGCAGGTTGCTCAAGGCAACGGCGGCAGAATTCGAGAAGACCCAACCGTTCAACGGCTTGACCATCGGCACGGGGATTCATCTGGAGCCGAAGACCGTGGCGCTGCTGATGACCCTAAAAGCCGGCGGCGCACGGCTTGTCTGCACCGGAAATCTGAACAGCACGCAGCCTTCGACTGTCGAGTTTCTCCGTTCGCAGGGGATCACTGTGTTCGCGACCCAGACAACGGACCCAGTCGCGCATCATGAGAGCCTGCAGGCGGTCGTCGCGGAAAAGCCGGATCTTCTGCTCGACAACGGCGGCGACCTCTTGGCGATTGCGGCCGGGGCTCCTTACGCCAGCCTTCTCGGAGGCACCGAGGAGACTACGTCAGGCCGCACACGCCTGCTGCCGATACGGGCAAAATTGAACATGCCGATCCTGGTCATCAACGACAGCCCGATCAAGCAGTTCGCCGAAAACAGACATGCCGTCGGCCAGAGCCTTTTCGAAAGCTACATGCGCTTCACCAACCGCTCGACCAACGGCAAGCGTGTGACGGTTGTCGGCTACGGGGCCTGCGGCAAGGGAACCGCCGCCTGTTTCCGCAACGCGTTTTCAGCCGTCAGCGTCGTTGATATCGATCCGGTGACGGCGCTGGGGGCGCATCTTGACGGATTTTCCACGCCGCTGCGCAACGAGGCGATTGCCTCGGCCGACGTGCTCGTCACCGTTACGGGCTTTCCCGCGATCATCACCGCAGCCGACCTTCCGCTGATCAAGGATGGTGCAATCCTGATGAATGGCGGACATTTCCCGAATGAGATCGACGTTGCCGCATTCCGGCAGCACCCCGATGTCGTGCGGATCGATCGCTACGAGGCGGATCACATCGAGACCCTGCACCTGAAGGACGGTCGCTCTTTCCATGTTCTCGGCGGTGGCCACATGGCGAACCTCGCCGGTCCCAGGCCGCTCGGCAATTCCGTTGAATCGATGGATCTTGGTTTCACGCTGCAGGCGCGCTGCCTCGAGCGTGTCGCCAGACGCGAAGTCGGCGCCGAGAGCTGTCTCGTCCCGGTACCCGCGGATATCGATGCCATGGTGGCGAGCGCCTATCTCGATCTGGCGCGATAGGTGACGGGCGCGGCGAGATTCCGCCCCGCGCGTCCAGATTTCAGGCGATCTCCACCACCAGCTTGCCGTTTGCCTGACGGTTTTCGATCAACGCGTGCGCTTCGGCGGCGTCGGAAAGTCCGAAGCGGCGCGCGTCCAGCCTCGGCATCAGCTTGCCGGCCTCGACGAGCTTGCCCACCTCGCGCAGGATCTCGCCGTGGTGGCTTCGCCCTTCGCCGGTCAGAAGCGGCAGCAGCGTAAAGACGCCCGAATAGGTCGCCGCCTTGAACGACAGCGGGGCAAGCGCATGCGTCCCCCATCCGAGCGCGCTGACGACGTGGCCAAACCGGCCGACCGCCTGGAAGGCTGTATCGAGGCCCGGGCCGCCGACGGTATCGCAGACGATGTCGAAGCCCTTGCCGGCCGTGTGATTGCCGACATAGTCCGCCACGGTCTCTACCCTGTAGTCGATCGGCGTTGCTCCAAGGCTTCTGAGATAGCCAGCCTTGGAGCCACCGTCGACGGCAAACACATCAGCACCCGCGGCTTTTGCGATCTGTACGGCAATGTGCCCCACGCCACCGCCGGCGCCGAGGACAAGAACCTGCCGGCCTTCGCTGACATTGGCTCGATCGACCAATCCTTCCCAGGCGGTAATCGCGATCAGCGACAGGGCTGCTGCCTCCCGCATCGAGAGATTGTTGGGCTTCGGCGCGATCAGCCGGGCGTCGACCGCTGCGAATTCAGCCAACGAGCCCTGGATGCCGCCGACGCCACCGGTCATGCCATAGACTTCGTCGCCGCGATGGAACTCGGTGACGCCGGGACCGACCTGCTCGACGACGCCGGCAATGTCCATACCTAGAACGGCCGGGAACGGATGGCGCGCATGGGTGGCATTGCCGGCGCGGATCTTGGTGTCCAGCGGATTGACGCCGCTTCCCTTGATACGGACTAAAACCTCGCCTTCGCGCGGCGCCGGCCGGGCGATCTCGGCAAGGCGGAAATCCGCGTTCGGCGCGTCGATCAGGAGCGCCTTCATCGTTGTGATCTGTGACATGCAACTCTCCTTCGTCTGTTGTTGCCCGGAGAATGCGCCGTTGATATGAGAATGGAAATGAAAGACATTGCACAAAGTTCATACATTTTTGTATGGGAGTCGGCTTGTGGAATGGAGCGATCTCAAACTGTTTCTGGCGATTGCGCGCCAGGGAACTCTCGGCGCCGGCGCCCGCAGCCTCGGCCTGACGCAGCCGACGATGGGGCGTCGCCTTCGCGCCCTCGAAATCTCGCTCGGCCAGACCCTGTTTCAGCGGACAGCCGACGGGTTTGTGATGACCGACGAGGGCGCAGCCGTCTTTGCCCACGCCGAGCGGATGGAAGAGGAAGCACTCGGGCTCGAACGCGAACTTGCCGGACAGAGCCGGCAATTGAGCGGCTTCCTGCGCTTGTCCTCTTCGGAGTGGTTCGGTGCACATGTGCTGGCGCCGGTCCTTGCGGAATTCTCGCTGCGCTATCCGAAGATCGTCGTGGAATTGCTGACCGATAGCCGCCTGCTCAGTCTCTCCCGCCGGGAGGCGGATGTCGTCGTTCGGATCGCGCCCTTTACCGAGCCGGACGTGATATCGAGGAAGCTGCTGCATATCGACTACCGGCTTTACATCCGCCGAGGGGCGGAGCACCCGAAGGCAGGAGATGGCGCGGGCGCGCGCCTGGTAACGATGGACGAGGCGTTTGGCGGCATGCCTGATGTGACATGGCTGACGCGTCTTCTGCCAAAGGCCGAGATTGCCATGCGCAGCAACAACCGCGATGTCCAGGCGACGCTGTGCAGGAATGGGGCCGGGCTCGCCGTCCTGCCGCGCCCCCTTGGCGATTCAATCGCTGATATCGAGCCGGTCGACCTCGGTGAAGCGCCGCCGGGGCGCGACACCTGGATTGGCTATCACCGGGATATGAAACGGCAGGCGCGCTTGCGGGCGCTGCTTAATCTCGTCATCGAGAGACTGGCGAATTGAGCGCTGGAAACCTCTAGCGTTCCCAGTAGGGAACCGGGCCGCAGATCTCGGCGAGATAGTCGATGAACAGCCCTACCTTGGCCGGCAAGAACTGGCGGCTGGGAAAGACTGCGGAAAGCCCCCGCCTCGTGAGCAGGGCCTCAAGACTAAGCGGGCCAGTGGGTTTTGGGTGCCAGGTCCGCCGCGCCGGTCCTTAGGATCCGATCTCCCGGTTCGATCAACCCTGAAATTTTGCCTGTCGCGGTGACTGGAAAAGGCGACAAGGTATTGCGCATTAATCGCACTAGATCTCTATTAGGGGTAGTGAAGATTGTAAGCCACAGGTCGCTGTTTCATCCTGAGGTGCTCTGATCCCGGCAAGCGCTTATAGTGCACCCCCGCATTTCCTGGAGTTATGAAGATGGGTTGGTCTCTGAATCTCGGCACGATCGCTGGCACGACCATTCGCGTTCACTTCACCTTTCTGCTTTTGCTCGTCTGGATCTGGCTGATGCACTACCAGATCGGCGGCACGGCGTGACGCGGTAAACCCTGCCGCCTGGGCTTTGGAACAACGGTCGTCGACGACGTTGCGCGCCATCTCCTCTCGACAAAGCGGCATCAAAACCGGCGTTCTCATGGATGTTCAGTCGGAGCGATCCTGCAAGGCTGAGTGTGTAACTCCAGTCTCCTTAATCCGCTCCGAATGGACAACCTCCTGAAAACCCACAGCTAGCGTTCCCAGTAGGGAACCGGTCCGTAGATCTCGGCGAGATAGTCGATGAACAGCCGTACCTTGGCCGGCAGGAACTGGCGGCTGGGATAGACCGCGGAAAGCGTCACGTTGCGCGATCCTTCGTAGGCAATAAGGATGTGCACCAACCGTCCGTCTTGGAGCTCCCTGCCGATGTCCCAGGTGGAGCGCAGCGCGATGCCGAGCCCCGATATGACGGCCTCCCTGATGACCTCGCTTGAATTGGTGACGAGCATTCCTTCCGGCCGCAGGGAAAGCGGACCCTCCGGCCCCTCCAGCCGCCAGGCATCGTTGTTGTGGGCGGGCAGGCAGCGGTGGTGCTTGAGATCTTCGATGGTCTGGGGCGTGCCGTTAGCGGCAAGATAGTCCGGCGATGCGCAGAGCAGGCGACGCACGGGGGCAAGGCGCCGCGCGACGAGGCTTGAGTCCGTCAGTTCCGCAATACGGATGGCAAGGTCGAAGCCTTCGCCGATGATATCGGTGAATTCGTCGCTGAGCACGAGATTGATCGCCAAACCGGCATGCATATCCATGAAGGATTTCAGGTGCGGGGCGACATGCATGCGTCCGAACGAGGTGGGCGCCGTCACCTTCAGCGTGCCCTGCATCTGCGCCGAGCGTCCGGAAATGTAGTATTCGGCCTCCTCGATGCCGGCGAGAATGCCAAGCACGCGATCGTAGAAGCCCTGGCCTGCCTCCGTCAGGGAGATCTGCCTCGTCGTGCGCTGCAGGAGCCGCGTGCCGAGCCGATCTTCAAGCCGTTTTATCCGCTTCGACACGACCGCCGGCGAAAAGCCGAGAGCCCGGCCGGCAAGCGACATGCTCCCCGTCGAAACGACCTTTGCGAAAATTTCGAGATCACCGATATTGGTCATTCGTCAGATTGTTTATCCTTTTGGAATAAGTGCTTAGCATTTGCGCCGTAATCGGGAAAGTGCTAAGCCCGACTGAGCCGGCAGCGCAGAGGATGTCTCCGGTTTTCGCTGTCGGAGCGAAGGGAGAGAGTCATGTCCGATACTATTTCGTTTCTCGCCCCGCGTGCCGACGTGCTTGCCCGCCGCAGGCAGATCGTCGCAGATCTCATCGACCTGCTGCCGCCGGAATGCCTGGTGCACGAGGCGCGCGAGTTGATGCCGTTCGAGACCGATGCCTTCGTTTCCTATCGCCGGATGCCGCTTGCTGTTGCCCTGCCGCGGACGACCGCGGAAGTGGCTGCGGTCATGAAATACTGTCATCGCTATGGCGTGCCGGTGGTGCCGCGCGGCGCCGGAACGTCACTCTCGGGCGGAGCAATCCCACAGGAGGATGCGGTCGTCATTTGCGTTTCCAAGATGAACCGCATTCTCGAAATCGATCTGGCCAACCGCGTGGCGGTCGTCGAAGCCGGCGTAACCAACCTGAATATTTCAGAATCCGTCTCGGCGGACGGCTTCTTCTATGCGCCCGATCCGAGCTCACAGCTGGCCTGCACGATCGGCGGCAATATCGGCATGAATTCCGGTGGCGCGCATTGCCTGAAATATGGGGTGACGACCAACAACCTGCTCGGCGTCAAGATGGTGCTGACCGATGGCACCGTCATCGATTTCGGCGGCAAGGCATTGGACGCCGGAGGCTACGACTTGCTTGGCCTTGTCTGCGGACATGAGGGCCAGCTTGGGATAGTCACCGAAGCGACTGTCCGCCTGATCGCCAAACCGGAGGGCGCGCGGCCGGTCCTCTTCGGCTTTGATACGTCCGAGGAGGCGGGATCCTGTGTCGCCGACATCATCGCATCAGGGATCATTCCCGTCGCGATCGAATTCATGGACAAGCCAGCGATCGAAATCTGCGAGGCCTTCGCCAAGGCCGGCTATCCGCTGGATGTGGGGGCGCTATTGATCGTCGAGGTCGAAGGATCGGAGGCGGAAATGGACGACATGCTGAAGAGCATCGTCGAAATCGCGCGCAAGCATGGCGTGAAAACCGTCCGCGAATGCCAGTCGGCAACCGAGGCGGCGCTGATCTGGAAGGGCAGGAAATCCGCCTTCGGCGCGACTGGCCGGATAGCAGACTATATCTGCATGGACGGAACCGTGCCGCTCAGCCAGCTTTCTTATGTGCTGACGAAAACCTCTGAAATCATCGACAGCTATGGGCTTCGCGTCGCCAACGTCTTCCATGCCGGCGATGGCAATATGCATCCGCTGATCCTGTTCAATGCGAATGATCCGGAAGATGCCGCCCGTGCGGAAGCTGCGGGGATGGAGATCCTGAAGCTCTGTGTCGATGCGGGCGGCTGCCTCACGGGCGAGCATGGCGTCGGCATCGAAAAACGCGACCTGATGCGTCATCAGTATTCCGAGGCGGACCTGGAGCAGCAGATGGCGGCGCGCGCCGCCTTCGATCCGGCCTGGCTCCTGAACCCCTCCAAGGTTTTCCCGCTCGAGGGACGTCCGGCCGCATGATCGATCTATCGCCCACAACGGACGAAGAGGCCGCGGCAATCGTCCGCAGCCACACCGAGGCCGGCGAGCCGCTGGCGATCTGCGGCGGCAACACTCGCTCGGGTTTCGGGAACGCCGTGGCGGCGGAAAGCCGCCTGCGGTCGTCCAATCTGCGGGGCATCACGGCCTATAATCCCGGCGAGATGGTTTTGACCGCTCGCTCGGGAACGCCGTTGTCCGAGATCGAAGCCGCACTCGCCGAGAACGGTCAAATGATGGCCTTTGAGCCCATGGACCATCGGCCGATCATGGGAACGACAGGTGAGCCGACAATCGGCGGCGTCTTTGCCGCCAATGTCTCGGGGCCGCGCCGTTTCGTCGCCGGCGCTGCGCGCGACAGCCTGCTTGGCGTGAGCTTCATCAACGGCAAGGGCGAGATCATCAAGGCAGGCGGCCGCGTGATGAAGAACGTCACCGGATTGGATCTCGTCAAGCTGATGGCTGGCTCGCACGGCACGCTGGGCTTCCTGACGGAAGTAACTTTCCGCGTGCCACCGCGGCCGAGAACCGAAGCAACGATCGTCATCTCGGGGCTGAACGATGCGGAGGCCGCCAACGCCATGGCGGCGGCGATGGCGCTGCCGGTCGAAGTCTCCGGCGCCGCACATCTGCCGATGACCGTCGCCTGGAAATTTCTCGACAGTACGCTCTCCGAAGGCGAGGGAACCTGTCTCAGGATCGAAGGCCTGCCCGGCTCAGTCGATGCCAGGGCAACCAAGCTCGCCGCAGCCATGGCGGCATGCGGATCCGTCACGCGCTTCGAGCAGGCAGACAGTGTCCGTCTCTGGAGAGATATCCGCGATGTCGCGCCCTATGCCGACGGTACGGCTCGACCGGTGTGGCGCGTCTCCGTCGCCCCAGGGACCGGCCATCAGCTGGTCGCGGCACTTCGCCTCGAAGCCGGTGTTGACGCATACTATGACTGGCAGGGCGGCCTGATCTGGATGCGGATGGAGGCCGACGCGGATGCGGACCTTTTGCGCCGGTTCATCAAGGCGCTGGGCGGTGGCCATGCGACATTGATCCGCGCACCTGAAAAGATGCGATCTGGGATTGCGGCCTTTCAGCCCCAGCAGGAGGCTGTGGCCTTGCTATCGCAGCGACTGAAACTGAAATTCGATCCCGCCGGCATCTTCAATCCCGGGAAGATGGCAGGAACTTGAGGCATGCAGACCAATTTCACCCCGGCCCAACTTGCCGACCCGCACGTTGCCGAATCCGAGAAGATCCTGCGCAAATGCGTGCATTGCGGCTTCTGCACCGCGACCTGTCCGACCTATGTCACGCTCGGCAATGAGCTCGATAGCCCCCGTGGGCGCATCTATCTGATCAAGGACATGCTGGAAAACGGGCGCCCGGCCGACGCCGAGGTCGTTACCCATATCGACCGCTGCCTCTCCTGTCTCGCCTGCGTAACGACCTGTCCCTCCGGTGTCGATTATATGCACCTCGTCGACCATGCGCGGGCGCACATCGAAAAGACCTACAAGCGTCCTTTCATGAACCGGCTCGTGCGCGCCATCCTTGCTGCTGTTCTGCCTTATCCCGATCGGTTTCGCCTCGCGATCAAGCTGTCGTCAGCGGGGCGGCCGTTCGCAGGTCTTTTAGCGCGCGCGCCCGCATTGAAGCCATTTGCCGCGATGCTGGCGCTGGCGCCGCGTCGCATTCCCCCCACCTCCGCCTATGCCGCGGCGGCAAGCCACCCGCCGGTCGGCGAGAAACGCGGTCGCGTCGCGATCTTGACTGGTTGCGCGCAGCCGGTTCTCGATCCCGGGATCAACGAGGCAACAATCAGGCTCCTGACACGGCTTGGTGTTGAAGTCGTCGTTCCCAAGGGAGAGGTTTGTTGCGGCTCGCTCGTCCACCACATGGGACGGGAAGAGCAGGCATTGGCGAGCGCACGTGCCAACGTCGATGTGTGGACGCGTGAACTCGAAGAAGGCGGGCTCGACGCAATCATCATTACCGCTTCCGGCTGCGGCACGACGATCAAGGACTATGGCCATATGCTGCGGCTGGATGCGGCCTATGCCGAAAAGGCGGCACGCGTTTCGTCCTTGGCGAAGGACATCACGGAATATCTCGCATCGCTCGAGCTCCCCGCGCAGATGCCGAAGGGCATCATCGTCGCCTATCACTCTGCCTGCTCGATGCAACACGGTCAGAAAATCACGATGGCGCCGAAGCAGCTGTTGAAGGCGGCCGGATTCAATGTCCGCGATCCTGCCGAAGGTCACCTCTGCTGTGGGTCGGCGGGTACCTACAACATCATGCAATCCGACATTTCCGATGCGCTCAAGACCCGCAAGGTCAAGACCCTCGAAGCAACGAAGCCGCGTGTGATCGCAACCGGAAATATCGGCTGCATGATGCAGATCGCGACAGGGACGGCGATTCCGATCGTTCACACGGTGCAATTGTTGGATTGGGCCTACGGCGGAGATATGCCGGAGAAACTAAAGGATCTGCCGCTGGCTTAGAGGTGCCGGATCGTCCGGTGGTCTCGAAAGCCCATGCATCGCATAGCCCTTGCGCTTGCGACCCCGCATACGCGGTTTGAGATCGGCGACCGGTTGCCCGGCCGCCTAATTGCTTGGCTTAGCCGCCGAAAATCGTCCGCAGCACGTCGATGCCGCGATCTTCGAAGCTGATTTCGCCCTGCTTGTTGCCAGGGCCGACGACGATGACCTTCGTGCCGACGGGCGCACGATCGTAAAGATCGATCACATCCTTGTTCATCATGCGGATGCAGCCGGACGACATGTTGAGCCCAATCGACCACGGCTGGTTGGTGCCGTGGATGCGGAAGCTCGTATCGTTGCCGCCCTTGTAGAGATACATGGCGCGGGCGCCAAGCGGATTGTCCTCGCCGCCTTCCTGGAAGGTCGGGAGGATGTGGCCCTTCGCCGCCTCGCGAACACGCATCTCAGCCGGCGGCGTCCAGCCCGGCCATTCTGCCTTGCGGCCGATCTTCACCACGCCCGACCAGCCGAAGCCCTCGCGCCCGACGCCGATGCCATAGCGCGTCGCGCGGTCCTTGGTTTCGACGAGATACAGGAACTTGTGGTTGGTATCGATGATGATCGTGCCGGGTGCCTCGTTGGTGATGAGGTGCACGCGCTGGCGCTTGAACTGCGGCTTGACCGACTTCGGCGGTGCGGCGACCCGAACGACAGGCGCGCCATCGTGAGCGGGTGTAATCGGCTGCGCCGAGACCGATGCGGACATGGAAGTGACCAGAAGGCCGGTGGCCGCAAGAGCCGTCGCGAATTTCAGCATGGTTGATTCCCTCAAAGCAAAACCGGACCGAAGCTACCCTAACTTCGATCCAGTTCAAGATGTCGGCGCGGAATGAAACAGCTGCGATGTCTAATTGCAACTATTCTTGGCCGCGCGCCCGATATTCGGGAGCCTTTACATGACGATGACGCGGGTTCCAACCTTTACCCGCTCGTAAAGGTCAACGACATCCTCGTTGCGTAGCCGGATGCAGCCGGAGGAAACGGCGTTGCCGATCGTCCAGGGGGCGTTGGTACCGTGGATGCGGTAGAGCGTCGAACCGAGATACATGGCGCGCGCGCCAAGCGGATTCTCGGGACCGCCGTCCATGCGCGCCGGGAGATAGTGGCCCTTGGCGGCTTCGCGGCCAACCATTTCGGCTGGCGGCGTCCAGTCCGGCCATTCGGACTTGCGGGTAATCTTGTGCACGCCGGCCCATTCGAAGCCTGGCTTGCCGACGCCCACTCCGTAACGCCGCGCCTTGCCGCCCTCCATTACCAGGTAAAGGAAGCGGCTGTTGGTATCGATGACGATCGTGCCGGGCCGTTCCTTGGTGTCGTAGGTGACGATCTGCGGCAGAAATTGCGGCTCAAGCTGGCGGCGGACGACTGGGACGCCGGGATTGATGGCGGACACCGGTTGCGCCACGGCGGCCGGAGCGCGGCCGAAGACGCCGGATGTGAACAGACCGCGTTTCGGAAAGGCCGGTTGTCGGTAGACGACGGGACGAACCTTGCCGCCGAGCTGCATGACCCATGGGGCTGCAAGGTCCGGGCTTAGCACGACCGGCGGGCGCGTTGTATAACGGTCGTCGCCGAGCGCAGCGGTGGAAAAGACGCCGAGCATCGCTGCGGCGAGCAGAAGGGATTTCATCATCGGACGGACTCTCTACAAATGGCCGAAAATGCACGGACGGCAGCGGCCGCCTGCCGCCACGCTGCCACCGTTCCCGCCAGCGAATCGTAAATTTGAATTCATTCAAGTCCGAAGCGAGAGATAAACTTTTCGTCAGGGTTATCGTTCGGTTTGGAAAGAGAGTTTGCAAATGGTAAAGCCGGATTCGCAGCACGAAAGCGAAGCGGGATCATGAGCGATACGGGCATCATCATCGGCGAAGACGGCAAGAGCCGTTGTCACTGGCACGCCAACCTCCCGGATTACCTCAAGTATCACGACGAGGAATGGGGGCGGCCGGTAACGGATGACATCCGCCTCTTCGAGAAGATCTGCCTGGAGGGGTTCCAGTCCGGTCTCTCCTGGCTCACCATCCTGCGCAAGCGCGAGAATTTCCGCGCTGCCTTTGCCGGCTTCGACTTCGAGAAGGTTGCGCTCTTCGACGACAGCGATATCCAACGCTGCCTCGCCGATCCCGGCATCGTGCGCCATCGAGGCAAGATCGTCTCGACGATCAACAACGCCCGCCGTGCGATCGAACTGAGGCAGGAGTTCGGGTCGCTCGCCCGGTATTTCTGGAGCTTCGAGCCCGGTCATAACGATAGGCCAAAGGTGGTCGATCGTGCCACTGTCATGGCCAACCCGACAACGCCGACATCGGTTCTCATTTCCAAGAATCTGAAGAAGCGCGGCTGGACGTTTGTCGGCCCAACCACAGTTTATGCCTTCATGCAGGCAATGGGTCTCGTCAACGATCACATCGAAGGTTGCTTCTGCCGCGTCGAGGTAGAGGCGATGCGCAACGCGCTGGTGCGCCCATGAAGGCGCTCGCGGCAACCGTCGCATTCTGCCTGGTGGCATCCGTAGCGTTCGGCCAGTCACCGGAGCTGCAGCCCGGCGAGCGACTGGAGAAGCTGCAGTTTCCGGCTGCAACCATGGAGCTCAAGGGCTGGACGAAGCTCGGCAACGGGCGGGTTTACACACTTCCCGTCAAGGCTGGCCAGCATGTGAAGATCAGCTTTGCGACCAAGAGCAAGTTTGCCTTCCTTTCGATCTTCGATCTGGCAACGCCCGACGAGGAGGCGATCTTTGGTACCGATGAGGATGGCACCAGCTACACCGTCACGGTGAAGGACAACACCACCTGGCTGCTGCGGCCCTATTATTCCAAGGCGTCGCCGCGCCGCGGCCTGGGCGCGCCCTACAGCATTCTCGTCGAGCCGCAGGCAACAGCGCCGCAGCCCACGGCTCCGGCTGAACAGCAATCGCCGTCGCCACTTTTCCCTTCAAGGCAGTAATGAGGGGCTAGCCCAGGCCTTCGATCAACCTGCGCAGTTCTCCGAGATGTTCGATCTTGCGAAAGCGCGGTGCGTCCTTCGGTTCCTCGACATGCTCGACGACCCAGGTGAGTTCGTGCGGCACGAAGACGCCGTAGCTGCCGGCGGCAATCGCGGGGACAATGTCTGATTTCAGCGAGTTGCCGACCATCATCGCCCGTTCCGGGCCACCGCCGACCTTGGAGAAGATCCGCCGGTAGGTCACGGCGGTCTTGTCGGAGACGATCTCGACGGCGTGGAAGAAGTCGCCAAGCCCGGATTGCGCGAGCTTACGCTCCTGATCGAAAAGATCACCCTTGGTGATCATCACCAGCAGGTAGTTTTCCGAGAGCGCCGCCAAGGTCTCCTGCACATGCGGCAGGGTCTCGACGGGGTGAGAAAGCAGGTCGCGGCCGGTGTCGAGGATATTGGCAATGACACTGGCGGGCACCTTGCCCTCGGTGACCTCGATCGCCGTCTCGATCATGGACAGCGTAAATCCCTTGATGCCGAAACCGTACTGCCGGAGATTGCGCTTCTCTGCCTCCAGCAAGCGCTCGGAAATTCTTGGACCATTTGCAAAATCGGCCAGCAATTCCGTGAAATGCGCCTCGGTAAGCCGATAGTATTGCTCGTTCTGCCAGAGCGTGTCGTCGGCATCGAAACCGATGGTCGTCAGCATGCGGGTCGTCATCGCCCATCTCCGAGTAATCTGGTTTGAATCTATTGAAAGATGGCCGCGATACAAGAGCATCGCAAAGCCGTGAGGCGAGTACACGGCATGTTGAAGTGCCGCCGCCTCGCCTTACATCGATAGTGCCTTCCACGCGGCCGCATTCCGGCTGCTCCTGTCATGTGCAGGCCAACAACCAAAAAATGAACTCATCTGTCCGTAGGCAACCCTGCGGTCGTCACAAGGAAATTTTCGACCATGCGTTACAATCAACTTGGAAATACGGGACTATTCGTCTCGGAAATCTGCCTCGGTACGATGACATTCGGCGCCGCCGGCGAAAAGAACCTTTGGGGCTCGATCGCCGACGTCGACCAGAAAGCCGCCGATGAAATCGTTGCGAAGTCGCTGGCATCGGGCGTCAACTTCATCGACACGGCCGACGTCTATTCCTTCGGCGAATCCGAAAAGCTGCTCGGCCAGGCCCTGAAGAACCTCAGCGTTCCCCGTAAGGACGTGGTCATCGCCACGAAAGTCTATAGCACCATGGGCGACAAGCCGAACGACCGCGGCGCCTCGCGTGGCCACATCATGGATTCGGTCGAGGCCAGTCTCAAGCGGTTGCAGACCGATCATATCGATCTTTACCAGATCCATGCCACCGATCCGGTCACGCCGATCGACGAGACGCTGCGAGCCCTGGACGATCTCGTATCCCGCGGTCTCGTGCGCTATGTGGGTGTCTCCAACTGGCAGGCGTGGCGCATCGCCAAAGCGCTCGGCATCTCGGAACGTCGCGGTCTTGCCCGGTTCGAGACGGTACAGGCGTACTATTCGATCGCCGGCCGCGATCTCGAGCGTGACATCGTGCCGATGATGCAGGAGGAAAAGCTTGGTCTAATGGTCTGGTCGCCGCTGGCGGGCGGTCTTCTCTCCGGCAAGTACGGGCCGGGAGCGCCGGGCAACGGGGAAGGACGCCGCGCCTCGTTCGACTTCCCGCCGGTCGACAAGGATCGCGCCTGGGCCTGCGTTGCCGTGATGCGCGAGATCGCCGCGAAACACGGCACAAGCGTCGCGACCGTCGCGCTTGCCTACATCCTGGCGAAACCTTTCGTGACGACTGTCATCATCGGCGCAAAACGCGTCGAGCAGCTCGACCAGAACCTGGCGGCCGTCAACCTGAAGCTCGATGTGGACGACCTGAAGAAGCTGGACGAGGTCAGCGAACTCGCGCCCGAATATCCGGGCTGGATGCTGGCCCGGCAGGGGGCAGCCCGACGGCCGGAACCTTTCGAACCGAAGGGCTGATCAAGGCCTTGTGAAGGCGGACGCAGGGGCTTCGTGCTCCGGCGTCCTTTGCGATTACTTGCCGTGAGCCTTCAGCCAGGCCTGCATATCGGCGATCTCAGTCTCCTGGGCCTTGATGACGGCTTCCGCGAGCTTGCGAATTTCCGGATCCTTGCCGTACTCCAGCTCGATTTTCGCCATGTCGATCGCACCTTGATGGTGCGGGATCATGCCGCGGACGAAGTCGACATCGGCGTCGCCGCTATACTTCATCGTCATGTCTTTGTGCATTTTAGCGTTCGCCTGCGCAAAGGCGTGGCTCGATGCGCCGTGGTCGCCCATTGGCTTGCTCATGTCCATTTTCATCTCCTCTGCGAAGACGGGTGCGGACGAGAGTGCGAGCGTGGCCGCTATGGCGAGAACTTTCAGAGACATGGGATTTCCTTCCTCTGTCTGATACTGGAATTCAATGCGCGGCCGAAGCCGCAGCGTTCATGAAGACCGTCAGACAAGCCGGGGAGGCGGCGCCAGCGGTGCTGGGCGGGCATCCTGCATGGCGTGAGCCGGTCCGGGCGCAGGATAGGAAAACATCTGCTTGCCGGTCGCGGCGATGACGCTCAATGGCGGAATGACCAGGCAGGCCGAACAGAAGGGCATGTGCACCATACCGGCGGCCGAACAAGGATCCTGCTGCGCCGGCGACGACTTGGCCTTCTCGCCCATATCCATGCCGGCCATATGATGATGCTCGGCGCTGGGCGTCGCAGCGACCGGCTGCATGGACAGGCATGTCGGACAGCCAGCCCATGCGGACATGGTGCCGAAGGCAAACCAGCCGAAAACCATCGCTATGATTGCAAGAAACCGCATATCGTCAAAATAGGTGCAGCGCGCGAAGAAGCCAAGCCCACTTTATACACTTTGGCGAGAGAAGCGTCGGCCGACGTGCGGAGGCTGGCGCTAGTACGCGGCAACGACCTGATGGACGATCTGATAGCCATTGCTCTCTTCGCCGAGTGGCGCCACGGGCCACTGCCAGTTGGCCCGAACCGATGACAGCGCCACGCCGTGCAGCAGATCAGTCTCGTCATGAACCTTCCCCTGTCGGTCTATCACGGCATAGGTAACATCGGTAACCAGGCATGTCTTGCAGGGCGCTGCCTCAAGCGCCGACCGGTGCGCCTCGATCAGTTGTGCGACGGTATCGGCGGGCATGGCGCCGGCCTGTTCCGCCTCGTAACGGCGTTGTGCGCCGCGACCGATCTGGGAGAGGAGATTGGCCGAGACGACGAAGTCGAGATACGGAACGCTTCTCAGGAACGCCAGCGGCTCTGGTTGTTTGCCCGTGGCAAGCTCGTCGTAGCCGGAGAGATCGCGCTCGATCAGCCGAACATTGCTGTAGCGCTTGAGCCGCAGCCAGAGGCGCACCGAGGCAAGATGCACGAGATCGACGAGGACGACAGTGTCAAAGGTCCTGGCTAATTCCTCAATCGGCACGTCGCGGAGCAGGCCCGAGCCCAAAACGACCGCCGCCCTCCTCTGCCGCAACTCCGCAATGGCACTTCTCACAGCGTTCCGGCTTCGCTCCTCGTGCTCCGCCCATTGCCGGCTGCAACGGCCGGCGCGGGACCAGAGATTGACGGAGTATCGGATGAACCGGCGATGCGCCTTCAATGTCATCGGAACGGTGGCAGCATAGAGAAGCGCCTCGGCAATCATCGTGTAGCTCCCGCCATTCGATCCATTCTCTCTCGTTCAATCGATTCTGTGTTCCTGATCAAGGGCCTTCGCCCTTGCCGCACCCGGCCCTTTCCGCTAGGTAACCGCCACTGTCACAGCGAGCGGAATACCTTGGAAATGAACGACAAGCAGAAGAAACCACAAAAGCTCAAGGCCAGACTTCCCCGCGGCTTCGTCGATCGTTCGGCAGCAGACATTCGCGCCGTCAACGAAATGACCGCGAAGATCCGGGAAGTCTACGAGCATTATGGTTTCGATCCTGTCGAAACGCCGCTCTTCGAATACACCGACGCGCTCGGCAAGTTCCTGCCGGATGCCGACCGGCCGAACGAGGGCGTCTTCTCGCTGCAGGACGACGACGAGCAGTGGATGTCCTTGCGCTACGACCTGACGGCGCCGCTCGCCCGTCATGTTGCCGAGAATTTCAACGAGATCCAGCTGCCGCACCGCACCTATCGCGCCGGCTATGTCTTCCGCAATGAGAAGCCGGGCCCCGGTCGCTTCCGCCAGTTCATGCAGTTCGACGCCGATACGGTCGGTGCGCCGGGCGTGCAGGCCGATGCGGAAATGTGCATGATGATGGCCGATACGCTGGAAGCCCTCGGCATCAAGCGCGGCGACTACGTGATCCGCGTCAACAACCGCAAAGTTCTCGACGGTGTTCTCGAAGCAATCGGTCTCGGCGGCGATGACAAGGCCGGCCAGCGCCTCAACGTGCTACGCGCCATCGACAAGCTCGACAAGTTCGGTCTCGAGGGCGTTGCTCTCCTGCTTGGTCCCGGCCGCAAGGACGAGTCTGGCGACTTCACCAAGGGTGCTGGTCTCGACCAGGGACAGATCGACAAGGTTCTCTTCTTCGTCGGGATCAAGGACTATACCGAAAGCGCTGGGCAGCTTGCCGAGCTGGTTGCCGGAACGTCCAAGGGTGCGGAAGGTGTCGAGGAGCTGAACTTCATCGGCGCATTGGTGCGAAGCGCCGGCTATCAGTCGGATCGCGTCAAGATCGACCCCTCGGTTGTTCGCGGCCTCGAATATTACACCGGCCCGGTTTACGAAGCCGAGCTCCTCTTCGACGTGACTAACGAGAAGGGCGAGAAGGTCGTCTTCGGTTCCGTCGGTGGCGGCGGTCGCTACGACGGTCTCGTGTCCCGCTTCATGGGCCAGCCCGTGCCGGCCACTGGCTTCTCGATTGGCGTCTCTCGTCTGATGACGGCGCTGAAGAACCTCGGAAAGCTCGGCCAGGCCGAGGTCATCGAGCCGGTTCTGGTCACTGTCATGGACGGCGATGTCGAGTCGATGGGCCGCTACCAGCACATGACGCAGGAATTGCGCAAGGCTGGCATCCGCGCCGAGATGTTCCAGGGCAACTGGAAGAAGTTCGGCAATCAGCTGAAATACGCCGACCGCCGCGGCTGCCCCGTCGCCATTATCCAGGGCGGTGACGAGCGGGCGCAGGGCGTCGTGCAGATCAAGGACCTGATCGAAGGCAAGCGCCTGTCCGGCGAGATCGAGGACAACGCCAGCTGGCGCGAAGCGCGCGTCGCACAGGAGACAGTTGCCGAAGGCGACCTCGTCGCCAAGGTGAAGGAAATTCTGGCGGCGCAGGCCGAAGACCGCAACAGGGCGGGCTGAGATGGCCCTGATCAACCTGCCGGACTTCTCCGGCGAGCTCCTCTCAGAGTTTGCGGCGCGAAAGACGGAGCGGGTAGATACGCCCGTCATCCAGCCGGCCGAACCATTTCTTGACATCGCCGGCGAGGATCTTCGCCGGCGCATTTTCATGACCGAAAGCGAGACGGGCGCCAGCCTTTGCCTGCGGCCGGAGTTCACGATCCCCGTCTGCCTGCGCCACATCGAGAGCGCGACCGGCACGCCGAAGCGCTATTCCTATCTCGGCGAAGTTTTCCGCCAGCGGCGTGAAGGCGGCAACGAGTTCTATCAAGCCGGGATCGAGGATCTTGGCGACATCAATATTGCCGCTGCCGACGCRCGTGCGATCGGCGATGCGATCGGCGTGCTGGAGCGCGTCGTTCCCGGCAAGCGTCTTGCGGTGACACTCGGCGATCAGGCTGTCTTCGAAGCAGTGGTGCAGGCGCTTGGCCTGCCGCTCGGCTGGCAGAAGCGCCTGATCCATGCCTTCGGCAACATGAGCCAGCTCGAAGCTCTGCTGGCAAGCCTCGTCAGCCCTCAGTTCGTAACTGGATTGAGTGACGAGATGGCACATCTGATTGCCGCCGACGATGAAGCAGCACTTGTTGCACACATAGATGCGACGATGCAGGCGACGGGCTATTCGACGAATGCCAGCCGTTCGCCGCTCGAAATCGCGCGCCGTCTGAAGGAAAAGCTGATCCTCTCCGAAACGCGCCTCGATGATGCGGCCTTCCGCGTGCTGGAAGAATTCCTGTCGCTGAACGTACCGCTGATCAATGCTTCGGCGGCCTTGGCCGGTTTTGCCGATGCCGCGGGCCTCAAGCTCGGCAACGCGCTGGCGCGTTTCGACGGCCGCGTGGCCGCTCTGGCCAATGCCGGCGTCGATTTGGCGCTGATCGATTACCGCGCAGCCTTCGGGCGTCCGCTGGATTACTACACCGGCCTGGTTTTCGAGATCGGCGTCCAGGGCACGTCGGCGGTTCTCGCCGGTGGGGGCCGTTTCGATCGCCTGATGACCTTCCTGGGCGCCAAGGAACGCATTCCCGCCGTCGGCTTCTCGCTCTGGCTGGATCGCATCGAAACCGAGAGGGCCGTATGATGACGATTACCATCGCATTGCCCTCCAAGGGCCGGATGAAGGACGATGCCTCGGCGATCTTCGAACGCGCCGGGATCAGGATCACCGCTGTCGGCAACGATCGCTCCTATCGCGGACGCGTCGAAGGTTGGGACGACGTCGAAGTTGCCTTCCTTTCCGCCTCCGAGATTTCCCGTGAACTAGGCAGCGGCACCGTCGATTTCGGTGTCACCGGCGAAGACCTTGTCCGCGAGGGCCTGGCGGAGGCGGACAAGCGTGTCGAGATCTGCGCGCGTCTCGGATTCGGCCATGCCGATGTCGTGGTTGCCGTTCCTGAAATCTGGCTCGACGTCGACACTATGGCCGATCTCGGCGATGTTGCTTCCGACTTTCGCGCCCGTCACGGCCGGCGCCTGGCGATTGCCACGAAATACTGGCGGCTGACGCAGCAATTCTTCTCCAGCCAGCACGGCATCCAGCTCTACCGGATCGTCGAAAGCCTTGGGGCAACGGAAGGGGCGCCTGCCTCGGGATCGGCCGATATCATCGTCGACATCACCTCGACTGGTTCGACTCTTCGCGCGAACAACCTGAAGATCTTGTCCGACGGCGTCATCCTTCGCTCCCAGGCCTGCTTCGTCAGGGCACGCAAGGAAAGCCACGCGAACGACCCGACCGTTCAGCGGCTGATCGACGCCGTTCGCTCGGCACTCTGACCATCGCCAAATCAACACACGAAAAGACCCGCCGTCTGGTGACGGCGGGTTTTTCATGCTTGGGAGGATGCTTGATCGCTTAGGCGACTGCGTAGGCGCCGCGGCGTGCGTCGAGCGAGTAGAGGCCCGGGCCGACAATGGCGAGGAAGATGTAAGCGCCGGCCAGCGTGAAGTTCTTCATGACCATGATCTGGTTCAGGGCGTTGATCCAGCCGAGAGCGGCAGCCGGGAAATCCGGAACGTTGACCGTCGGCAGGTGGAAGACGACAGCGGTGAAGATACAAAAGGCGGCGAGCAGCCAGCCGACGGTCTTCGTCTGGTAGCCGACGAGAACCGCGAGGCCAGTTACAAATTCAAAGGCGCCTGCGAGATAGGTCAGGGCAGTCGACGCCGGAAGACCAGCACCGGCGATCATGCCAGCGGTTCCAGCCGGATCGGTCAGCTTGCCGAAGCCGGCAAGGATGAACATGAACGACAAGAGGACGCGAGCGACAAGAATGACAATATTGTTGGTATTCGACATGAACGTTGTCTCCGTTGAATGGCGTTTGAGGTTGTTGTGCCCCGGCACGGTTGCAACCTCGGATGCCACTTTGTCGCCTTTTTTTGCTGTTGTGGAAAGATAGACGGAAAGGGACACTTCGTTCTCTATTATTGAACGACCGATCTTGGCGAAGTCGGCTTGCCATCGATGGTGCGCCTCTTTTATGGTCGGCCGCCCAAGATGGAGACCCCGATGGCAGATCTTTCCGCATTTCCGATCACGACGCGCTGGCCAGCAGCGAACCCGGATATCATCCAGCTTTACTCGTTGCCAACCCCGAACGGCGTGAAGATATCGATTGCGCTTGAAGAGCTTGGCTTGTCCTATGAACCGCATCTGATCTCGTTCAGCACGAACGACCAGAAGTCGCCGGAATTCGTATCGCTCAATCCCAATGGCCGCATCCCGGCAATCATCGATCCCAATGGCCCCGATGGAAAGCCGATCGGCATTTTCGAATCCGGTGCCATCCTGCTCTATTTGGCAGAGAAGACAGGCAAACTCATTCCATCAGATACAGCCGGGCGCTACGAGACGATCCAGTGGGTCTTCTTCCAGATGGCCGGTATCGGACCGATGTTCGGACAGTTCGGGCACTTCTACAAATTCGCGGCCGATAAGGTTGCCAACAACTCGTATCCGATGGAGCGCTACCGCGACGAATCAAAGCGGCTTCTGAGCGTACTGGAAGCACGCCTCCAGGGTCGCCAGTGGATCATGGGCGATCTCTACACGATCGCCGATATCGCCACTTTCCCGTGGCTCCGCGGTGCAGACATCTTCTACGGCGGGCGTGAGGTGTTGGATTATAAGAGCTTCCCGGCCGTGATGGACTGGCTAGAGCGCTGCATCGCCCGGCCGGCCTCGGAAAAGGGGTTGAATATCCCGGCACGGCCTGCGTAAATCTGAGGCAAATATGCAAAAAGCCGGTCCAAAAGGCCGGCTTTTTTCATGTGCGGGAGCGTCTATTGGCGCCTGGCAAACTCGCCGCCGGTATTCGTCTTGAAACGAGGGAAGATGAAAACACCGAGCATGCTGCCGTGATTAGCATCGTCGTGGCCGTTCGACTCGCCCATGCAGAACAACGGCTGACGGAAGCCATTCGACATCATGATGGTGGTCGAGAAACAGAAGGATGAGGAGAGCGTCGCAGCCTGCTCGAAGAGTTCCAGGATGTGATCGTGATCCTTCGGATCGTAGCAGCGCATGAGGCTCAGAAGCCCGCATACCCGCGCCGGGAGTCCGTGCAGCAGGGCGCTCCATTCCTTGAGGCGGATCACGCCGCTGGACAGGTCTCCGACCCAGGTTTCCGAAATGGAAAACTGCGCCAGCAT
The DNA here is from genome assembly GCF_056398905.1 of Rhizobium sp. 01T417. Classification (NCBI taxonomy): domain Bacteria; kingdom Pseudomonadati; phylum Pseudomonadota; class Alphaproteobacteria; order Hyphomicrobiales; family Rhizobiaceae; genus Rhizobium; species Rhizobium sp. 01T417. The sequence goes on along the minus strand of NZ_JBFTQH010000009.1, from coordinate 47,438 downwards.
TTCAGGATCATGATTGCTGATATCCAGTGAGCCCGGCATAAGCGGTGCCGCGGCGTTGGTTCTCGCGATTTTGAACAAATTTTTCCCCAGCGTAGGTGCGGCTTCCCCCGCCGCACGTCCGGCAAAAATGAGCAGGTTCATGTTGCACCGCGCATCATGCTCGGGCGACCGGGAAATGGGGTCTGGATTGCCGGTTCTTCTCACGGAACCGCTTCCAATTTCACGGGGGCGTTACTCAACTTCTAATATATTTTTCGGGAGGGGGTTGTCCCGAATCCTACGTCGCATTCTCGTGGCCAGGATCGATGCGCATCGTGACCCATCGGCTGATGACACGCGCCGAATGCGAGGGGATTTATAGGCACTTTCATGCAAACGGCAATCCGCTTTTTGCATAATGCCGATCGCTACTGTGAGTGGAAAAACAACCGTGAAAGTATGGGGGACGCGAAAAAGAGCAAAAAAATGCGCAGCTGCCGAAGTGTAACCGGTTTCAATGCTCTCCTGAGCTCTGAAATGTGCATAAAATTGCAGCGAACGGATAACACAGCTTTTGGAAGAAATAATGCAGGCTCACAAGCTCTGCGAAAGCTTCGCCGAATGCGAGGCGCATTCAGATATGCGGTTAAACGTTTCACCTGACGATTGAAAAAGCTCACCTGGCGAATCATGCGCCGGAACGAAAAAGGGCGGTCCGAAGACCGCCCTTCCTATTTCCGGGAAAACCAGGAGATAGATCGGTGAAGCTTTATGGACGCTTCAGCGATAGGCTTTCGCCTATCACATCATGTCCATGCCGCCCATGCCGCCCATGCCGCCCGGCATGCCAGCCGGAGCGTCCTTCTTCGGCAGCTCGGCGATCATGGCTTCGGTGGTGATCAGCAGCGAAGCAACCGAAGCTGCGTCTTGCAGAGCCGTGCGAACAACCTTGACCGGGTCGACGATACCCATGGCGATCATGTCGCCGTATTCGCCGGTCTGGGCGTTGTAACCGAAGTTGTCCTGACCCTTCTCGAGGATCTTGCCAACAACGATCGATGCTTCGTCACCAGCGTTCTCGGCGATCTGACGGGCCGGAGCCTGCAGAGCGCGGCGAACGATGTTGATGCCAGCTTCCTGGTCGTCGTTCTCGCCCTTGACGGAGATCTTGGCGGAGGAACGCAGCAGGGCAACGCCGCCGCCCGGTACGATACCTTCCTGAACAGCAGCGCGCGTCGCGTTGAGCGCGTCGTCGATGCGGTCCTTCTTTTCCTTCACTTCGACTTCCGTCGAACCGCCGACGCGGATGACTGCAACGCCACCAGCGAGCTTAGCAAGACGCTCCTGCAGCTTTTCGCGGTCGTAGTCGGAGGTGGTTTCTTCGATCTGGGCCTTGATCTGGGCAACGCGGCCTTCGATGTCGGACTTGGCGCCCGAACCGTCGACGATCGTCGTGTTTTCCTTGGAGATCGAAACCTTCTTGGCGCGGCCGAGCATGTCGAGGGTAACCGACTCGAGCTTGATGCCGAGGTCTTCGGAGATGACAGTGCCGCCCGTGAGGATCGCGATGTCTTCGAGCATGGCCTTGCGGCGATCTCCGAAGCCAGGAGCCTTGACAGCAGCAATCTTCAGGCCGCCACGCAGCTTGTTGACGACGAGCGTAGCAAGAGCTTCGCCTTCGACGTCTTCAGCGATGATGAGGAGCGGCTTGCCGGTCTGAACGACAGCTTCGAGAACCGGGAGCATGGCCTGGAGGTTCGAGAGTTTCTTCTCGTGCAGGAGGATGAAGGCGTCTTCGAGATCAGCGATCATCTTTTCCGGGTTGGTGACGAAGTACGGGCTGAGGTAGCCGCGGTCGAACTGCATGCCTTCGACGACTTCGAGTTCGGTTTCAGCGGTCTTGGCTTCTTCGACGGTGATAACGCCTTCGTTGCCGACCTTCTGCATTGCTTCAGCAATGTCGAGACCGATCTGCTTTTCGCCGTTTGCGGAGATCGTGCCGACCTGGGCAACTTCTTCCGAGGTGTTGATCTTCTTGGCCTTGGCCTGGAGATCCTTCACGACTTCAGCAACAGCGAGGTCAATGCCGCGCTTCAGGTCCATCGGGTTCATGCCGGCTGCAACAGCCTTGGCGCCTTCGCGAACGATCGCCTGAGCGAGAACCGTTGCGGTCGTCGTGCCGTCGCCGGCGATGTCGTTGGTCTTCGAAGCAACTTCGCGGACCATCTGGGCGCCCATGTTTTCGAACTTGTCTTCCAGTTCGATTTCCTTGGCGACCGAAACGCCGTCCTTGGTGATGCGCGGAGCGCCGAAGGACTTGTCGATGATGACGTTACGACCCTTCGGGCCGAGCGTTACCTTCACTGCGTCAGCGAGAATGTCGACGCCACGCAGCATCTTTTCGCGCGCGGTGCGGCCGAATTTGATTTCTTTAGCTGCCATGATTGAAACTCCTGAATTCGAGTTGTCCGGGCTATGGGCCCGTAGCTAAAATCGGAAAGGGGAAAAACGGCTGATTAGCCGATGATGCCCATGATGTCGGCTTCCTTCATGATCAGAAGGTCTTCGCCGTTGATCTTGACTTCAGTGCCGGACCACTTGCCGAACAGAACGCGATCGCCAGCCTTGACGTCGAGAGCGACGACCTTGCCGGACTCGTCACGAGCGCCGGAACCGACGGCGACGATTTCGCCTTCCTGCGGCTTTTCCTTGGCGGTGTCGGGAATGATGATGCCGCCCTTGGTCTTTTCTTCGGACTCAACGCGACGGACAACGACGCGATCGTGAAGGGGGCGGAAATTGGTGCTTGCCATTGTCTAATCCCTCGATCAAATGACACTCGCAGGCCGAGAGCGGCCCGCACGGATGGGTGTTAGCACTCGTGCTTGGTGAGTGCTAGCGAGGCAGCATTTAGGAGTGGCCCAACGGGGAGTCAAGAACGGCCGCAATTTTTCTTCGCCGTCCTCACAAACAGCCTTAACAGCAAATCCTTGTCGGAAGTGCGACAGGTTGCGTTCTCTCCGAGATTTCCGAACGTCCTGAAGCTGGAGAGCTTTTGTATCCCCGGAACGTTTGCGGCACCCGCGGGGCGAGTGGCGTCAGGATTGCCGCGCATACACGCCGATGGTATCGAGCAGCTTGGGGCAGGGGGCGGCAACCGTGAACAAAACGATCGCGGCGGACGAAATCATAGCGGTACCGACACTTGGGGAGGCGGCGCGTGTATGGGCGCGCATCGGCTGCTTGGGCTTCGGCGGGCCGGCCGGTCAGATCGCCCTGATGCACACGACGATTGTCGATGAGAAGCGCTGGATTTCCGAGGAGCGCTTCCTGCACGGATTGAATTTCTGCATGCTGCTGCCTGGCCCGGAGGCTCAGCAACTGGCCACCTATATCGGCTGGCTGATGCACGGCGTGCGCGGCGGCCTCATTGCCGGCTTGTTGTTTGTATTGCCGGGCTTCCTTGTCATCCTGATGCTGTCGAGCCTCTACGCCGTCTTTCAGGAGGCCGCGTGGCTTCCCGCGCTTTTCTTCGGAGCAAAGGCTGCCGTTTTGGCAATCGTCATCGAGGCCTTGCTCCGGGTGCGGCGCCGAGCGCTGAGGGAGCGCTTTCATTATTATGTGGCCGGAGCGTCGTTCCTGGCTCTCTTCTTCCTGAACTTGCCGTTTCCTCTGGTTATCATCCTGGCCGGAGCAGCAGGCTTGTTATGGATGAAGTATTCCAAGCGTCGATTGGCAGCGCCGGTCTTGCCGCAAGCCTCTTCGCGCACGCATTTTCCCGCGGTTACGACGCATGTGATCGCAAGGCCTCTTGTGGTGCTCGTGTTCTGGATCCTTGTCTGGCAGTCGCCACTCTTTTTCATTCGCGGCCTCGATGTACCGACGGACCTGATCGCCGAAACCCTGAGCGGCGAAACCAATGTTTTCGGCGCGGTCTTCATCTTCTTCTCCAAGATGGCCGTCATCACCTTCGGAGGCGCGTACGCCGTCCTCTCCTATGTCGGCCAGGTCGCCGTCGGCCATTACGCCTGGCTTCAGCCGGCCGAGATACTCGATGGACTGGCACTTGCCGAGACGACGCCCGGGCCACTTGTTCTTGTTCTCTGTTTTGTCGGATTTCTCGCCGGCTATCGCAACCCGCTCGCCATGGCGCCGCTTGCCGGGGGCTTCCTTGGTGCTTTCCTCGCCGGCTGGGCGACCTTCGTGCCGAGCTTCATCTGGATCTTCGCCGGGGCTCCCTACATCGAGAAGCTGCGCAGCAACGAAAACCTCTCGTCGGCCCTTTCGGCGATCACCGCGGCGGTAGTCGGCGTCATCCTCAACCTTGCCCTTTGGTTCGGTCTGCACGTGCTCTTCGCCGAAGTTGGCCGTGCCGCACTCCTGTCCGGGAAAACCGGTCTGCCAATCGTCAGCGTCGCATGGCCGGAGTGGCGGACCCTCGATATCGCGGCGCTTGGGATCTTTGTAATGGCGTGCGTGATGCTCTTCCGATTCGAGAAGGGCCTCCTGACGATACTTGCTGTGTCGACTGCCGCAGGCCTGCTAATCAAAACGGGCGAGGCCCTTCTCTAATCGACGAGCACAGTTTTTTGCCGTTGCTCACTGCAAAATGCCTTGCCATCCCGGCATGCCTTTGCGATGTCACCTTGACTTAACGACAGCGGGAAATCGGAATGGCCAAGCGGATCGAGAACTTTGCAGAAATCACCAGCCACTACGACGCGGTGTTCTGCGATGTCTGGGGCGTCTTGCACAATGGAGCCGATCCCTTTCCCAAGGCGGCTGCGGCGCTGGAAGCAGCGCGCGGCGAGGGGCTAACCGTCGTTCTCATCACCAATTCGCCGCGCATCGCTCCGCAGGTCGTGACGCAGCTTCGCCAGATCGGCATCCAGGATGGCGCCTATGACCGCATCGTCACATCGGGCGACGTCACGCGGGGCCTGATCGCCGAGGGTCCGAAGAAGGTATTTCTGCTTGGACCGGATCGCGACGAGGCGATCATCGAGGGCCTTGGTGTCGAGCGCGTCGAGGCCAAGGATGCGGACTCGGTCGTCTGCACGGGCTTCTTCGACGACGAAACCGAGACCCCGGAAGACTACACCAAGATGCTGAAGGCATTTCAGGCGCGTGGCGTGCCGATGATCTGTGCCAATCCCGATCTGGTTGTCGAGCGCGGCCACAAGATCATCCCCTGCGCCGGCGCGATGGCGGCATATTACAATCAGCTCGGTGGCCAAACGCGCATTGCCGGCAAGCCGCACAAGCCGATCTACGAGGCCGTGCTATCTGCCGCCCGCGAAGCCCACGGGGACTTTCCGCTGAACCGTGTGCTTGCGATCGGAGACGGTATGCCGACCGATGTTCGCGGCGCTCTCGATTACGGGCTTGATCTCCTCTATATCAGCGGCGGCATCCACGCGACGGAATATACGCTGAATGGAGTGACCGACGAGGCGATCCTCACCGCCTATCTGGAGCGCGAAAGAGCGACGCCGAAGTGGTGGATGCCCCGCCTCGCATAACGAGCCTCGCAAGAGAAAAGCCAGCCGATGACCGTTTTTCACCGCAACGAAACCCGCGAACCCCTGCCGGCCCATCTGCATGGCGGCGTGATTGCCATCGGCAACTTCGACGGTGTGCATCGGGGCCATCAGTCCGTGCTCAACCGGGCCTTGGAGATATCGAGGCAGCGGGGCATTCCGGCACTGGTCCTGACGTTTGAGCCACATCCCCGCACTGTCTTCCGCCCGGAGCAGCCGGTCTTTCGCTTGACGCCGGCGCCGCTCAAGGCGCGCATCCTCGAAGCGATCGGCTTCAATGCCGTCATCGAATATCCCTTCGACCGGGAATTCTCACAGCGCTCGGCGGACGATTTCATCCATTCGATCCTCAAGGATTGGCTCAGCGCATCCGAGGTCGTGACCGGCTTCAACTTTCATTTCGGCCGCGGCCGGGAAGGCGGCCCGGCCTTCCTGATGGATGCCGGCCAGAAATACGGCTTTGGCGTGACGCTGATCGACGCGTTTCGTGACGAGAATACCGACGTCGTCTCCTCGAGCCACGTTCGCGAATTGTTGAGGGATGGCAATGTCAGCGAGGCGGCGGCGATGCTCGGCTATCACTATACGGTGGAAGCTGAAGTCATCGGCGGCGAGAAGCTTGGCCGTCAGCTCGGCTTTCCGACCGCGAATATGCGGTTGCCCGCCGAAGCAGACATTCAGGCGGGCATCTATGCCGTGCGCTTCCGCCTTGCCGATGGGACGCTCTATGATGGTGTCGCCAGCTACGGTCGCCGACCGACGGTCACCGACAATGGCGCGCCACTGCTCGAGACGTATCTCTTCGATTTCAGCGGCGACCTCTACGGGCAGCTCTGCTCCGTGTCCTTCCTCGGCTATCTGCGCCCGGAACTGAAGTTCGATGGCCTCGACCCCCTCGTGGAGCAGATGAACCGCGACAAAGAGGAGGCGAGTGCGCTGCTGACAGGCGTACAGCCGCTCGGCGAGCTCGACCGCAAGATCTGCTTCGCCTGAAGGTTCAGACGCTTTCGAAAATTGCGGCCCTTTCGGGACGACGGCCGTTGCCGTGTGGGGGCAGGGGTCTATGTCATCTGTTTGATTAGACGCGGATTCGCTGCGCCCCCAAGCACCGAAAGGCAATCATCAAATGGATAAAAGGTTTGGAACAGCAGCCTGCTGGCTGCTCATCATTCCCTATATCGGGCTCCTTTGGGTTCCCTTCTACAACTTTCACGACCCGGTTCTCTTCGGTTTCCCATTCTTCTACTGGTATCAGCTCGCCTGGGTGCCGGTTACCGCTTTCCTGACCTGGATCGCCTACCGGAGCATGCGCAATGACGACTGAACTCAACACCACCGCGCTTGCCGTCTTCGTTTTCTTCTTCGTGCTCGTCACGGTGATGGGGTTTGTCGCCACCCACTGGCGAAGGCCGAAGACGCTTGCCCATATCGACGAGTGGGGCCTTGGCGGCCGCAGCTTCGGCATCTGGATCACCTGGTTTCTGGTCGGCGGCGACTTCTACACCGCCTACACGGTCATCGCTGTTCCGGCACTGGTCTATACGGTTGGCGCCTACGGCTTCTTCGCGCTGCCCTACACCATTATTGTCTATCCCTTCGTCTTCATGGTCATGCCGCTCCTTTGGCAGCGGGCGAAAGACTTCGGCTACGTGACCGCCGGTGACGTGGTCCATGGCCAATACGGATCACGGGGTCTGGAGCTTGCCGTCGCCGCAACCGGTGTCATCGCCACGATGCCATACATCGCGCTGCAGCTCGTCGGCATGACCGCCGCGCTGAAGGCGCTGGGGCTGCATGGCGAGGTACCGCTGGCGATCGCCTTCATTGTGCTGGCGCTCTACACCTATTCGGCTGGCCTGCGGGCGCCGGCACTGATCGCCTTCGTCAAGGACATCATGATCTACATCGTGGTGATCGCCGCCGTGGCGCTCATTCCCTCGAAGCTTGGCGGCTATGCCAATGTCTTTGCTGCCGCTGATGCCGCGTTCCAGGCAAAGGGCTCCGGCAGCCTGCTTCTTCAGCCCAACCAGTATGTCGCCTACGCGACGCTGGCCCTCGGCTCGGCGCTTGCGGCCTTCATGTATCCGCATACGCTGACTGGCATCTTCGCCTCCAACAGCGGCAACACCATCCGCAAGAATGCTGCGTTGCTGCCGGCCTATACACTGCTGCTCGGCCTTCTGGCACTGCTCGGCTACATGGGACATGCCGCAGGCTTGAAGCTGGACAACGCCAACGATGTCGTGCCGGCGCTCTTCCAGACGCTGTTCCCGAGTTGGTTCGCGGGCTTCGCCTTCGCGGCGATTGCGATCGGTGCGCTGGTACCGGCGGCGGTGATGAGCATCGGCGCGTCCAACCTCTTCACCCGCAATTTCTGGAAGGCCTATGTCAATCCTCAGGTGACGGATGCCGGCGAGGCAAAGGTCGCGAAGGTGACGTCGCTCGTCGTCAAGGTCGGCGCGCTTCTTGTCATCCTTTTCCTGCCGACCCAATTCGCGCTCGACCTTCAGCTTCTCGGCGGCGTCTGGATCCTCCAGACGTTTCCGGCGCTGGTCTTCGGCCTCTACACCAATTGGTTCCGCGCGCCCGGTCTGATCGCAGGCTGGTTCGTCGGCTTCTTCGGTGGCACGCTCTTCGTCTGGATCAACGGCCTGAAACCGCTGCAGCCTGTCACCATCGGAGAGACCTCGTTTACCGTCTATATCGGCCTGCTGGCATTGGCGTTGAACGTCATCGTCGCCGTCATCGTCAATGTGCTGATCCCGGCAAAAGTGACGGCGCGCGCCTGATCGTCCCCCGAAAACAGAAGCCGCGGGCGGGCAAGTTCGCGGCTTTTCCATGCGATGACCTCATGGAATCCCTCTTCCTTTTCCCTGCAAAAGCGCCTATGAACCGGCGCGATGAACAAGTTCCGGCTGGCGATCACGATACGAATTATCGGCCCGGCCTTCCGCGCGCGCTAAGCGGCCGGAAGGTCCGGGTTTTCGGCGCTTGGACGACGAGCGCCTCCGTCACCAATTTTCAAGCCCGTTGCGCCCGCTCCCGTGGCGCCTAGAGACGATTGCTAGACATGACCGATACAGCCGAAAAAGTTGACTATTCGAAGACCCTCTATCTGCCGGAAACAGACTTCCCGATGCGCGCCGGTCTGCCGCAGAAGGAGCCGGAAACCGTTGCCCGCTGGCAGCAGATGGGCCTCTACAAGAAGTTGCGCGCTTCCGCCGCCGGCCGCGAAAAGTTCGTGCTCCACGATGGCCCTCCCTATGCCAACGGCAACATCCACATCGGCCACGCGCTGAACAAGATCCTCAAGGACGTCATCAACCGCTCGTTCCAGATGCGCGGTTTCGACGCCAACTACGTTCCCGGCTGGGACTGCCATGGCCTCCCGATCGAATGGAAGATCGAGGAAAAGTACCGCGAGAAGGGCAAGAACAAGGACGAGGTTCCGGTCAACGAATTCCGCCAGGAATGCCGTGACTTTGCCGCCAGTTGGATCAAGGTGCAGTCGGAGGAATTCAAGCGCCTCGGCATCGAGGGAGACTTCGACAACCCCTACACCACTATGAACTTCCACGCTGAATCGCGCATCGCCGGCGAACTCCTGAAGATCGCGAAGTCCGGCCAGCTCTATCGCGGCTCCAAGCCGATCATGTGGTCGGTCGTCGAGCGCACGGCGCTCGCGGAAGCCGAAGTCGAATACGCCGATGTCGAAAGCGACATGATCTGGGTGAAGTTCCCGGTGGCTGACGGCCCCAACGAACTCAAGGACGCCTTCGTGGTGATCTGGACGACGACGCCGTGGACGATCCCGGGCAACCGCGCGATCGCCTATTCCTCGCGGTATAGCTACGGCCTCTACGAGGTCGAAACGGCCGAGAACGACTTCGGACCGCAGCCCGGTGAACGGCTGATCTTCGCCAAGCGTCTCGCAGAAGAGTCGGCCGCGAAGGCGAAGGTGACCCTCAAGTTCGTCCGCGATGTCGCGGCGGCGGAATTTGCCGCGATCACCTGCGCACACCCTCTGCATGGCCTTGGCGGTGGCTATCACTTTGAAGTGCCGCTCCTCGACGGCGACCATGTCACCGACGAGACGGGCACCGGCTTCGTCCACACCGCGCCGAGCCATGGTCGCGAAGACTTTGACGCCTGGATGGACAACGCCCGGGCACTCGAAGCGCGCGGCATTTCGTCCGCGATCCCGTTCCCGGTCGACGATGCCGGCTTCTTCACGGCCGACGCGCCCGGCTTCGGTCCGGACGCCGAGGGCGGTGCTGCTCGCGTCATCGACGACAAGGGCAAGAAGGGCGATGCCAACGAGCGTGTCATCAAGGGGCTGATCGGTCGCCATGCGCTGTTTGCGCGCGGCCGCCTCAAGCACTCCTATCCGCATTCCTGGCGTTCGAAGAAGCCGGTCATCTTCCGCAACACGCCGCAGTGGTTTGTCTACATGGACAAGGAACTCGGCGACGGCTCGACGCTGCGTTCGCGCGCATTGAACGCGATCGACGCAACCCGCTTTGTGCCGGGAGCCGGCCAGAACCGCCTGCGCGCCATGATCGAACAGCGCCCCGATTGGGTCCTGTCGCGTCAGCGCGCCTGGGGCGTGCCGATCTGCCTGTTCGTCGATGATGACGGCGGCATCCTGCAGGATGATGCCGTCAACGCCCGCATCCTGAAAGCCTTCGAGAACGAGGGCGCCGATGCCTGGTTCGCCAATGGTGCTCGCGAGCGCTTCCTGGGCGAGAAGGCGAATCAGCCCTGGACGCAGGTGATGGACATCCTCGACGTCTGGTTTGACTCGGGCTCGACCCACACCTTCACGCTGGAAGATCGTCCCGACCTGAAATGGCCGGCCGATGTCTATCTCGAGGGATCGGACCAGCACCGTGGCTGGTTCCACTCGTCACTGCTGGAAAGCTGCGCGACGCGCGGCCGTGCGCCTTACAATGCCGTCGTCACCCATGGCTTCACCATGGATGAGAAGGGCGAAAAGATGTCGAAGTCCAAGGGCAACACCGTCACCCCGCAGGAGGTGATGAAGGATGCCGGCGCAGACATCCTCCGTCTTTGGGTCATGACGACGGACTATTGGGAAGACCAGCGCCTCGGCAAGGCGATCATTCAGACGAATATCGACGCCTATCGCAAGCTGCGCAACACGATCCGCTGGATGCTCGGCACGCTGGCACACGACAAGGGCGAGGTTATTGCGCTTGCCGATCTGCCGGAACTCGAGCAGCTGATGCTGCATCGTCTGGCGGAACTCGATCAGCTCGTCCGCGAAAGCTACGACGCCTTCGAGTTCAAGAAGATTGCCCGCGCGCTCATCGACTTCGCCAACGTCGAGCTGTCGGCCTTCTACTTCGACGTCCGCAAGGATGCGCTCTACTGTGATGCGCCGTCGAGCCTGCGCCGTCGTTCGGCCCTGCATGTCATTCGCACCATCTTCGAATGCATGGTGACCTGGCTGGCGCCGATGCTGCCGTTTACGACGGAAGAGGCCTGGCTGTCGCGCAATTCTTCGGCTGTATCGGTTCACCTCGAGCTGTTCCCGACCATTCCGGCCGAATGGAAGAACGAGGCACTCGCCGAGAAGTGGAAGAAGATCCGCGCCGTTCGTACGGTCGTTACCGGCGCGTTGGAAATCGAGCGCAAGGACAAGCGCATCGGCTCTTCGCTGGAGGCTGCCCCGGTTGTCCACGTCGCCGATGCGGAGCTCCTGAAGGCACTTGAGGGTCAGGACTTCGAGGAAATCTGCATCACTTCGGGCATCGTCGTAGACAGCGCCGAAGGACCGGCAGATGCCTTCCGTCTACTCGAGGTTTCAGGTGTCAGCGTCGAGCCGAAACTGGCCGAAGGCACCAAGTGCGCTCGCTCTTGGCGGATCACCACGGATGTCGGCTCCGATCCCGCCTATCCGGACGTCTCGGCCCGTGATGCGGCTGCATTGCGCGAACTATCGGTGCAAAACTGAAGAATATTGCCGGGTGAATTGCCTAACGGTGGTTCATCCGGTAAAAGCTGCCTGAAAATGGCCGGATTTTTGCGTCAGGGGGACGATTGTCCGGTAGGGCGAAGATTGCACCGGCATGGCTGGAAGGGTTTTCATGTTATCAACGCGTTGGTTCCGTTTGGGCGTCTGCCTGACCGTCGCCGTGGCAGGCGGCTCGCTGATTTCCGGCTGCGTGGGGAGCCCGCGCTACGGAACAGACAAGACCGCCATGGAACAGCTGACCGACGACATTGGTCAGTCCGTTTCTCTCACCGGCGACGGTCCGAAGAACAAGGGCGTCAAGTACAGCGCTCGTCCGGGCCTCGTTCTGCCGTCCGCAGCAGCCAAGCAAACCCTCGCCGAGCCGCAGCAGACCATCGCCAGCAAGGATAATCCGCAGTGGATCGAATCCCCGGAAGAAACGCGCGCCCGTCTGGTCAAGGAAGCTGACGAAAACAGCGACAACCCGAACTATCGCTCGCCGCTCGCAAGCGACAAGGTTGAAGGTGGTCGGCAAACGACTGAGGCCCAGACCAAGGCTTATCGCGAGGCTCGCGCCGCCCAGAAGGGTACCTATACAGATCGCCGCTACATCTCGGATCCGCCAACCGAATATCGCGCGGTCGACGATCCGGCAAAGCTGGACGATCTCGGCGAACCGGAGCTGAAGAAGGCGAAGAAGAAGAAAAAGGAAGCTGCGATCGCCGGTACCGGCAAGCAGTGGTGGAATTTCCTCCAGTAAGGTTTCAAGCGGGGCAGTCAGCCCCGCTTTGCTTTTGCCCACCTGTCAATCAGCAAGGCGTCCAGAAACTGGCAGGCTAGGAAGATCCTGCGGGCGGCCCGATCTTCGTGCTCCTGTTACGGCATATCCCGCTTCTGCGCGAAGAATGTCCGAAGGATTTCGGTGGATGTCGTTTCTTGCAAGCCGGAATAAACGTCCGGGGCGTGATGGCAGGTAGGTTGCTGGTAGAAGCGCACGCCGTTGTCGACGGCGCCACCCTTAGGGTCTTCCGCGCCATAATAGAGCCTGCGAATGCGCGCGAAGGATATGGCCGCCGCGCACATCGTACAGGGTTCCAGCGTGACGTAGAGGTCGGCGCCGGTCAGCCGTTCCTGACCAAGCTCTTCGCAAGCCATTCGAATGACGGCGACTTCGGCATGGGCGGTCACGTCGTTAAGCTCGCGCGTACGGTTGCCTGACGCGGCGACCACGGCCCCGTCAATCACCAGAACCGCTCCGATCGGCACCTCGCCACGCTCTCGGGCGGCGCGGGCCTGGTCCAGCGCCAGCTCCATAAATTGATTTGTCTTCACGATCCGACAATTTCCACTTAACCGCAGGGGCGCGACCTGATAGGAAGGCCCGAAAAGGCAGGCAAACAACAAATGACATTCAAAGACAAGCCAAAACGGCCAGGCGGCAAGCCATCCCCGCGCAATGCCGGCCCAAAATCCGGTGCCAAGCCGGCAAAGGCGCTCGTCGAGACCGAGGCGGACGACGTCGCCGAGGGCGATGCCAAGGCCGAGCGCATCTCGAAAGTGATGGCGCGCGCCGGCGTCGCATCGCGCCGCGATATCGAGCGCATGATCATGGACGGCCGCGTCAAGCTGAACGGCAAGCTCCTCGACACGCCCGTCGTCAACGTCACCTTGGCCGACAAGATCGAGGTGGACGGCGTTCCGATCCGCGGGATCGAGCGCACACGACTCTGGCTTTATCACAAGCCCGCTGGCCTCGTGACCACCAACATGGACCCGGAGGGACGGCCGACGGTTTTCGATAACCTGCCGGAAGACCTGCCGCGCGTCATGTCGATTGGCCGCCTCGACATCAACACCGAGGGTCTGCTGCTTCTGACCAACGATGGTGGCCTCGCCCGCGCGCTGGAACTGCCGACGACGGGCTGGCTACGCCGCTACCGCGTGCGCGCCCACGGCGAGATCGACCAGGACGCGCTGGACAAGCTCAAGGACGGCATTGCCGTCGATGGTGTCCTCTACGGCGCAATCGAAGCGACCCTCGATCGCACGCAGGGCTCGAACGTCTGGCTCACCATGGGCCTGCGCGAAGGCAAAAACCGCGAAATCAAGAACGTGCTCGGCGCGCTCGGTCTCGACGTCAACCGTCTGATCCGCGTTTCTTACGGCCCCTTCCAGCTCGGTGACCTGCCGGAGCGCGACGTCGTCGAAGTGCGTGGCCGCACCTTGCGCGACCAGCTTGGCCCGCGCCTGATCGAGGACGCGAAGGCCAATTTCGACGCGCCGATCTACAACACGCCTGCTGTTGTTGCCGAGGAAGAGCCGGAAGCGAAGCCGGAGCGCCGCGAACGCCCCCGCAAGCCTGAGGACAAGCGCGAGCGTGCGCTGAGCCGCCTCGACACCAAGCGGGACGACCGCCGTGATGACCGTCGCGATGGTGGCCGCATGGACGATGATCGCCCGAAGCGCCCCGCGCTCGGCAGCCGCCGCAACGCCAATGTCTGGATGGCGCCGGGCGCCCGACCGCTCGGCGAAAAGGCGGCCGCCAAGGCCGAGAAGAATGCGAAGACCGCCCGCAAACGCGGCGAGGCTCCGGGTTCCGCAAAGCCCGAGCGCTCGAGTCACGGCGACGACCGGCCGCGCGTTCAGATCAACCGCGCCCGCGATGACGAGGGCGAGTGGATCCGTTCCAGCGAGATCGTTCGCAAGCCGAAGGATGAAGGCGACGAGGGCTTCGGCCGGAAGCGCTCTTTCGGGGATCGTCCGGCTCGCGGTGAGCGGTCCTTTGGTGACCGCCTGGCGCGTGGCGAACGTTCGTTTGGCGACCGTCCCGCCCGCAGCGACAGACCGCACGGCGATCGCCCTTCGCGTGGCGACCGTCCCTTCGGTGACCGCCCTCGCGGGGATCGCAAGCCGCGCGAAGAGGGTGACGAGCGTCCGCGTTCATTTGGGGATCGTCCCCGTGGCGACCGCCCGTTTGGCGACAAGCCACGCGGCGATCGGCGCCCCCGCGCCGAGGGCGACGAGCGTCCTCGCGCCAAGAGCTTCTCGGGCGAGGCCCGTTCGGAGCGTCCGGCCGGCAAGTCCTTTGGTGACAAGCCGCGCGGCAAGAGCTTCGGCGGCAAACCCGGCGGCGGCAAGAATTTCTCCGGCAAGCCGAAGGGCGACAGGCCGGGCGGCGGTGGCAAGCCTTCGGGCGGGCCGTCGCGGGGTGGACCGAAAGGAAAGGGAATGACGCGCGGTGCGGATCGTCGGCGGTGAATTTCGCGGACGGCCGCTTGCCGTACCGAAGTCAAACGACATCCGGCCGACAGCCGACCGGACGCGTGAGAGCCTGTTCAATATTCTGAGCCATGCCTATCCGGAATGCGTCGACGGCACCCGGATACTGGATCTCTTTGCCGGCACCGGCGCCGTCGGCCTCGAAGCCGTCTCCCGCGGCTGCCGCCATGCGCTATTCGTCGAAAACAGTGTCGAGGGCAGGGGCCTGCTTTGGGAAAACATCGATGCGCTCGGCCTGCATGGCAGGACGCGCATCCTGAGGCGCGACGCGACCGATCTCGGCAGCGTCGGCAATCTCGAGCCGTTCCAGATGCTGTTTGCCGACCCGCCCTATGGCAAGGGTCTCGGCGAAAAGGCGATGGCCGCCGCCGCCAAGGGCGGTTGGCTGCAACCGGGCGCGATTGCGGTTCTTGAGGAACGCGCAGACGTTGCCGTTTCGGTCGATCCTTCCTATCTGTTTTTGGAAAACCGAACGTTCGGCGATACCAAGGTTCATTTCTTCCGCTATCAGCCCGAATAAGGGCTGAGGAAATCGGGGGCAGCGGTGCAGCAGGCAGGGACGATGGAAACCGAGGTGCCTGCCCCACGCGGCACATCACGAGCTATGCCCACTGTTGCTGTTGCCTTCGGCGGAGGCGGCGCGCGCGGCCTCTCCCACATCCACATCATCGAAACGCTGGATGAGCTCGGCATTCGCCCCGTGGCGATTGCCGGATCCTCGATCGGCTCGATCATGGGCGCGGGGATGGCGGCCGGAATGACCGGCGAAGCCATCCGCGAACATGTGATGATGACGGTCGGCAACAAGGCTGCCGTTGTCAGCCGCCTGTGGGGCCTGCGACCGCAGACGGTGCGCGATGCCGTTGCCAACGGCGTGCGCATCGGCCAGTTCAATCTCGAGCGTATCCTGAAAGCCTTCCTGCCCGCCGATCTGCCGGATCGCTTCGAGGACCTCTCAATCCCGATGACAGTGACGGCGACCGATTACTACGGCCAGTGCGAGGTGCTGACGAGCGGGGGAGCGCTGCTCCCGGCGCTGGCGGCTTCCTCCGCGATCCCCGCCGTCTTCATGCCGGTGCGGCTGCACGGTCGGGTGATGATCGATGGCGGCATCAGCAATCCCGTGCCTTACGAATGCCTGATGGATCGCGCCGACATCGTCATCGGCATCGACGTCGTAGGCGCGCCGGAAGGAGATGGCGCCCACATTCCAAACCGGATGGAAAGTATCTTCGGCTCCGGCCAGCTGATGATGCAGACCGCGATTTCCCTGAAGCTGCGGCTGCAGGCGCCGCACATCTTCCTTCGCCCCGCAGTCGGGCGCATCGGCGTGATGGATTTCCTCAAGGCGCGCCAAGTCCTGTCCATGTCGGTCGGCGTCAAGGACGAACTGAAATACGCACTCGATCGGGAGATCGAGGCGCGGATCGCCTCCTAGAAGCTTCGCCCAGGCTTAGTAGCCGTTAATGCCGGCCCCACGAACCGGGCCAATCCCCGCGGGAGTTGCGTAGGTGGTATTCCCTGCGCCCGAGCCGGTGGTTGCACACCCGGAAAGGGCAAGGATCGCGATGGCCGCGACGGCCAGAAGACAGCGTAGAGGCATGGCATTGTCCTATCATCGAAGACTGCGCGGGCCTCAGGGGCCGGAGCGGATACTCCCGCAAATCAATGGCGATGGCAACGGGTAGCTAAGAGCGTAGGTTCGATGCGCTGCCCGGAATTGATCTCCGGATGCATCCTCACTCGTCCGGGCTATGGCTCGGACATCAACACAGCCCGCCCGGTTCGCCGTGGCGCGCTTTGTCGTAGCCAGCATTCGTGGGTGCCCGGCAGGAAAAGGTTACCACCGTCGGCTAGTGCGGCGCACGTCGACGATGCGCCCATCCCTTTGACGGACCCCTATCTCGTAGCGGTTCCCATTGCGGATTGCGCGATAGGTAAAGTACCTCCCGCGGCAATTATCCCGAATGACGTCGCGAAATCCCCGGGTACGAAGCAGCCTCGCACCCTGAGGGCAGGTTATCGGTCGCCCGTGGTTCAGGCTGCTGCCGGAGCCGATGATGATCTGAGCGCTCGCTTCTTGGGGAAGCGCGACCGGTGAGACGAATACGACCAGAGCAAGTGCACATGAGAGAAGCGAAGATCCGAGTATAGCCTTGAGACTCATAACATCCTCCGGGTTAGCCCGCCTGAGTAAGGCAGGGCATGAGAAAATCGCCTAAGTTGTGGCTCAATACAAGTGATGACTCGACGACCCAGCCGGGGGAGTACGCTCATCAAACTCTAACGAACCTGCCACGCCTCTCAACGCGGCTTTACAAGGTGGCAAAACGCCCCCGCGATATCTAACTAGAACGGATAACTTAACACGGCCCGATTGCAAGAGCATGCTTGCTTTGATGGTGAACGGGACAAACACTAGTAGTTTCTGGCAGGGGGGCGTCTGCGGCGCCGGCAGCCTGTTGTTCAATGCCTGGATCGTGCCGTTCCTCACACGAGCCTTCGACAAAGTCGGTGCCGGGCCCGAAGAGGTGGCTGATGCCGTTTTCCGATGGATCGAGCAATACATAGACCTCGGTATCTCGAGTGGGGGCAACTTGTGGAGTGCTCCCGACCCGGATTTCCTTCGACTTGTCTACTACGCGTTGCAGGTTGCGTCCCGGCTACAGCAATCCTCATCGGTCTGCAGATAAGGCATCTAGTTGTACGCTTCTGGCCCCAAGGGCCATAAATATGATCGCGCCAGAGAGCCCGTCGCCTGTCCTCTTTCCAACGGGCGAGTACAGGTTCATCATGCCATGGGATGCTTGCCGCCGCTTAGCTGTTGCAGTAGACCCCCGAGCCCGGAACTTGGCATTGGAAAACTTTGGCGGTCAGGCTTTGTAGGATGCTCAATTGGAGAGTTCCATGACCCGCTTGCACAAGCCAATCGCAGCACTCGCTTTTCTCTTGCTCACTGCAATCAGTTCGTCATGTACCACCGGTGGGCCGGGAGCCCGCTCGCTAAATGAACCCGCGAACCCCGCCTGCGCAGATGGCTTCACGCCCAAAGGCGGCGGTTCATGTGACTTTTGAGATCTGGGAAAGATGGAGATTGCCCACTACCGGTCGAGTTCCTATCAGACGCGAAGGCCAAGGGATCGATGAGGGTGTATCACATCGTCGCTCACGCGGGCATCCTTTGAGCAAGCAGAACGTTTCAATCTAACGTGAAAGGGTTCTAAGCGTCGGCCGTCACCTCTGCCGTGCCCGCCAGCGGGTCCTCGTCGAAGCTAGCGGCGCGCTTTGGCTTCATGAGCGGCTCCGGTTTGACCGGCTGCGAGAAAAGCATGTCGCGGCCGGCCTGCAGTCCTTCGGTGACCTGGAGCACGAGGCGCGCCTCGTCGCGTTTGCGGATATCCTCGCCGATTTCATAGGCCTCCGCTTCGCCGACGCCCAAGGCTTCGAGCGTTCGCCGGCCGAAGAGCAGGCCTGACTCCAGCGTTTCGCGCAGTTCGTAGTCGACGTTGAGGTTGCGCAGCGCTATCGAGTGGATGCGGTCGTAGGAGCGCACGAAGAGCTTTGCGTGTGGATAATCCGCCTGCACCAGTTCGACGATCTTGTCGGTGATCTCGCGCTTCTGCGTGCAAACAACAACGATCTTCGCCCGGTCGATGCCGGCGGCCCTGAGCACGTCCTTTCGGGTGCCGTCGCCGAAGTAAATCCGGAAACCGAAAGAGGAAGCCTGCCGGATGCGATCGGCTGAAAAGTCGATGACGGTCACGGCGCGCCCGCCGGCGAGCAGAATCTGGGCGGCGATCTGTCCGAAACGCGAAAAGCCGACCATCAGCACATCCGCGCCGGCACCTTCGAAATCCTCGTCCAGTTGTTCTTCCTGATTGCCCGACAGCAGCCGCTTGGCGAGCATCGTTCCGATCGGCGTGAGGGCCATCGACAGGGTGACGATCGCAATCAGCAGCGAGGCGGTACTCGTCGGCATCAGGCCGGAAACGGCAGCGGCCGAAAACAGGACGAAGCCGAATTCGCCGCCCTGCGGCAGCAGAAAAGCGATCCTGATAGCGTCGTCATGCGGCGAGCCGGTTGCGCGGCAGAGTACGTAGATCACCAAGGCCTTCGCTGCCATGACAACAGGCACGGCGACGATGATGAAGAGTGCGTTGTCTCTGAGTACCTCGAGCTGGATCGAAAGCCCGACGGCGATGAAGAAGATAGCGAGCAACACGCCGCGGAAGGGCTCGATGTCCGCTTCCAGCTCGTGGCGATAGGAGGATTCGGCCAGCATCACGCCAGAAAGGAAGGCGCCCATGGCCATCGACAGTCCGGCAAGCTGCATCAGGCTCGCCGATCCCATCACCACGAAGAGGGCGGCGGCGATCATCGCCTCGCGGGCCCCGGTGCGGGCGATGATCTGAAAGAGCGGTGTCAGCAAGTAGCGTCCCATGACGATCATCGCGCCGACAGCACCAATGGCGATCGCGAAGTCCAGCAGGGGCGTTCCGCTGCCCTTGCCGCCGTTGAGAATACTGATCAGGGCCAACAGCGGCACGATCGCAAGGTCCTGAAACAGCAGCATCGAGAACGAGCGCTGCCCGTAGCGCGTATTCACGTCGCCTTCATCCTCGAGGATTTGCATCGCGAAGGCGGTGGAGGAGAGAGCAAGCCCGAAACCCGCAACGATGCTGCCACGCCAGTCGAGAACGCCGGAAAGGCCGCTCAACAGCGTCAGCAGTAGACCGGTCGCCACCACCTGCGCGGTTCCGAGCCCGAAGATGTCACGCCGCATTTGCCAGAGGCGCGAAGGCTTCAGCTCAAGCCCGATGATGAACAGGAGGAAGACGACGCCGAGTTCGGCAACATCCAGGATCTCTTCGCCATCCGTCAATCCATGGAAGATCGGGCCGATGACGACGCCGGCAGCCAGGTAGCCGAGCACCGTTCCGAGACCAAGGCGCTTGAAGATGGGCGCCGAAACCACGGCGCCGCCGAGGAGCAGGATCGTCTCGGCGAAGAGAGTGTTGGGCTCTGACATCAGGCGAGTTTCTTTCAATGCGGGGAGGCATACAAGCGGCGGGCAAAAGAATCGGCTCACGCGACCTTGATGCTTTTCGTAGTGCACAATAAATGGAACGCGAAGGAAAGGCCAAATCATGTCTTCAGAAATCGACTCCTCGACGCTTCTTTCCCGCGCAAGCCAATTGATCGACCTGGCAAAGAAGGCTGGCGCCGATGCCGCGGATGCGGTGGTCGTGCGCTCGCGATCGCAATCGGTCAGCGTGCGCCTCGGCAAGGTCGAGAGCACGGAATCGTCAGAAAGCGATGATTTCTCGCTGCGCGTCTTCATCGGTAAGCGCGTTGCCAGTGTCTCGGCAAATCCGGGCTTCGATCTTTTTGCTTTGGCCGAGCGGGCCGTGGCGATGGCCAAGGTGTCGCCGGAAGACCCGTTCGCCTGTCTGGCAGACGAGGACAGGCTTGCGAATTCCTATCCGGATCTCGAGCTCCTCGATACGACCGAGGTGTCGTCCGACCAACTCCGCGAAGCCGCCCTCGAGGCGGAAGCCGCGGCCCTTGCCGTCAATGGCGTGACCAATTCGTCCGGCGCCGGAGCCTCGGCCGGCATGGGTGGCCTTGTCCTTGTCACCTCCCACGGTTTCCAGGGCAGCTACATGGCCTCGCGTTTCGGCCGATCCGTCAGCGTCATCGCCGGCGAAGGCACGGCGATGGAACGCGACTATGATTTCGACAGCCGCATCTATTTCGGCGAGCTGGATAATGCCGCCGAGATCGGCCGCCGGGCCGGCGAGCGCACGGTCAAGCGCATCAACCCGCGCCAGGTGGATACTGGCAAGGATATCACCGTCGTTTTTGATCCCCGTGTTGCTCGTGGCTTCGTCGGACATATTGCCGGGGCCATCAATGGCGCCTCCGTTGCACGCAAGACCAGTTTCCTGCGCGACAAGATGGGGCAACAGGTCTTGAAGGCGGGGCTCTCGATCTCCGACGATCCGCTGATCGTACGTGGCCCGTCGTCGCGCCCCTTCGATGGCGAGGGCGTATCCGGCGAACGACTTCTGATGATCGAGGACGGTGTTCTCAAGCACTGGTTCCTCTCCACCTCGACGGCCCGCGAGATCGGAATGGAAACCAACGGCCGCGGGGTGCGCGGCGGCAATTCGGTGACGCCATCCGCGACGAACCTCGCTCTCGAGCCGGGCGACATTTCACCCGAGGACCTGATCCGCGGTGTCGGTAACGGCTTCTATGTGACCGAGCTGATCGGCCATGGCGTCAACATGATCACCGGCGAATACAGCCGCGGCGCGACCGGCTTTTGGATCGAGAATGGCGAACTGACCTTTGCCGTGTCTGAAGTGACGATCGCTTCGAACCTCAAGGACATGTTCATGCGGGTTACGCCGGCAAACGACATCGACCGCAAGTTTGGTGTCGCCGCTCCGACGCTTGCGATCGAGGGAATGACGCTCGCCGGGCGCTGATGGATTGGATTGCCGAAATGACTGACGTGGACACAGCCCTCTGGCGGAGCGATCTGGAATTGATCGCAGATGCTGCCAGGCAGGCCGGCAAAGTCGCACTCGGCTATTTCAATCAAGCGCCTGAGGTCTGGTGGAAGAACGAGGGGCGATCGCCCGTCAGCGCCGCCGATTTCGCGGCCAACCGGACGCTTGAATCCATTCTCCGCGCAGCCCGGCCGGATTATGGCTGGCTTTCGGAAGAAACTGAAGACAGCGGCGATCGGCTCTCACGGGACACGCTGTTCATCATCGACCCGATCGACGGCACGCGGGCATTCCTGGCGGGAATGGATCTGTGGTGCGTGAGCGTCGCGGTCGTGCGCCACGGGCGACCTGTCGCCGGCGTTCTCTACGCTCCTGCTCTGGAAGAACTCTTCGAGGCGGTCGAAGGTGGCGTGGCCCTGAAGAACGGGCGGCCGATTACTGTATCGACAAAACCGCTCGATGCACCAGGGCGCTTTGCCATCGCGGAGGATGTGCTCAAGGCATTCCCGGAACCGTTCAAGCATCGCATCGAGCGCGTGAAGCACGTGCCGTCCCTTGCCTATCGCATTGCCATGGTTGCCGACGGTCAAATTGACGGCACTTTCATCAAGCACAATTCACATGATTGGGATCTCGCGGCCGCGGATCTCATACTCCAGCGCGCCGGAGGCCGGCTGGTTGATCTCCGCGGTGACGTGCCGCTCTATAACCGCATGCAGGTCAGCCATGGCGAACTCTGCGCCGCCGCTGGGCCGCGACTCGCCGATCTTATAACCGGGATCGGTGAACGACGAGGCAGTTGACGTTTCCGTCAAAATCCCTCAGATGAAGCGGCGGAGGAGAATAGAGCAGAAAGAGAAGAAAATGACGGAATCCGGCGGCAAAAAGCAGCTCTTGCATCTCGTATTCGGCGGCGAACTGGAAAGCTTGGACGATGTTCAGTTCAGGGACCTCAAGGATCTCGATATCGTCGGCATTTATCCGGACTATGCCACGGCATTGACGGCCTGGAAGTCAAAGGCGCAATCGACTGTGGATAATGCGCATATGCGCTACTTCATCGTCCACATGCACCGTTTGCTGGACCCGGAAAGCAAGTCTGCGCAGTAACCCTCCCCCGGGCGCGGCTCGCTAACAGCCGTGAGCCGACTGACTGCCTGACGCATTCTGAACAAACTGATCGGCCATTGCGGCCGCAACAATAATTGGGAATGGGTTGATGTCGATCATTTGTGATCGGAGATTTGGCAGATGAGCGGTCGCATGGCGCGGTTTGCGCTGGGCGCCTATCAGGCAACGGGAACGTTGCTGACGCCGTTCGTCGGAGGGTACCTCGCCTATCGGGCCGCGAAGGGCAAGGAAGACCGTGCGCGCCGTTTGGAGCGCTCGGGCTATGCCAGCGCCGACCGTCCGGCCGGACCGCTGGTCTGGTTCCATGCCGCAAGCGTCGGTGAAACCAACGCCGTCATTCCGCTGATCCGCGAAATTCGCCGCCGCGACATCCACGTCATTCTGACCACCGGAACCATCACGTCCGCCAAGCTGGCCGCTGAGCGCATCGGCAACGAAGCGATCCATCAGTACGTGCCGCTCGACCTCAAGCCCGCCGTCAGCCGTTTCCTTGAATATTGGCAGCCGGACTGCGTACTGATCGCTGAGTCCGAAATCTGGCCGGCGACCCTGATGGAACTTGGCCGCCGCCGCATCCCGCAGATCCTCGTCAACGCGCGCATGTCGGACCGCTCCTTCGCGCGATGGAGTCGGCGTCCGGCACTTGCGGAAGCCCTGTTCGAGAACCTGGCGCTTGTTATTGCGCAATCGGATGTCGATGCCGAGCGCTTCCGCGATCTCGGCGCGCGCCACGTCATGATGTCGGGCAATCTCAAGGTCGATACCGACGCCCCGCCTTACGATGCTGCGGTATTCGCCGACTACAAGAAGCAGCTCGGCGGCCGCAAGACCTGGGCAGCGATCTCCACCTTCGACGGTGAGGAAAAGGCCGCAGGCATCGTCCATCGGGCGCTGAAGGAGCGGGACGAGCAGTTGACGATCATCGTGCCGCGGCATCCGGAACGCGCCGACGACATCGAAGCCGAGCTCGTCAAGCTGGGTCTCAAGGTCGCCCGCCGCACGCGCGGTGATGCGTTGGCCCCTGATGTCGATATCTTCCTAGGCGATACGATCGGCGAAATGGGCCTCTACCTGCGCCTGACGGAGGTTGCTTTTGTCGGGCGCTCGCTGTTTGCCGAAGGTGGGCAAAATCCGCTGGAGCCGGCGATGCTCGGTTGCGCGGTGCTGTCGGGCAGCAACGTGCAGAACTTCCGCGAAGCCTATCAGAAGCTGGCGCGGCGCGGCAGCGCGCGCATGGTCCGCGATACGGAGATGCTTGCCAAGGGCGTCCACTATTTGCTCACCAACGACGGAGCGCGTCGCACCATGATCGAAGCCGGGATCGGCGCCGTGCAAGAAATGCGGGGCGCGTTGACGGCGACGGTTAAGGGCTTGGAGCCCTATATCAATCCGCTCACCGTGAAGGCGAGGCTGCTGCCGAAGGCGGCTTTGCAGCGCTGAGGGCAGGGCGGCTATGAAGGCAATCAAGGGAATACTTTTCGACAAGGACGGCACGCTTCTCGACTACGACGAGAGCTGGCTGCCGGTGAACCGCGAGCTAGCGCGCATCGCTTCGGAAGGCGATCCCGAACTCGCGGACCGGCTGCTTCTGGCTTGCGGCATGGATCCCGTCAGCGGCCACATCGTTCCCGACAGTCTGCTGGCGGCCGGCAACACGCGCCAGATTTCGGAGGGGCTCGTCGCGGCCGGCTCGATGCTCGACGTGATCGAGCTGACGATCAAGCTGGACGAGCTCTTTTCTCATGCCGCCGAGTTTTCCGTAGCGGTCACTGATCTGGCCGCCTTTTTCGGTCGGCTGCATGCACGCGGCTTTCGCCTCGGTGTCGCCTCGAGCGACAACGAGCGCTCGATCAGGCAAACCGCCCAGCGCTTTGGCTTTGCGCCCTTCATCGACTATGTGGCCGGATACGATAGTGGCTTCGGCACCAAGCCGGAACCGGGCATGGTGCTTGGTTTCTGCACGGCGACGGGCCTTGATCCCTCCGAGGTCGCCGTTGTCGGCGATAACAACCACGATCTGCACATGGGCCGCAACGCCAAGGTCGGCGTGACCGTGGCCGTACTGACTGGCACCGGATCGCGTGAAACGCTCGCTGCCGCATCCGATTACTGCCTGAACGACATCACCGAGCTTGAAGGCCTGCTGCCCGACCGTCAGCTTGCTTGATTGACCAAGGGCTTGCTTTTTCTTGAAATTTACCTTCTCTTTCCGCCCGGTCGAGGACACAGCCCGTCAGCATGACGCTCGGGGTCCGAAAGGCAGGGCGGGGAAAATGGTATCCGAAGCGCCACCCTTCTGGTGGTCGAAAGCCGATTGGCGTGCCTGGGCGCTCTATCCGATTTCCTTCCTGTATGGGCGTGCGGCCGGCTATCGGATGGCCAACGCCAAGCGTGCCTCGGTTCCCGTGCCCGTTATCTGCGTCGGCAATTTCACCGTCGGCGGCGCCGGCAAGACGCCGACGGCGCTGACGATCGCCCGCGCGGCAAAGGCAAAGGGGCTGAAGCCTGGTTTTCTGAGCCGTGGCTATGGCGGTTCCCTCGATGTCACGACTGTTGTCGATCCGGTTCATCACCGCGCCCTGGCTGTCGGGGACGAACCTCTGCTTCTCGCTCGAGAGGCGCTCACCGTGATTTCCCGCCGCCGTGTCGAAGGGGCCCAGCGCCTCGTCAAGGAAGGCGTGGACCTGATCATCATGGATGACGGTTTTCAGACCGCTCGCCTGGCGATCGACTATGCGTTGCTGGTCATCGACGCCACGCGTGGCCTCGGCAATGGCCACATCGTTCCCGGTGGTCCTGTACGCGCGCCCATCCGTCAGCAGTTGCGCTACGCGACAGCCCTTTTGAAGGTTGGCGGGGGCGAAGCGGCCGACAATATCGTTCGGATCGCGGCGCGCGCCGCCAAACCCTATTTCACGGCTTCCCTGAAGGTGTGCGACAGCGCCGATCTTTCCGGCCGCAACGTGCTGGCCTTTGCCGGTATTGCCGATCCGTCGAAATTCTTCCGCACCGTCGAATCCGTCGGCGGGCATATCGCCGCTCGCCGCTCGTTCGGTGATCACGAGCATCTGACCGATGACGAGATCGACGACATTCTGACAACGGCAGAGAGCGACGGCCTTCAGATTGTCACGACGTCGAAGGATTTCGTCCGGCTCGCCGGCCATCATGGCAAAGCCGAGGAACTCGCGGCGAAATGCCGGGTGATTGAGGTGGAGATGGCCTTCGAGGATGCTCTGGCGCCAAGTCTCATCATCGATCGGGCCATCAATGCCTGCCGCGACCGGCGCTTGAAGGAAGGGCGGAAGGCCTAATCGGAAAATCTCGGGGTGCCGGTGTTCAGCGTCAGCGCTTCTGGTTCGGCAAAACGCCAGCGCGCTTGTCAGCCTCCAGCGAGGCTACGGCATCGGCGTAGGGCTCCTGGCGCGCGACGCTCCAATAGCGCAGTTCGTCGAGCGGGATCTGCTTGCCGGTAATTGCACATACGACGTAGGAGCCCGGCGACAGGATCTGAAAATCCGCATCGAGATAGCGTATCTGCGCTTCGCGGTTTCCATTTCCTTCGAACAAGTTCATGCGCTCCATTCCTTGCAGGCTGTCATACCCCTGCCATAACGCGCCGCAGCGGCCTTTTCCAGCTTTTTCAGCTACGGCCGAACAACCGTTCAATATCCGAGAGCTTGAGCTCGATATAGGTCGGTCGTCCGTGGTTGCACTGCCCTGAGCCGGGAGTAACTTCCATTTGACGGAGAAGGGCGTTCATTTCTTCGGGTCGCAGCCGTCGGCCCGAACGCACGGATCCGTGGCAGGCCATGGTCGCTGCAACATATTCCAGCTTGGCCGACAGGCCGGAGGCGGTATCCCATTCGGCGATCTCGTCCGCCAGCTGACGGATAAGTCCCGTGGCGTCCACCTCTCCCAGCATGGCAGGTGTCTCACGCACGGCGATCGCGCCGGAGCCGAAGCGCTCGATGGCCAGCCCCAGCTCGCCAAGCTCGGTGGCAAACTGCATAAGCCGATCGCAATCCTCTTCCGGCAGATCGACGATTTCGGGGATGAGGAGCACCTGCGAGGCGAGCCGTTTCGAATGCAGCGCCTTGCGCATCGCCTCGAATACTAGGCGCTCATGCGCGGCGTGCTGATCGACGATTACGAGGCCATCATCCGTCTGCGCCACGATATAATTTTCGTGAATCTGCGCCCGGGCGGCACCCAGCGGATAGCGCTGTGGCGGCTCTTCCGGCGCAACCGGCATTCTTGGGGTAGGGGCGATGTCGCTGCGGGCCGTCGGCGTCGCAAGGCCGTCGAAGGAGGCCTGCGGCCGTTCGCCGAAGCTGCCGTTTGCAGCCTGGTGGAATGGACGCGATGGCGAGGTCGCCGCCGACCAAGGCTGTTGGGGCCGTTGGGCGCCAGGCTGGAAACCGGGCCGGAAGGAGCGCAGCATGCCGTCTGCACCCGTTGTGGCTGCCCGGCTGCCGTCACGCGCCAGCGCCTCGCGCACGGCGCCGACGATCAGGCCGCGCACCAGTTGCGGGTCGCGAAAGCGCACATCCGATTTGGCCGGGTGCACGTTGACGTCGACAAGGGCCGGATCGAGCCTGATCGACAGTACTGCGACCGGATAACGCCCGGCTGGGATGGTCTCGGCATAGGCGCCGCGGATCGCCGACAGGATCAGCTTGTCCTGCACCGGGCGTCCGTTGACGAAGGCATATTGGTGGGCCGAGTTTCCGCGATTGAAGGTCGGCACGCCGGTAAAGCCTGTCAGCGATATGCCCTCCCGCTCCGCATCGATCTCGATCGCATTGTCGCGAAAATCCTTGCCAAGGATCTGCGCCATCCGCGCCAGATGATCGTCACCCGTCGCCGGCAACTCCAGCGTCGTTCGATCAGTCCCCGAGAGCACGAAGCGCACCCCGGGGAAGGCAATCGCCATGCGCTTGACGACCTCGGTGATCGCCGCAGCCTCGGCCTTTTCCGTCTTGAGGAATTTCAGGCGGGCCGGCGTCGCGAAGAAGAGATCGCGAACTTCGACGATCGTGCCCGGATTGCCGGGTGAGGGGCGAAGATGTGTAATTCTCCCGCCCTCGACGGCGATTTCGTTGCCGCCTGCGCTGTCCCGGCGGCGGCTCGAAATGCTGAGCCTGGCTACCGAGCCAATCGATGGCAGCGCTTCGCCGCGAAAACCCAGCGTGCGGATATCGTCCAGCGTATCTGAGATCTTCGAGGTGCAGTGGCGTCGTACGGCAAGCTCCAGATCCGCAACATCCATGCCAGACCCGTTGTCCGAAACCCGCAGCAGGCTCTTGCCGCCGCCCGACGTCGCAACCTCAATGCGCGTCGCGCCTGCGTCGAGGGCGTTTTCGATCAACTCCTTAGCGGCGCTCGCGGGCCGCTCGATGACTTCACCGGCGGCGATTTGATTGATGAGGGTCTCTGAAAGCTGTCTGATGGCCATGCGCCTATTCTCTTGGATTCGCGGGTCCGAGGGAAGGGCGAAAGCGCCACCGCCTTTCCGTTCTGCACGCCCTAATTCCGGCTGCTTAATATTAAGCGCGCCTTAAGACAAAGGTGCCATTTTGCAACTTATTCCGAGGACTGGGTTTAAATCGGACAGATGTGGGACGCGTAGGAATGAGTGCCGGCTTCGAACAAGCGGACACATCATCTGTAAGCAGCGAAATGCCGGCTGAATCAAGCCTGCAGACGGTGCTGTTTGACGCGGTATGCGAGAGCTTGGGCGCCGCATTCATCGTCTATGACAAGACCGACCACATGGTCTTTGCGAGCCGCCAGGTTCTCGATTTCTTTCCGATATCGGCGGCGATGCTGAAGCCGGGGAGGCGGTTGCGGGACTTCCTGGGCGCCATCTACGACACCGGCATCCGCACGCAGTCGGCCAGCAACCAAGGTGCGATGAGCCGTGAGGATTGGCTGTCCCAGAAGATCGCCTCGCACTGGCGCGAGCGCTTCGAGGCCGTCGAGCGGCATGGTGCGGATCGGTGGATCAGGTTTGGCAAGCGGCGCCTTGCGAGCGGCTACGGCGTCTGCGTCATCCAGGACATTTCCGAGAACAAGAAGCGCGAGGAACAGTGGCGCTCCGATCTCGAGCGTGTGCAGCTCACGGAGGATATCCTCGACAACCTGCCGTTCCCGCTCTTCGTCAAGGACCGCAATCTGAATTACGTCGCCGTCAACATCGCCTTCTGCGACAAGTATCAGACGACGGTCGATGAAGTGCTTGGCCGCAAGAGCAGCGACCTGTTCTCCGAGGATGTCGCCCAGCGTTTCGAGGAAAGCGACCGTCATGTTCTGGAGACGGGCGAAATGTCGATTTCCCGTCAGCGGCAGGTCTCCCGCGACGGCGTCGAACGCGACATCGTCACGCGCAAGCACCGGATCGGCAAGCCGGGGCGCTATTTTCTTGTCTCGACCATGCAGGATCTGCCGCGCGACGGCGACGATCTAGAAGAGTTCCGGTTCGCATCGACGGTCACGACGTCAAGCAAGAATTCCTATCGGCGCGCCTATGTTCCGATGAGCGGAAACGGCGAACGGCGCGAGCCGGCGGCAATGGAGGCGATCGTCCCGGAGAACTTCTCCGGTCGCAAGATCCTCGTCGTGACATCGGATGTCGTGGCAGAAGGCGCGGCCCTGCGGACCCTCGCCAAATACGGTTTCGAGGCCTGCTCGGTTCGCGGCGAGGACGAGGAGGAACAGTTCCTGGAAATCGCGAGCTCGTCCGGCATCGTGCTCGACCTGCTCGTGATCGACAACCAGCTCGGCATGCGCTGCCTCGAGCTCGCCGAGCAATACGGCATCCCGGCACTGGCGATGGACGGCTTCCAGCTCGCCAATGAGCTCACCTTCCAGATCGCCCGTCATTTCAACCGCAGCAACCGCGGCCAGATGGCCGAAGGCATTGACACCGACTGGGAAATCACTGCCGTGGAGGAGGCGAACACGCTCGACGTGCTCGTTGCCGAAGATAACGACATCAACCAGATCGTTTTCTCGCAGATTCTCGAAGGCCTCGGCTACCGTTACATGATCGCCCCAAGCGGCGATGAAGCCGTTCGCCTCTGGACAGAGCACCAGCCGAAAATCATCCTGATGGATATCTCTCTGCCGGGCTTCAACGGTTTCGAAGCGGCGCGGCTGATCCGCCAGACAGAGGAAGGCGGCAGTACAAGAACGCCGATCATCGGTGTTCTGACGCAAGCCTTCGAGCGCGATCGAGCTGAGTGCGCAAAGGCTGGAATGGACGACGTAATTATGAAGCCGGTAAGCCCAGATATTCTTCAAGGGATCTTTCAACAGTACCTTGCCCAGGACATCAGACAGGCCAGCATGTGACGAACAAAGCTCGTCAACTCCCTAAATCTTGGGACAAAACACGGTTCCAACGTGACCGATCCACTATCGAATTCTTAAGACTTGCCCGCCATCCTTCCTGCCGTTGGTGCAGTCTGGGTCTGAATGATGATGTCGGCTGAAATGCCTCTGGTGCCCGTAAGTCAGAATGAACTTCAGACAATGGCCTATACCGACCCACTGACCGGGCTCGGCAACCGCTACCGCATGCGCGACCGGATTGCCCAGATCTCAGCCGAACGCGCGAGCGATCCAGCACCATTTACGATCGGCATCGCCAATCTCGATTCCTTCAAGCCGATCAACGATCTTTTCGGCTCATCGGCGGGAGACGAAATTCTCTGCCAGGTCGCCCATCGATTGAAGGCCTGCATTCCCGACGGTGCCCTCGTGACGCGTCATGACGGCGATGAATTTGCCTTTGTCCTGCCGCTGGTGTTCGAGCGGGCCAGCGCCGAGAAGTTCGGCCAGATGATACGCGAAGTCCTGTCGGCGCCGTACGATCTCGGCGACCGCAATGTGCGGCTGTCGGCATCCTTCGGCTTTTCGATCTATCCCTTCGCGGGCGAGGAATTCGACGAACTGCTGAAAAGCGCCGAAACCGCGCTCTACCGTTCAAAACGCCGCGGCCGTGGCCAGATCACCGTCTATTCCCGCGAGATCGCCCAGGAAATGAAGCGCGCGACGCAATTGGAACAGGCGCTGCGCAATGCCATCATCTCCGATGTGATCGACGTGCATTTCCAGCCGATCGTCGCACTTTCCAATAACCAGGTCGTGGGCTTTGAAGCTCTGGCGCGATGGAACGATCCTGATCTTGGCTTTGTGTCACCGGGCGTTTTCGTCCCGCTGGCGGAGGAGCGCGGCTTCATTGATGCGCTGTCCGAGGCGCTCCTGCGCAAGGCGGCCGAGGCTGCCCTTTCCTGGCCGCGCGAACTTTTCCTCTCCTTCAATCTCTCCTCGGCGCAGTTGATGGATCCGGGGACGAGCAGCAGCATCCTGTCGATCCTCGGTCGTGTCGGCTTCGATCCGCACCGGCTCGAACTCGAAATCACCGAGACTGCGGTGATGGGCTCGGCCGACACGGCAAACCGGATCATTGCGGATCTCCGTCAGGCCGGCGTGCGCATTTCGCTGGATGACTTCGGGACGGGTCAATCGAGCCTCGGCCGCCTCCGCGACTTTATGTTCGACAAGATCAAGATCGATCGCGCCTTCGTGTCGCGCATCAATTCCGATCGCGCCTCGGAGCACATCATCAAGGCGATCCTAACCATGTGCGAGGGGCTCGACCTGGAAGTGGTCGCCGAAGGGATCGAGGACTATCTGGAAGCCGTCAAGCTGCGTTCGCTCGGCTGCGGTATGGGGCAGGGCTACCATTTCGGCAAGCCCGCTGACAGCATTGCCACGCTCCGGTTCTTGCACGAGAACTACTACGACACGTCTGATCGCGTCAGCGCCTGAAACTCCGATGGCGCCCTTTCGGACGCCACCGGTTACGCGGTACTCACTGCGCAGCATCTTACTTGTTCGTCGTTGAACCCGTGGCCGTGGTATCCGTTGTACCGCCAGGCGCAGGGGCCTTCTCGGCTGCAATCATCTGAAGCGTCTTGAACTGCGGAGCCGCCTTCAGCGTTTCTGCGGTCTCGGACGTGGTCAGCTTCACTGTGCCGTCCTGCGTGTTCTGAGCGACGGTGATCTTATCCATCGGAACGGCAACATCCTTTTCGCCGATTCCAAGGAAGCCGCCGACGCCGATGATCGCTGCGACCAGGCCGCCGTCCTTCTTCATGATCAGGTCGTTGACCTCACCGATGCTCTCGTTCTGGCCGGTGTAGACCGACTGGCCAATATAGGTGTTGGCACTGATCTGATCGGCGGCCTGCTCCGTTAGATATCCACCACTCGCCTGCGCGGTGTCAGCCGTTGCGGCCGGCGCCGGAGCCTGAGCGGCGTTGTACATCGGTGCTGTGGCGTCCGGGACCTTCGGCGGAGCTGCCGGGTCGGCCGGTGCGGTCTGTGTTGCCGGAGCGCCTGGTGTTGCCGGCTGAGTCTGTGAGAATGCCGCCGGTGCAAAAGCCGTGGCAAACAGCGCGCTAGCGGCAACGGTCTTAAGGAGTTTACTTGTCATTTTGAACCTACCTTTGCGTTCCTGAGGGATCTTTAGCCCGCTCCCGCCATGCTCGGCGTTTGCGGCCGGTTCCCTATTGAAATGAACGGGGTTTCACTTGGTTCCCGAAAAAAATCGCGCAAAAATTGCTAATTCCACGGAACTTTTAGCTCATACGATGTATGGCCACGCGGGGTTCGGTCGACAAAAAAAGGGGCGCCAAATGGCGCCCCGTGAAGCCTGATTATGGTTCTTCACATCACGTAAACCGGGTCGAAAACGCCCTTCACCGTAACATCCAGTTCGAGCAGGGAACCCGCCTGCGGTTGCATCGAGCGGGCATGCTCATCGAGCCCCTCCCACGCCGTGGTGACGGCAAGGCGGTCACCGTTTGTCCCGATGAAGGCAGGGCATGACGGCTGTGCCGCCGGCACCTTGTAGCGCGCAATGCGCAGTCCATCAGGGCTGTAGCGATCGACGGTACCGGCACCCCAACGCGCATTCCAGATGTATCCGTCGGCATCCACCACCGAGCCGTCGATGCCACCCGGCTCATCCATCGTGTCCACAAGCACGATCGGCTCGCCTGTCGGGAGACCGGTCTGCGGATCGACCATCACACGCATCAGCCGGCTGATGCGTGTATCGGTGAAGTAGCCCATCGTTCCATCCGGCGAGAAGCAGATCGAATTCGGGATGCTGATGCCATCGAATATCTTGGTCACGCGACCGCCGGCGACGTGGTAGATGGCGCCTGCACGGCTTTCCGCCCGCTTGCTCATCGTGCCGATCCAGAGCGAGCCGGAGGGGTGGGTGCGGCCGTCGTTCGAGCGGTTTTCCGGTTTGTCGCTTTCAAGAGCTGCATAGAAGGTCAGATTGCCGCTCTTCATATCGCGAATGAAAAGGCCTTGTTCGGTCGCAAGCAGCTGCCGCTCAGGATCGACCCGGGCGAGCACGCTCGCCATCATCGGCAGCGCATGCACCTTCTTCTCTTCCGTCGAAAGGTTCAGCTCGTGCAACTCCTTGCCGAGAATATTGAACCACCAGACCGTGTTGGTGTCCGGATCGTAGGCCGGCCCCTCACCAAGCACGGAGTTGGTGCTGCAGAGTGTCCTGCCCGCGAACTCATGAATTTCCGTCATATGCCTTAAGCTCCTACGGCTGCGTCATAGGCGTAAATGGTCGCCTTGGCACGCTCGGCAACCTCTGCGGCGGTCATTCCCGGCTTGTAGAGGCTGGTGCCGAGGCCGAAGGCATTTATGCCAGCCTTGGTGTAATCGGAGAAATTCTTGTCCGAAACACCACCAACGGCCGCAATCACGAGCTCCCGCGGCAGAATTGCGCGGATAGCGGTGATGCCCGACGGTCCGAGAACGCTGGCGGGGAAAAACTTCAACCCCGTTGCGCCGGCGCGGGCAGCCGCCAATGCCTCCGTCGGCGTGAAGACGCCCGGCATCGTCACCATACCGTAGTTGCGGGCGAGAATAATGACCTCGGGCTCGACGTTCGGCGTGACCAGCAGTTTGCCGCCTGCCGAATGGAGGCTGTCGACGGCCTCGGTCGTCAGCACGGTCCCGGCCCCGATGAGGCAATCGGCCGGCGCCATCTTTGCGGCAATCTCGATCGACTTGAACGGCTCGGGCGAGTTCAGCGGGATTTCGATGGCGGTCAGACCGTTTTCGATCAGTGCGCCGACCACGCCTTCGGTTTCTTCAGGCTTGATGCCACGTAGAATGGCAATCAGTGGACGCTTCATCGTAGGAAAGGGGATGCGGTTCATCGCTTTGGTACTTTCTCAGTTCGGCCAAATAGTTTTGGCGGCGGCAGCAAGGCCGCCACGGACGGCCGTGTCAGCATCAATGGTGTTGTAGGATAAAGATAATGCCTTGAAGGCCGCTTCATAAAGGCCCTGCAGCCGGCCGGCGGCGACGAGAGTGACGTCGACGCCCGTCCCCGCATCTGACATCGCGCCCGCGATTTCCAGGCCGATCAGGGTCCCGGATATCTTCGCCTGCGCGGCCGCAGCGGTCAGACCATGCAGCAACTGGCCCGAGCGCGCGGTAAAGAAGAGGTTGGTCGCCATCGCGGGTCGGTCATAGGCCGTTTTTACGGCGCTCTCGAAGGCTGCCTCGTCCGCCGGGCTCTGATCGGCACCGGCGATTGCATGCGACAGGATCGTGTGCTTGGAGATCGCGTCGAAAAGTTCGCCGGTCATGAAGCTGGAGAAACCGGTGACACGACCATTCTTGACATGCACCCATTTCGAATGCGTTCCGGGCATGCAGACTGCCTGCGACCCAGTGCTTTGCGGGCCAAGCGCACCGAGGAGCTGTGTTTCCTCGCCGCGCATGACATCTGGCCGCGCCGGATCCCTCTGTGCAAGTCCGGGCAGGATGCGGACGTCCCGGCTCTGGTCGGGGACGGATACGGCGCCGGTCAGGATCGAGGATAGCGATGCCGGGACATCGACATAGCCCGCTTCGACCCATCCCTGTTTCGCACCTGCCATGCCGCAGATGATGACCGGAAGATTTTCCGGCGCATTTACCTTGCCCAAGTGCGAGGCGAGAACCTCGGCAAATCCGGTCTTCGCTGCCGTCGTCATACCTTCATTGCCACGGCTTTCGGCCAGGACGCTGTCATCCTTGCCGATCAGCCAGAGCCGAAAACTGCTCGTTCCCCAATCCACCGCGACATAAGCGGGATCCGCCATCAGAAAATGCCTCCATCGACAATAAGAGATTGTGCGCTCATCGCTGCCGCGCAGCTAGACGCCAGAAACAGGCACGGACCGACGATCGCATCGGCGTGTAGAACCTTCTTGATGCATTGGCGCTGCACCGTTTGCGCAATGCCGTCCTCGGTCAGCCAAAGCTTCATCTGGCGATCCGTGACGATCATGCCGGGCAGAATGCAATTGACGCGGATGTTATCCGGTCCGAGCTTGCCGGCCAGGCTTTTCGTCAGCCCGATCACGCCGGCCTTCGCGGTCGTGTAGGCCGGGAATTCGGGCATGTTGAGGAGAAAGGCGATCGACGACATGTTGATCACCGCGCCGCCGCCAGCGGCACGCATCGAGGGCGCGACGGCTTGCGTGGTGAAGAAGACGTGCCGCAGGTTGGTCGCCTGGTTGTTGTCCCAATATTCCTCGGTCACCGTTTCGAAATCGTGCCGGTCGTCGCGGGCGGCATTGTTGACGAGCACGCTGATCGGACCGGAGTGAGCGACAACCTCGTCGACTGTTCTGCGGATGGCGGCGACATCGCGAAGGTCGGCCTTATGAAAGCGAACGGGATGCAAGGTGTCGCGCGACAGCCTCGCGACGAGGTCATGGCTTTCCGTTTCCGCGATGTCGATGAAGGAAACCTTGGCGCCTTGTCGGGCGAAGCCTTCGACAATCGCTGCCCCGATGCCTGATCCGCCTCCCGTGATCAGGACCGTGCGGTCCCTGAATTCCGGAAACTGCGCAACAATACCCGTCACTATTTCCTCCCGGCTTTCGGTTGTTCTATTATTTGGAACTTAATTTGACTATGTGGAATTATCCGACTACCCTGGCATTTCTGTCAAGGCGTTTGGGGCAACAATGAGTGCGGCAAAAGGGAGTGCGCCCGAGAGGCGCGACACGGGCACCCTCGGCAAGCTGATGGTCCTTCTCGACCTGGTGACCCACGCCGACGGTCCCATGCGCTTCACGGATATACTGGCAGTTGCCGATCAGCCGCGTGGTACGGTCCACCGCCAACTCAGCCATCTCGTGGAGGAGGGCCTGCTCGAGATCGATGCGGAGGGCAGATACTCGCCGGGCTTACGGCTTTTGGACTTCGCGTCTCGCAGTTGGGCGCGCAACGAGTTTCGTCTGGTTGCGGAGCCACATCTTAAGGCTCTCCAGAATTTGACTGGTGAAACGGTCCATCTCGGCGTGCTGCGCGGCACCTCGATCATCTACCTCGACAAGTTCGAAGGGCAGCAGCCCGTCAGAATGTATTCGCAGATTGGTAACGCCTCACCGGTCTATTGCACCGGCGTCGGCAAGGCGGCCCTTTCCATCCTGCCCAGAGAGCGGGTCAGGGCCTTGGTGGCGGACCTCTCCTTCCATCGGTTCACGGCAAACACCCATACGGCCGAGTCGCTTCTTGCTGAGATCGAGCAGATACGGGAGCAGGGCCATGCCTTCGACCGTGAGGAGCACGAGGTCGGGATTCGCTGTATTGCTGCGCCGATCTGGTCAGAAACTCAGTCGCTTGTTGGCGGCGTTTCCGTGACTGGTCCGGCTTACAGGCTCACTATGGAAAGGCTTTCGGAATGGGCGGCTCCGATCCAGCAGTCGGCTGAACGGATCATGGAGGCGATGCGCATCGGGCTTGGTCCGCGTCGCTGAACTGCTGACGGCCGGCTTGGCCTAAAGCACAATATTGAGATTTTCTGACGAATCGTCACAATTGATGCTCGTCAATCCCCCGTCTTGGGGTGTATGTGCTGGTAGATCGTCACCGGCGATACAAACTAGGGACGGCGCGGAGGCGTCGCCGCCCATCAGGCTTCCATCTTTTTTTGAGTTGAACAAGTAAATGACTTCATCGCAGCCAGGATCTTCCGTGGACGTACACGTTAGCGAGATCGCCGGACTGAAAACGCAGTTCGATATTTTCCGCTTCATGAAGAAGGTAACGGAAGCCTATCGGGCGCGGGCCTTTATGGTTTTCAATCTTCCTTCCGTGACAGCACGGGACCTGCAGAGCAGCACGGTCATCTCGAGCTGGCCGGTGGAACTTCTGGCTGCCTACGACCACGAGGGGCTTGTGGCCAATAGCCCGGTCATGAAGAGGCTTCGGACTTCGACAACGCCCTTCTTCAATGACGTGTCGCAAGCGAAACTGGATCGCCCCGACGGGAAGGCGGGCATCGTCAAGGCACTTTTCGAACGCTTTCGCATGATGCGTTGCGCCTATTTTCCAACCCACGAGCCCTCAGGCGGTCGTGGCGCCATTTCATTCTCAGGCGATCGCGAGGCATTCACCGCAGAAGAAATGCGCGAACTCCACTATATCTCCATCCACGTCTTCGACCGGTTGGCGGAGATCCGCAACCATGACAACTGCGTCACCGATACCTTGACCGATCGGGAGATCGATTGTCTGAACTGGACCGCGGCTGGCAAGACCAGTGTGGAGATTGCCGAAATCCTCACCCTGTCCGAGCATACGGTGAACCACTACCTGAACCGCGCGACAAAAAAGCTGGATACGGCAAACCGGACGCAGGCAGTCGCCAAGGCGCTGCGGATCGGTCTCATAAAGTAAGCGTTGCGCAAATTGTGGGCTTGCCGATCATTTGCGCCCAATTTCTCGCCAATTCCGACGACCCCGGCGCCATGCCGCGCCGGCATTGCTGGCGGTTTGCCAATTGGCATGTTTTCTGCTTGCTTACATTCAGCGGTCCAGAGGGGACCTGGCACGACGCCGGATAAACGGCGCGGCCTGCATACCGCCAGCCGATGCCACAGGCCCAACCTCGGGCGTAGGGCGTCGGCGGCGGTTGTTGCCTTTAGAACACGCCGCCGCCGGCATCCCTCACGCTTGCTCTTCCCATGGGCATTTTTCGCTGGCCATTTGTGACGCTTGCTCTAGTTCGCAAGGCTTAGCTCGCTATCCTGGAAGGCTGTTGTGACCATCAGGGCGAAAGCCCGGCGGACTTGGTGGACATAGTGGCCTTCCGGTGAGCCTCGCCTCCTCAAATGCGGTCCCGATCGCCGATTTTGTTTGGCGAAGAGGCGGCGCTCCTCTATCTAGAATGCCAAACACAGGCAGTGAGGATGGAATGACGGGCGTCACCAAGGAACAGGTTCTCGAAACGCTGAAGACCGTACGCGGCCCCGATCTCGAGCATGATATCGTCGAGCTCGGTATGGTGTCTGATGTCTTCATTTCCGACGGCAAAGTCTATTTTTCCATCACCGTTCCGGCCGATCAGGCAAAGGAGCTCGAGCCGCTTCGTCTGGCTGCCGAACGGGTCATCAAGGAAATGCCGGGCGTCAAGGGAGCGCTGGTTGCGCTGACGGCAGACAAGAAGGCCGGTTCCGGCTCGGCGCCGGTCTCGCGCCCGCAGCCGCAGGCCGGGCATGACCATCATGGCCCTGCGCACGCCCCGCAACAGCAGCCGCGCGCCGGCAAGCTCGGCGTTCCCGGTATCGGCGCGATCATCGCCGTCGCCTCCGGCAAGGGGGGCGTTGGAAAGTCCACGACGGCCGTCAATCTTGCGCTCGGCCTCCAGGCAAATGGCTTGCGTGTCGGCATTCTCGACGCCGATATCTACGGCCCCTCGATGCCGCGGCTGCTGAAGATTTCCGGCCGCCCCACCCAAATCGATGGGCGCATCATCAACCCGATGGAGAATTACGGGCTCAAGGTCATGTCGATGGGCTTCCTCGTCGATGAGGAGACCGCCATGATCTGGCGTGGCCCCATGGTGCAATCGGCATTGATGCAAATGCTGCGTGAGGTGGCCTGGGGCGAACTGGACGTGCTTGTCGTTGATATGCCGCCCGGCACCGGCGATGCGCAGTTGACGATGGCACAGCAGGTGCCGCTGGCGGGCGCCGTCATCGTTTCGACGCCGCAGGATCTCGCCCTCGTCGATGCTCGCAAGGGCTTGAACATGTTCAAGAAGGTCGAGGTCCCCGTGCTCGGCATCGTTGAGAACATGAGCTATTTCATCGCGCCCGATACCGGTACCCGCTACGATATCTTTGGTCATGGCGGGGCTCGCAAGGAAGCCGAGCGAATCGGCGTTCCTTTCCTCGGTGAAGTGCCGCTTACGATGAACATTCGTGAGACGTCCGACGCCGGCACGCCGCTTGTCGCGACGGAGCCGAACGGCATTGTTGCCGGCATCTATCGCGACATCGCGACCAAGGTCTGGCAGCAGCTCGGCGGGCAGCCGCAGCGGGCCGCACCGGAGATTGTTTTCGAGTGAAATGCTCCGCTGCCGCTAGACTCCCAATTGCGGAGGAAATGTGGTGAAACGGCGCAGTAAGCGTAAGATGTCTTGATTCTTTCGCAGCTTTCCGTCATATGGCGCGCCGTCGCCATGAGGCGGTTTTTTTGCGAATGCTCGATGATGGCCACCCCGCCGGGGCGGTTAGCTGCATGGTCGGAGTTATCTTGGTCGAAGGATTGGTGACTGCGATGCGGTTGAGCACGTTGCATATCCTGGCGGTTGCCGGATGTGCCAGGAGTCGTATGAACTTTCTTCAATCGCTTTCATTAAGATCGGGAACTTGCATCCCGCGCGCTCTCGCAGGCGGCGCGCCGTGGAAGGGCTTTCGATGAAAACAGCGATGCGCGCAACAAGCCCGGATTGCCGGAGGCCCAATCGGTGATCACGGCCTACTGTTCCAATTGCGAGTCGGTTGACGTTGGCGACCTGTCGCGAGGTACGTTACGCGACGATGTGATGTGGATCGACCTGATCGAGCCTTCGCGCGAAGAGGAGCTTTTCGTTGAGAAAGCTCTCGGCATCGAGGTTCCGACGCGAGACGATCTCAAGGACATCGAGCCGTCAGCCCGTCTCTACGTCGAAAACGATGCCGTCTTCATGACCGCTTCCCTCGTCTGGAAAGCCGAGACAGATGCACCGACGCTGACCGACGTGGCATTCATCCTCGCCGGCAAGCGGTTGGTCACGATCCGCTACGCGCAGCCCAAATCCTTTGCTCTCTTCATTGCCGCGCTCCACCGCGTGCCGCAGCAATGGCGCAGCGGTGCCGCATTGCTGGCAAAGCTTTTCGAAACGATCATCGATCGCACTGCCGAGATACTGGAGCAGTCCGTTGCCCGCATCGACATCCTGTCGACGCATGTCTTCGGCGATCGCGCCAGGAAGGTGCGCAAGC
The DNA here is from genome assembly GCF_056398905.1 of Rhizobium sp. 01T417. Classification (NCBI taxonomy): domain Bacteria; kingdom Pseudomonadati; phylum Pseudomonadota; class Alphaproteobacteria; order Hyphomicrobiales; family Rhizobiaceae; genus Rhizobium; species Rhizobium sp. 01T417. Next base: position 7,636 of record NZ_JBFTQH010000009.1, on the reverse strand, counting down.
CGTCGAACTATCTGGAAGAGAAGCTCCGGGACATTGCGGGCCATCATCGCATCGTGAGCAAGGTCAGGGACAGCCTCGCCTCGTTGTCACGCCTCATGACCTTTTTCTTCACCATCCCGGCAGTTCAGCAGGATCGCGACACCAAGGAACTGTGCAAAACGGTCTCGCGCGACATCCAGTCGCTCAACGAGCATGCCTCCTTCATCGCCGGCAACATCACGTTCCTGCTCGACGCCTCGCTCGGCCTGATCAACATCGAGCAGAACTCGATCATCAAGATATTTTCGATCGCGTCCGTGGTGTTCTTGCCGCCGACGCTAGTCGCCTCCATCTACGGTATGAATTTCGAGTTTATGCCGGAACTGCACTATGCCCACGGATATCCGTTTTCGATTGGGCTAATGGTGCTGTCCGCCGTTATTCCCTTCTTCTTTTTCCGATGGAAAGGCTGGCTCTGAAGAGCCTGTTTTCATTTCATGCACGAAGGTAGCCATACACACGAACGACACATGAAGCCGCGCAAGCTGGCCTACCTTGCGCTCGGCTCCATTGGCGTCGTCTACGGCGATATCGGTACCAGCCCGCTGTACGCGTTCCGCGAAGCCCTTAAGCCCGTCATGGTCGACGGCCTCACCCGCTTCGAGGTGATCAGCCTCATCTCGCTGATGATCTGGACCCTGACCATTATCGTCACCATCAAGTACGTGCTCTTCCTGCTGCGCGCGGACAACGAAGGCGAAGGCGGCACGCTTTCCCTGCTGGCGTTGCTGATGAAGACGGCAAATGGACATACCGCGCTACTGATGTTGCTTGGCCTGGTCGGCGCGGCGCTGTTCCTCGGCGACGCGATGATCACGCCGGCTCTCTCAGTGCTATCGGCTGTCGAAGGTCTGAAGCTCGTGGCTCCAACTCTGACGAGTTACATCGTACCGATCTCGGTCTTCATCCTGGCTCTGCTATTTGTCGTCCAGTCTCGAGGGACCGGGGCCGTCGCCCGCTTTTTCGGGCCGATCATGGCGCTCTGGTTCATCGTGATGGCGGCCGCCGGCATTTCTCACATCTCGGATGATTTTGGCATCCTTGCCGCTTTCAACCCTTACTATGCCGTTAGCTTCCTGCTGCATGAGGGGTTCTACGGCGTGGTCGTGCTTGGCGCGGTCTTCCTAAGCGTGACCGGTGCCGAAGCGCTTTATGCCGATCTCGGGCACTTTGGTCGCCGGCCGATCCAGTGGGCATGGTTTGTGCTGGTTTTCCCGGCATTGACACTGAACTATCTGGGGCAGGGCGCTCTAGTGCTCGGCAATCCCGCGGCCGTGTCCGATCCGTTCTTCCTGGCCTTTCCGCAATGGGCGCTGCTGCCGGCCGTCATTCTCGCGACCGCGGCCACCATCATTGCCAGCCAGGCGGTCATCACCGGTGCCTTCTCGCTCGTCCGCCAGGGCATCAACCTCGGCTTCCTGCCACGCATGGAAATCCTCTTCACCTCGGAGACGAATACCGGGCAGATCTTCTTGCCCTCCGTTAATGCGTTGCTGTTCGTCGGCGTCATCTTCCTCGTCATCAGCTTCAAGACGTCGGACGCGCTGGCCATTGCCTACGGCATCTCGGTTACGGGCGCGATGGTCGTCACTTCGATCATGGCCTTCGAGTTCGTGCGCGCGCGATGGAACTGGTCGATTCCGGTCGCCACGTTGGCGCTTGCCCCGCTGCTCTGCCTGGAAATGATCTTCTTGGGTGCAAACCTGCTGAAGATCCACGACGGCGGTTACATTCCGATCCTGATGGCGACCGCCTTTACGATCCTCATGTGGACCTGGCGTCGCGGCACGGCCCTCCTGATGGAGAAGACGCGCCACACCGATATCCCGCTCGCCTCTTTTGTCAGCTCGATCGAGCGCAAGAGCGATCATTCGCCCGCCCAGGTACCCGGTACCGCGATCTTCCTGACGAGCGATCCGGAATCGGCGCCCGCGGCCTTGCTGCACAATCTGAAGCACAATCACGTTCTGCACGACAAGAACGTGATCCTCACGATCCGCACCATCAACAAGCCGCGCGTTGCGAGCGCCGATCGCTACAAGGTCGAGCAGATCTCGGAGCGGTTCTCGCGCGTCGAGCTCATGTTCGGCTTCATGGAGTCGCAGAACGTCTCGCAGGCCTTGGCGACGTTGCGCAAGACCGGCCTGAAGTTCGACATCATGTCGACCTCATTCTACCTCGGCCGCCGCAAGCTCGTTCCCGATGCGAAGTCCGGCATGCCTTATTGGCAGGACCGTCTTTATATCGCGCTTGCCAATGCCGCGGCCAATCCGTCGGACTATTTCCGCCTGCCGGCAAACCGCGTGGTGGAACTCGGCTCGCACGTCATTATCTAGAAGAGCAAATGCGCTTCTAAAAAGCCCGGCGATCCGCCGGGCTTTTTTATTTTCCCTCGCGCTAATCTTTCGTCTCAGGAGGGCCTCGGCATTAACCAAGCATCAAGGTTAATGAGACATTTTCAACGGCATGTTCATGCGTCTCATGCCGGAGTCTCGCGTTGCGTCGAAATAGCCCTTCCCGTGGCAAGCTGCGCCTCTTGCTTCAAAATTGGAGTTCACCCGCGCTCTTCGGCGTTTGCGGGTGGCTGATGTCACCGACGATGGCGTCGCATGCCGACCTCGCGGCTCTGCTTGCCGGCCTCGACCAGGGTAGGGAAAACTGGCGCATGGTTCTAACCAATTCGCCGGCAGGTTCGATCCATCAGGCTGAGCTGACCTTTGCCGATCCCGTAGTCACGGGCACGATTGCTGCCGGGGCCGGCATGGTTTTGCCCGACGGCCGCAAGGTCGCATTCATGGCGAAGGACAAGGGACACGAGGCGACGTCGGACGAGGACCGCGTCAATCGCCCGGCCAAGAAAGGCCGCGTCGTTGCTGTCGAAACGGTGCAGCCGCCGAAGGACTTTTCCGCCGGGTCCATTCTCCAGCGAACGGGCCTGCTCTTTCAGCCCACCTTCGACCTGAAGGACAAATCCGCCTTCGTGAAGCCGAAGATCAAGGGCAAGGAAATCCAGATCGCGACCAATTTCTATAAGAAGGAACCGCCCAAGCCGGACCGCGGCGTCTCGCCCATGCTGGCTGGTCTCGTGACCAACGCAAAGGCTGACGTGCTGGCGACGGCCTATGCGCCGTCCGCTCCCGACTACTCCCGTCAGTCGCCGTTCGATTCGATTCTCACCGACAAGGCCGACGACGGCCGCTTCGTGCCGCAGATCGGCCCGCGGGATCACGCCTGGGCCGCAAGCATCTTGGCGCCCTCGGTGTTTTCGGCGGCCGAGCAGCAGTGCCTGGCATCCGGCATCTATTTCGAAGCGCGTGGCGAAACGGTGAAGGGGCAGGCCGCCGTCGCGCAGGTCATTCTCAATCGCGTCCGCAATCCGGCCTACCCGAAGACGATCTGCGGCGTCGTCTACCAGAACGAGGATTGGCGCAACCGATGCCAGTTCTCCTTTGCCTGCGACAACATCAAGGACCGGGTGAACTCGCAGTATCACTGGAGAATCGCCCGCGAACTCGCGATGGCGGTCACCGCCGGCAAGATCTGGCTCCCGCAGGTTGGCTCCGCCACGCACTACCATGCCGTCTATGTTCGTCCGAAATGGGCAAAGACCATGGAAAAGGTCGGCCGCATCGGCCTGCACGTCTTCTATCGCACCTATGGCGGCGGTTGGAGCTGAGGAAAAAGCCAATCCTGACGCGATTTTGCGTCTCTTGGCAGCACAGGAAAGCGGATTCTTTCGGTCGATTTTGGATAAGTGCGCCAAGATCGGCCTAAGCCCATGTTTTTTATCGCCTATTTTATGGCTGGACATCCACCGCTCACGCCTTGACTATGCTTTTTGCTAAAACTATGTTGCGCGCGACTTCAAAACGGGCCGAAAGGTTCTCAAACCTTGGGGTCGTTGTCCGGAAAACCGGGGTAGCGGGATCGCGGACAGCGGCTGGCGGAGGAGAGCACCATGGCGGAAGACCGCGAGGAAAGTCTTGAGAAGCGCCGTGCGCAATTGGAAGCGAAACTCGCAACCAAGCGCGTAGAAGCGGGGAAGGAAGAGGCTATCGAAGCCAGCGCCGAGGCAAGCCGCAAAGGTTATGCCCAGGCGATGAAGCTTTCGAGCGAGTTCATCTCCGCTATCGTCGTAGGCGCCGTTCTTGGCTATCTCCTCGACCGTTTTGTCGGCACGGCGCCTTGGGGATTGATCGTTCTTCTTCTTCTTGGGTTTTGTGCCGGCGTATTGAACGTTCTGCGCGCTGCGGGGAAGGTTGCAAAACCGGATCCTACCGAGCGCCAGGATGGCGGAAAATAGGGCAGGGCGCTCTCCGGCGTTCGATCCAGTGCAATAATCCCGTCTCGCGCGGGCTAAAGATAGAGAGAACAAGCGGTGTCTAACGATCCGACCCATCAGTTCCTGATCCAGAAGATTGTGCCGATCGAAGTCGGCGGAATTGATTTCTCGTTTACGAATGCATCGCTCTTCATGGTGGCGTCCGCTGCCGTTGCCGCCGGCTTCCTGTATTTCTCGACGTCCAACCGGGCGATCGTGCCGGGCCGCTCACAGTCGGTTGCGGAGATGTCCTACGAGTTCATCGCCAACATGCTGAAGGAAGGCGCCGGATCCAAGGGGATGAAGTTCTTCCCATTGGTCTTCTCGCTCTTCATGTTCGTGTTGACGGCAAACCTGCTCGGCATGTTCCCGTACTTCTTTACGGTCACCAGCCAGATCATCGTCACCTTCGCGCTAGCGCTGCTCGTTATCGGCACGGTTCTCGTCTACGGCTTTTATAAGCACGGCTTCCACTTCCTGAATGTTTTTGTCCCGCAAGGCGTTCCTGGCATTCTTCTGCCCCTTGTTGTTTCGATCGAAATCATTTCCTTCCTGTCCCGCCCGATTTCGCTCTCTGTTCGTCTTTTCGCCAATATGCTGGCTGGTCACATCACCCTGAAGGTGTTCGCAGGCTTCGTTGCCTCGCTTGGAGCGCTGGGTGCGGTCGGTGTTGGTGGAGCCGTTCTTCCCCTGATTATGACGGTCGCCCTGACCGGTCTCGAGTTCCTCGTCGCCTTCCTCCAGGCTTACGTCTTTGCGGTGCTGACATGCATGTACCTCAATGACGCGATCCATCCGGGTGGCCACTAAGGGATACCGACATTGACGTCCCTCCGGCGTCAGTCAATTTCGCCGCAACACAACCATTTCAAAGGAGTTCAACATGGAAGCGGAAGCAGCAAAGTTCATCGGTGCAGGTCTGGCTTGCTTTGGTATGGCCGGTACGGCTCTCGGCCTCGGCAACATCTTCGGCAGCTACCTGTCCGGCGCTCTGCGCAACCCGTCTGCTGCTGACAGCCAGTTCGGCCGTCTGGTTTTCGGCTTCGCCGTTACGGAAGCTCTGGGCATCTTCTCGCTGCTCGTCGCTCTCCTCCTGCTCTTCGCCGTTTAATATAGGCGCATTGAAGGATCACGGCCTGCAGTTCGCATGCCGTGATCCTTTGCATTTGCAGTACACCTGGAGGTGAGCATGTTTTTTGTGACCCCGGCTTACGCCGAAGAGGCCCCGGCGGGAACCGCAGAAACTGGTGCAGCAACCGGTACAGACACGCATGCCGCCCCGGCAGCAGGCGATGTCCACACCGAGACCGGCGTACCAGCCGAGCATCATGGAGGCGGCGTGTTTCCGCCTTTCGATTCGACGACCTACGCTTCGCAGCTGCTTTGGCTGGCAATTACGTTTGTCGTCTTCTTCGTGCTCATGCAAAAGGTCATCGCGCCGCGCATCGGCAATATCCTCGAGCAGCGTCACAACCGCATCTCGCAGGACCTCGATGAGGCAGGCCGCCTGAAGGCGGAAGCGGACGCCGATGTTGCCGCTTACGAAGCCGAATTGGCCGCCGCGCGCGCCAAGTCGAACGCGATCGGCACAGCCGCCCGCGACGCTGCCAAGCTGAAGGCGGAAGCCGACCGCAAGGCCGTGGAAGCAGGTCTGGCCGAAAAGCTCAAGGCTGCCGAAGGTCGCATCGCAGACATTAAGGCGAAGGCATTCGCTGACGTCGGCACCATCGCCGAAGAAACAGCAACGGCTGTTGTAGAGCAGCTGATCGGCACCTCGGCAAAGGCAGATGTTGCCGCCGCAGTCGCTGATATCAAGAAGGGGGCTTGATCGATGGAATTTGCATTCGACGCAACATTCTTCGCATTTGTCGGCCTTGTCCTGTTCCTGGCGCTGGTTGTTTACCTCAAGGTTCCGGGCATGATGGCCAAGTCGCTGGACGACCGCGCCGATCAGATCCGCAACGAGCTCTCGGAAGCCAAGCGCCTGCGCGAGGAAGCCCAGCACCTGCTGGCCGAATATCAGCGCAAGCGTAAGGAAGCCGAAGCTGAAGCTGCACACATCGTTGCTGCAGCCGAGCGCGAGGCCGAAATGCTGACCGCCGAAGCCAAGAAGAAGACGGAAGAATTCGTCGCAAACCGCACGACGGTTTCCGAGCAGAAGATCAAGCAGGCGGAAGCCGATGCGATGAAGGCGGTGCGTTCCGCTGCCGTCGATCTGGCAATCGCTGCTGCCGAAAATGTTCTGGCAAAGAAGGCCGACACGAAGGTTCGGTCCGAACTCTTCAGCGACGCGGTCGGTCAGGTCAAGAGCCGCCTCAACTAAGCTGAGCGCCAAGTACTTAAGAGCCCGGCTGATGCCGGGCTCTTTTGTTGTGCGCCCAGCATGGGCGCATTCTTGTGGGTGGAAGTCCCACCGCAAGCTGGTCACAGCGAGCGAAGTGAAGCGCAACTGCGGCAGGGTGACCAACCGTGGGGAGGAAGCGATCCGATCAAAATTATCTGTAAAAACCCTTGCAAGTGGGAGCCGTCCACATATGGGGAGATCTCGCCTTGCGCCTGAAAGGGCGACGGTGTCGAGCCGGAGTGAGACGTCAGCGGAGGCGGTAGTAGGGAGCGCATAGGCGCGAACGAAGGTCCGAACGAGAGAGAGTGAAGTTCCTCCAAGGATGAGCAAGGCCATGCGTCAGATGCCGGAAGTGTCCGGGCGATCGGAGAGGCAAGCGGGTGAAGCCCGCCGGAGCTCCGGTCGCGACGAAGCCGAGCCCCCGCCGAGGATTGGGAACGACACAGGCGCGGGGCTGCTTGAGGTGGCCCTTCGGCGAGAGAACCTTCTGCGGGCGTGGAAGCAGGTGCGGGCCAACAAAGGCGCGGCGGGCGCGGATGGTCTGGACATTGACCAGACGGCCGCAATGCTACGCATGGCCTGCCATCCGCGACAGCCTGCGGGAGGGGACGTATCGGCCACAGCCGGTGCGTCGSGTGATGATCCCGAARCCAGGGGGCGGCGAGCGCGAGCTTGGCATCCCCACGGTGCTGGACCGTCTGATCCAACAGGCGCTCCTGCAAGTCCTCCAGGGTTGACCATGACATCCTGATCGACCGTCTGCGCAAGAAAATCCCCGATCCCGGCGTGATCCGCTTGGTACGGGCCTATCTGAACGCCGACATTGTTGATGGGGGTGTGGTCCTCAAGCGGACCCGAGGCACGCCGCAGGGTGGGCCGCTGTCGCCACTTCTGGCCAATGTGTTGCTGGATGAGGTGGACAAGGGACAAGG